>NZ_JBFUGY010000052.1:0-47532 GCF_056402655.1 Bradyrhizobium sp. P3_C3 | reverse complement strand
ACACGCGCCAATCCGGCCAATGGCGCGGAAAAAGCTTCATTGGTGGCGGGCGACAAGCGGTGCGAACGGTATTGTTCATGGGAGCAATGACCGCCAGACGTCACAACCCCGTCCTCAAGGCCTTCTTTGAGCGCCTCGTGGCCAATGGAAAGCCGAAGCTCGTTGCCCTGATCGCCGTCGCCCGCAAGCTGCTGACCATCCTCAATGTCATGATCAGGACTAAAACACCATGGCAACCCGCTTGACAGCGAACACAGTCGCTCACCCGGATCGCAAGAGCGATCCGACCTCTCCCCGCAAGCGGGGAGAGGTGAAGAGCCGCCTCACGGCGCGCAGGTGAAACTGGACGTCTCCGTGACCGGGCCGCTCTTGTAACGCGGCCAGGACGGCCAGCGGCACAGCGGCATCGCGCGCAACACGGCAAACGACGGCGCCTCGACCTTTTGCTCAGAGACCTCCAGATCGCCGGGCGCTTTGCCCTTCTCGACCCAGTCGACCAATGCGCTCAGCATGTCGACATTGGCCGGCGCGCCGGAGCCGACATGGTCGACGCCGGGCGCGGTGTAGAGCCGCGCGAATTCCGCCGTCTCGGCCTTGCCGAGCTTGCGTTCGACGCTCTCGAAATAGCGGATGCCGGCATAGGGGCTCTGCGCATAGTCAGCCATGTGCTCGAGCATGATCAGCCGGCCGCCGCGTCCGCGAAACCGGCTGAGATCGGGATCGGTCGAATCCATCAGGCTCGAGACCTCGATCAGCCGCGCCTTGTGCTCCTCGACCTTGTAGGTGGTGACGTCGAGCTTGGGATCGCGTGCGAACACATGTTGAATGCCGCCGGCGCCGTAGATCCAGGCGATGCCGTTGTTGGGGGCAGGCGGCTGCGCGGGTGGCGCTGTGCCAAGCCACCACGCCACCCAGCCACCGGTCGGTCCGATCGCCGCCGCATCCTCGCCCGACACGCCCCAGCCCGGATAATCGTCGAGCCCGTTGGCGAGCGCGAACGGGAATTTGTAGGTCCCGTGCAGCGTGTTCACGGCCTTGATCTGTGCATCGGTGAGGCACTGATCGCCGCTCTGGCCCGCCGCACAACGCAGCGTCTCGACCTTGAACGCTGCCTTGCAGGCTACGGGGTCCTGCACCAGCGCATTATCGGAGCCGTCGGCCTTGTCGCAAGCCTGCCGCACGGAATCGGCCACGAGCTTGACCTGCGCCGGATTGATCCAGCCCTCGCCCATGGTCGCGAGCCCCGAGCGCGTGCCGGCATGCTGCAGGCCGACCCAGTTGATCACGGGCACGCGGGCGAAGATGCCATCGAAATCATCAGGGTAACGCTGCGCCATGGTGAGGCCTTCGCGGCCGCCCTCGGACGAGCCCATGAAGTACATTTTTTCCGGCTTCTTGCCGTAGGTGCGCTCCATCAGCCCAACCGCGGCGTCGCGCACCTTCTTGTAGGCACGGTGGGCGAAATTCTCGAAGGCTTCGTCATTCAGCGCGAACAGTTGCGGCGGCTCGCCTGGCTTGGACTCATGGCCGGAATCGGTGCCGTAGGTGACGAAGCCGCGCGCCAGCGGCGACGGCTTGTCGAACGGATAGGCCGGCGGCAGCCCAAGGCCGGTGATCAGCACGCCGTTAAAGCCCCCACCGCCATATTGAACGGAGCGCCCGTTCCATTCGACGGGAAGGTTGACCTGGAATTTAATCGGCGGCGCCTTGGGATCGGTTGGGTCGATGTGACCCAGCACCTTGCAGAAACCGGGATTGGCCGGCGTGATGCGCCCAGACGGCGTCGGCCCGCGCTCGGCGACAGCCAGTTGCGACGGCGCCAGCAATGTCGCGGAAACGATCTTCACGGCATCGGCGCCGCCAGCGAGGCTTTTGCAGACCATCTCCGCATCCTCCGCCAGCGTCGCCGCCGACACGGCATTCGCACTCAGCGCGACCGCCGCACCCACGAGTAATGCACACCGCTTCGCGTTCTTTCGCGTCATCGTTTCCACCCTGGCTTTCCCTATTTTTGTATCCGACGGTTGGCCGCATTCAATGCAACCTTCGCCCTTCCGTCAATCGCTTGCTGGCCTTCCTTCAGAACGATCCCAGCGCACTACCCAATGCGATTACGGCGACCAGCGCCAGCAGCGACGTCACGATGCCGACCATCACGATGTCGAAATAGCTGTCACGGTGCGTCAGGCCGCAGATCGCGAGCAGGCTGACCACCGCGCCATTGTGCGGCAGGATGTCGAGCGTCCCCGAGCCGATCACCGCGACGCGGTGCATCAAGGCAGGGGCGATGCCGGTGCGCGCGGCGAGCTCGACATAGGTCTGGCCGAGCGCGTCCAGCGCGATCGTCAGGCCGCCTGACGCCGACCCGGTCAGCGCGGCCAGGATGTTGGTCGCAACCGCTAGCGAGACCAGCGGTCCGCCTTCGATCGCCAGCACCCAGTCCCGCACGATCGTGAACGCCGGCAGCGAGGCGACGACCGCACCGAATCCGACGAGGCTGGCGACACTGAACGCAGGCAGGACCGATGCATTGGCCCCGGCGTCCATGGTGCGGCGAAGCGCCGGCAGGCGGGCCCGGTTCAGCGCGATGGTCGTGACGATGGCCGCAGTCAGCGCGACCGCGACCGACCACACGCCCGCGACGGCCGCGAGCGTCGTTTCACCAAAACGCTGCTCGGCGAGATAGCTGACATCGAGCCGCGGCAGCACCACGAGCGACATCACCAGATTCACGATGACGACCACGATCAGCGGCGCGATCGCACTCCACACGGGCGACGGCCGCTCGCTACGCTGACCGTGCTGGAGTTCCGCCGGATCGAACTCGCGCGCGGTCGTGGCGCGCTCGCGCACGAGCTCGTCGGCGGCGGCGCGCTCGGTCGCGCCCTCGATGTCGTCGCCATAGCCTTCTCCGGTACGGCGCGCTGCGGCTTCAGCGCGGTGCAGCCACCACAATCCTGTCACGAGCATGATGAGGGAGGCGATGATACCGAGACCTGGCGCTGCGAACGGCGTCGTGCCGAAGAACGGCATCGGGATCGCATTCTGGATCGACGGCGTGCCCGGCAAGGCCGACATGGTGAAGGTCGACGTTCCCAGCACGATCGCAGCCGGGATCAGGCGACGCGGGATCGAAGCCGCGCGAAACAGCGAGCGGGCCATGGGAACGATGACGAAAAACGCAACGAACAGGCTGACGCCGCCATAGGTCACCGCGGCACCGGCGAGCACCACCGCCAGGATCACGCGACGCTCGCCGAGGCGCTCCGCCATGAAGKCGGCGACCGACGTGACCGCACCGCTATCGTCCATCAGCTTGCCGAAGACCGCGCCAAGCAGGAAGATCGGGAAGAATTGCGCCAGAAATCCCGCCGCATGCACCATGAACACCTGGGTCAGGTTCGCAAGCAGCGGCTCGCCGCCGAACAACGCGGCAACGAGCGCTGCAAACGGCGCCAGCAGAAGCACGCTCCAGCCGCGAAAAGCGAACAGGACGAGCAGGGCGAGCCCGACGAGGAGGCCGAGAAGACCCATGCCTCAGCACTCCGACAGCAGGACGTCGAGATCGGCGGTCGATTGCCGGCCGATGTCGGCACCGTGCGCGGCGAGAAACGCGTCCGCGGCCAGGCGCCCCTCGGCGCGCAGCATCGAGACGAACTCCCATTCGGCGTTGAGCTTGGATGACGCGCCGAACTTCGCCAGCATGTCGCTCTTGACGCGGTGGGTCCGCATCTTTGCCCAGCGCGCGCCCTCGCCGCTGCCGGGGTCGGCCGCCTGGCGCAGCAGCGCGATCATGCGCAATTCCTTCATCAGGGGCGAATTGAACGAAATCTCGTTCAATCGATTGAGAATCTCCGCAGCCGTCCGCGGCTCTTCGAGCGTTTCGGTCGGATTGATCTGCACCAGGATCGTGTCGTGCGCATCGCTTTCGCGAATGAGCGGCGTGATCGTGGGGTTGCCGGCGAAGCCGCCGTCCCAATAGGGTTCGCCGTCGATGTCGATCGCGCGGAACATGGTCGGCAGGCAGGCCGACGCCAGCAGCACGTCCGCCGTGATCTCGGCATTGCGGAAGATCCGTCCACGGCCGGTGCGCACCCGCGTCGCGGTGACGAACAGCTTTATTGGCGAGTTCGCGAGCCGCTCGAAATCGATACTCTCGGCCAGCACGGCGCGCAGCGGATTGTAGCCGGTCGGATTGAGATCGTAGGGCGACAGCACGCGCGACATCAAATCGGTGAGAATGTAGAAGGGCGACGTATCGAGCGTCCAGCGCCCCATCAATCGATCGAGCGGCGAGCGCTGGAGCGGACTAAAGGCGGCAGCCTTCGAAACGCGGCGCCAGTATTTTTCGAGCGCGTCGCGCGCGCCCTCGGCGCCACCGGCCGTCCAGCCGTCCGCCAGCACGGCCGCGTTCATCGCGCCTGCGGAGGTTCCGGAGATCGCTGCGATCTCTAGCCATCTCTCTTCCAGGAGGCGGTCGAGCACACCCCAAGTGAAGGCGCCGTGCGAACCGCCGCCCTGAAGCGCGAGATCAATCAGTACGGCGTCTCGTTCCATGGCGGACACTCACGCAACTGAAGCTCAAATTCGACGTGATTGTAGCACGCCGAGGATGACAGCAGTGTGGGAGCTGTGACCGCAAGATGCAACCGGAACGTAGGGCGGTTCAGTGCTCGAATACCAGCCGTGCGCCGACCGTGCCCTCAAGCGCGCGGATATGCGCAAGCAGCGCGCCTGAATCCTCGCCCCCGAGGTCGGCGTCGAGCACGACGTAGCCGAGGTCGCCGGCGGTCTCCAGATATTGCGCGACGATGTTGATGTCGCGCTGGAGGAAAACCTCGTTCAGCCGCCGCAGCATGCCCGGCACGTTGCGATGGACATGGCTGAAGCGCGCACCGGCGGGACGCAAGTGCAGTTGCACCTCCGGGAAATTCACCGCGCCCATGGTCGATCCCGTGATGAAATAGTCGACCAGTTTTCGCGCGACTTCCCCGCCGATGCGCTCTTGTGCTTCCTCGGTCGAGCCGCCGATATGCGGGGTGAGGATGACGTTCTCGAGGCCCTGCACCGGGCTCTTGAAGCGATCCGAGTTCGAGGACGGCTCGACCGGAAACACGTCAATGGCTGCGCCGGCGAGATGGCCGTCGCGCAGGGCGCCCGCGAGCGCATCGAGATCAACCACGGTGCCGCGGCTGTTGTTGATCAGGAACGAGCCTGCTTTCATCGCCCGCACCTCCGCCTCGCCGATCATGCCCGCGGTCTCCGGCGTCTCGGGCACGTGAAGGCTGACGACATCGCTCTGCGCCAGCAGCTCTTCCAGCTTCTCGACCGGCTCGGTGTTGCCGTGGCGGAGCTTGTCGGTGCGGTCGAAATAGATCACGCGCATGCCGATCGCTTCGGCCAGCGTCGAGAGCTGCGAGCCGATATTGCCGTAGCCGATGATTCCGAGCGTGCGGCCGCGCACCTCGCGGCTGCCGGTCGCCGACTTGTCCCAGCCGCCCTCATGCGCCGACACCGAGCGCGGGAAGATGCGCCGCAGTAGCATCACGATCTCGCCGATCACGAGCTCGGCGACGCTGCGCGTGTTGGAAAACGGCGCATTGAACACGGGAATGCCGCGCTTGCGGGCCGCCAGCAGATCGACCTGGTTGGTGCCGACGCTGAAGCAGCCGACCGCGAGAAGCCCATCCGCGGCCGCGAGCACCTCATCGGTGATCTGGGTGCGCGAGCGGATGCCGAGCAGGGACACGCCCTTCAGCGCGCGCCGCAGGTCTTCGCCGTCCAGCGCCTTGGTCAACCGCTCGACATTGGTGAAGCCCGCGCTCCGGAACAGGTCGACAGCGCTGTCATTGACGCCTTCGAGCAACAGCGCCTTCGCGTTCCGCTCGGGGCTTTGGCCTGGGGCTGGCATGGAATCTCCGTGGGTCACAGCTTTGCCGCAGCTCATAGACCGCGGGGGAGATGCAGCACAATAGGGTTCGGATATGGGGAGAAGATGGCGGGGCGGTAAGTGTTTACGGTGGCCGCCCAGTCAAATGACGTAAAACCCATGCGTGCCGTCGAGCCGGAGTTGCTCGACGAGACCATATTCCCAGTCGAGATAGGCCTGCATCGCGCGCTCGGCGACGTCAGTGCCTTCGTAGGGCCGGCGGTAACGATGTGCCGGGTCGGGCTTGGGCAGCACGCGCGGCGGGCTGACCTCGAGCTCACCCTCGTAGCCGCCTTCGAGGACGTAGACCTCCCAGCCCATCTGCGCGAGCCAGGATGCCGTCATGTCGGCACGCACGCCCTTGTCGTCGGACAGGAGGATGCGCGCGCCACGCACGGGTGCGGCCATGTCGGTTTCCTGGACGAGCTGTCCGCCGGGATAATGGCGGAAGCCGGGGAGATGGCCGGCCGCAAATTCCTCTGCGTCGCGTACGTCGAAACGATAGAGCGTGCGGTCGGTCTGCGCTGCGAGCGCTTTCGCCTCGTTCGCGCCGATATGGCGAACACCGGCGCGATAGGCGACGTCGCGCGCATTGACCGGGCCGCCCTCGAACGGCCCGATCGCGCCACGCCTGTCGGCGCCGTGATCGAGCGTGTGCCGCGCCAGCGTCCAGCCGATCGTGCCGTTGCGCAGCGCCCGCACCTTGTTGGGCACGCCGGCATTGATCAGCGACTGGGTGCCGATGATCGAGCGCGTGCGGCCGGCGCAATTGACGATGATGGTGGTCTCAGGGTCGGGCGCGGCCTGTCCTGCGCGCAGCACCAGCTCAGCGCCGGGCACGCTAACCGAGCCCGGAATGTTCATGGTCGCATATTCGTCGAAGCGGCGAACATCGAGGATCGCGATGTTGGCCTTGTCCGCGATCAGCTTTGCCACCTCGTCGGCGCTGAACGACGGCGTGTGGCGGCGTGCCTCGACCAGCTCGCCGAATGCCTTGGAATAGGAATTGACGTCCTCGAACACCTTATAGCCCGCATCGCGCCAAGCCTTCAGCCCGCCGTCAAGCGCGCTGACATTGGTGTAGCCGAGCGCGGCAAGCCGCTCGGCGCCGGTTGCAACAAGTCCCTCGCCATCATCATAGAGCACGATCGCGACGTCCTTGCGCGGCAACCGCACCTCGGCCTCGATCGCGATCCGGTCCGCGGCCATGTTGGCGGCAAACAGCGGATGGCCGGTGGCGAAGCCGGCTTCGTACCTGAGATCGAGCAGCGCGATCTCCTCGCGGAGCAGCAGCGCGCGGCGGATATCGGCGGGGGTGACGGTGGGGAGCTTCATGGCGTGAACCCTGGCAAGTAAGGCCAAGGGCTTTTGAACGATTGTCGCGCGCTTGGCTAGCCTTCGCGGCCCTTCACTCGCCCGGAACCAGCCGCCCGAGCGGCGGCTGCGCGGGGCGCCGCAGCCTGCGGCGCGACAGATAAAGCAAAATGCCGGTGACCGAGAACAGCGGCATCAACGCTGCTGCAATCATGAAGGCGAGCTTGCCGGGCCAACCCAGGAACGCGCCGCGATGGATGTCGAGCACGTTCGCGATGATCTTCTCGCCGAGCGTCTTGTCGGCATAGCGCTCCGCCGAGATCACCTGCCCCGTGACCGCATCCACGCGGAATTCGTCGCGCGTGGTATCGAGCGTCGAATCCTTCGGCCACGACCGGATCCGGATGACCGTGCCGGGTCCGGCGGGCAGCGTCAGCAACGCTTTGGAGAAATGTTTCCCCTCCTCATGCTGGAGCGTCGTCCATGCACGATCAAATCCGACCGGCTGAGCCGGCTCGGCCCGGTCGGCTGCGCGCGGCGCCTTTGCGGACATCTTGGGCTGCATCTTCGCAGCAGTGACCTCTGGGCGCGACAGCAGCCAGACGACGCCGTCCTTGTACCAGTCGAACGAGTACCACAGCCCGGTCAGTGTCATCACCAGATAGACCGGCAGCACCCAGGTGCCGATGACGGCATGCAGCGAGCGGTGCAGGCCGCGGCCGCTGAGACCGAGATTTGGCTTCAGCCACATCTTCACGCTGCCGGCGGGGCGCGGCCAGCGCAGCACGAGGCCCGAGATGAGCATGACGATCAGGCCGAGCGCGGCGATGCCGGTGATCTGGCGTCCCCACCCCTTGGCATCGCCGGGGATCAACAGCCAGCGATGCAGCCTGCGCACAGTCGCGAAGAACTCCTCGCCACGCGGCGCACCCAGCACTCGCGCGTCGTAGGGATCGACATAGAGCGATGTCGGCCGCGCGCCCTGCTCGTCACGCGCGAAGCGGACACGCACCGCCGCGGCCGGATCGCTCGACAGCGTGACGGCCGAGACCTTGCCGAGGTCCTGCCCCGCCTTAAGCCGGGCCACCAGTTCGTCCGGCATCAACGCCGGCGCCTGGCGCGGCGCGACCTGCATGATACCGCTATTCAGATAGTCGCCGATCTCGTCCTCAAAGCTCATGATCGCGCCGGTCAGCGCGATCAAGGCCAGCAGCAGCGCGAGCACGAGGCCCGCGATTGAGTGAATCTGGTGCAGAGCGGCCTTGATGTGATGCCCCACCCTACTCATCGAAGCCAACCTTCTTGATAAGCGAGATCGCCGCCTGCTGATGTGCGGCGATCTGGTCGATCGAAATTGCATCGACGATGAACGTGCCCATTTCGGCAACGATCGGTGCACGCTCCGCTGCTGCAAGCACGGGGTATTCCAACTCGGCAGCGGCAAAGATCCGCTGCGCTGCCGGCGTGACAAGGAATTCGAGGAATTGTCGCGCCAACGCCGGATGCGGCGCCTGTTTCGCGATGGCCGCGCCGGTGAGGTTCACATGCGTGCCGCCGCCCCTAAAGGTCGATGGCACCGCCTTGACCTCCATCGCCCAGGCACGCCAGTCGGCCCCTTCGCGTCCGTCGCGCAATTGCGCCAATGCCACGGTGTTGCCGATGCCGATCTTGCACGCGCCTTGCGCGATCTCGCGGATCACGTCGTTGTCCTTGCCATCAGGCTTGTGCGCGAGATTGGCCTTCAGCCCGGCGAGCCAGGCCTCCGTCGCGGCCTCGCCGTGGTGGACGAGATAGGCCGCAACCAGCGCGACATTGTTCTGATGCAGCGGCGAGCGCATGCAGAGCTTGCCGCGCCAATTGGGAGCGGCGAGATCTTCATAGTCGATCGAAGCAAGAGCGCTGTCCTCGCGCACAAAGGCAACGCGCGGGCGGACGGAAAGCGCAAGCCATTGCGCGTCGTTACCACGGAGATTTGGAGGGACCACCTGGTCGAGACGAGACGACGTGAAGGCTTGCGTCAGACCGCGGGTAGAGAGCTGGGTCGTCTTGTCCAGCCCAATCGTCATCAATACATCGGCGGGCGATGCGGCGCCTTCCGACGTAAGTCGCTTGACGAGGCTGTCCTCGACGAAGACGATTTTCACCTTGACGCCGCTGGCTTCCGTGAAGGCCGCAACGACAGGCTCGACCAGGGCAACCTCCCTGGTCGAATAGAGCGTGATCTCCTCGGCGCGGCTCGCACCTGTGGCAGCAAGGCAGGCAGACGCCGTCGCGATCAGGACCGCGATGGCTTTGTGCCGCACCGCCATCGCTAGAACTTCACCGTTGCCGACAGCGACACGCGGCGCGCATCGCCGATCGCGACGTTCAGATTGTTGACGGCGGAGGGATAATAGACGGTGTCGAACAGGTTCTTGACGTTGAGCTGATAGATCACCGGCGTGTTCTGGTAGTTCGTCTCATAGGTCGCGAAAATATCGGCGACCACATAGGACGGCAAGAAGAAGCTGTTGATCGCATCACCGGGACGGTCGCCGACATAGCGCGCACCGCCGCCGAGGCGGAGCTGACCCGGCAAAGCTGTACCGAAATCATAGACCAGATAGAGCGAGGCCGTGTTCAGCGCGACGTTCTGCAGCTTCTTGCCGAGCAGCGTCACATCCTCGGACTCCGTCACGCGGGCGTCGGTGTAGCCGTAGCTGCCGATCAAGGCCCAGCTGTCGGTGAGCCTGCCGGTGACATCCAGCTCGACGCCCCGCGAGCGGGCGCGACCGACGGTGTGGAGCTCGACCAAGCCCGCGCTGTTCGTCTTCGTCGTCTGCACGTTCTTCTTGTCGAGATCGTAGAGCGCCAGCGTACCGGAGATGCGCTTGTTCAGATCGAACTTCACGCCGGTCTCGTATGACACGCCTTCTTCCGGTGCGACATTGGAGTCGATCACGATGCCGATCGGTGCAATGGTCGAGTTCGGCTTCAGCGACTCGGTGTAGCTCGCATACAGCGAGACTTCCTCGGTCAGCTTGAGAATGGCGCCGCCGAGGGGAAGCACCTTGTCTTGCGATACGTTGGTATTGGTGATGAACGGTTTCCCGCGCCCGGCGATCTGGTCGTAGTCCATGTAACGGACGCCGCCGACCAGCGCGAACCGTTCGGTGAGATGCAGGGTGTCCTGGAAGAACAGCGACCATTGGCCGAGCTTGTCGGTCTGTGCGCTATCGCTGTTCGACACCGTCGTGCCCGGTCCGACCCGCCCGTAGACGGGATTGTAGACGTTGATGGCGGGAGTGGCCTGCCGGATCAGATTGTCGCGGTAGATGGTGCGATACTGGCCGTCGCCGCCGAATACCACCTCGTTGCGCATATTGCCGAGCCAGAAGCTGCCGGAAATGTACGACGTTCCATAGCTGGCATTGCTGAGCGAGCCCTGCGTGCCGTCGTTGCTGCGCGTCTCGACGCCCGTCGTGAAGTTGAGGGTGGAGATGCGGAGCTGGTTGGCGCTGAAGGTTTCGGTGTTGTAGCTGTAGCCGGCGTAAAGCTTCCAATCCTGGTTGAAGCGGTGCTCGATCGAGGCTTGCATCAAGTCAGAGGTGCCCCAGGTGTTGTTGAAGGGCTCATCGAGCCGGCGCGTGGACGGCACCGCGAGCGGCGCCTTGGTCACCGGATTGAACGCCGTGCCGCGGTCGAACGGATAGATGAATTCACGATGCTCGTAATTGAGCTGGACCGTCGTGTCCTGGCCGTACCAGGCCAGCGACGGTGCGACCAGCATCTCGCGGTGACGGCCGAAATTGCGCCAGTAATCCTCGCTGACGCCGTAGCCGATGAAGCGATAGGCAAGGCCCTGATCGCCGATCGGACCGGTAACGTCGAGCAGGCCGTCGGCGCCGGTTTTCGAGGCACTGAATGCCGAGCCGAGCAACGTGACCGAACCGTGCTGATAGAGCTCCGGCCGCTTGCTGATCGTGTTGACGATGCCGCCCGGATCCATGATGCCGTAGAGCAGCGAGGGCGGCCCCTTCAGCACCTCGACGCTTTCGACCGCGGGATTGAAGCTGCGGCCCTGCACCAGCGGCATGCCGTTGCGCATGATCGAACCATCACGATTATCGCCGAAGCCGCGGCGGATCACCGCGTCCTGGCTGCCGGCGAGCGTGTTGGTCTGAGTGATGCCGGAGACGTTGATGAGCGCATCGTCGATGTTCCGCGGGAGCTGGTCCTTCAACACCTGTTCAGGCACGATGTTGACCGCCTGCGAAGTATCGAGGGGCGAGGCGCCGCTGCGCAGTGTGGTCGAACTCGGCATCGCGCGGTAACCGAGCTTGGCAGCCTGCTGCGCGGCGGCCGCGGCTGCCGCACGTTCCGATATTGTCGGTGCTGCTGGTGTGGCGGCATTCCGGCTGCGCTGGCGCGCGGCGGCTTGCGTCCGGCGCTGGGGCGATTCAGATGCGCGGGCCGGCTTCGGTCGCTGCACCGGCGCTTCCACCGTCACCGGCGGCAGCGCTGACTGCGCCTGCGCACTCGTCGTGTTCGAGGGGGATTCGACGAGCAGCACCGCTGCGCCGAGGAGAAGACCTGCACGGCTCTTGCCGGCACGATGACGATGGCCGCTGACGCGTTGGCCATCCACGAGGGCACGCACTTTCATTCCACTTCAAGTCAAGAACATTGAAGTGTGCGCCTGTAACAGTCGGCGGGATCGAAGAGAACCGTAGGCGAGCTTGAATCGCTCCAGTGTTGAATCGTTCTAAGCGCATCAGCGCACCGAACGGCAATCACCAATAGACGTCGCAGGTATCGCAACACGCTGCACGCGAATCCGCGGCAACGTGTCACGAAGATTTCATATCTCACGCGATGGCAGGAGCAATCAGCTCGTCAATCTTTCGCTTGAGCGCCGCGCCATCGGACGAGGCACGGAACGGCGGGCGTACGCGCAGCCAGCCTGCGTCGCCCGTCTGTGCGGCGAGGATTGCCTTCAGCGTCGCGAGGAACGACGGCGTGTTCAGCACGACATCGGTCGCGGCTTGCATGCGCGCCTCGACGTCCTTGCCGTCAACCATGCCCTTGACCAGCTCAGGCACGACGTTGGCCATGCCGCAGATGGTGCCGGCGCCGCCGGCGGCGATCGCGCGGGTGATGTCGGCTTCGTTGCCGACGGTGATGGCGAGATCGGGAGCAGCACTACGGAACGCTTGGAACTGCTTGAAGTCGCCGCTGGAGTCCTTCAGGCCCGCAACCACCTTGCCGTAACGCTTGCGCAAGTTTGCCGCGACACCGGTCGGGATCGCAACGCCGGAGACCTGCGGGATGTGATAGAGCGAGGCGCGCAGGCGATCGTCGGCGACGCCGTCGATGATCGCAGCAAAAGCATCCTCGATGCCTTCGGGCGTGACACCACGGTCGAAATAGGGCGGCAGATACAGCACGTGGCGCAGGCCGAGGCCGAGCACGGTGCGCGTCAGCGCGATGCTGTCGGTGATGGCGGGAAAGCCGCCGCCTATGCCGATACGCTCGGGCGCGACGCCGGCCTTGAGCACGGCCTCGATGGTCTCGATACGCTCGGTGACATTGAAGGAGGTGCCCTCGCCGGTGGTGCCGAACAGCACAACGCCGTCGACGCCCTTGCCGAAGAGCTGCTTGGCGTGAGCGCCGAGCTTGGCGGAGTCCACACTACCATCCGTCGCCAGCGGCGTCGCCGACGCCACCCAGAACCCGCGAATTGCCTCCGTCATCTCACCACCCATTAGCTGCGGTCCCGGACTAAGCCCCTGATCTCGAACGATCTTAGGAGGCCTTCCGAGCCTTGTTTTTGCTTTACTTTTCATGTTGTACCTTACATACAAGACGGACGCAAATCCTTTCCACCATCACGGCGCGCATGAGACGCAGCCAGATTCCGAGGAGGTCTCGCATGAACATGGTGAGCCCAATTGAGCGTCCCGATCAGTTGCTGAGCGCCTTGCGCGACAAGCTCGGCGCGGCCGCCGTGCTTGTTGGCACCGACGTGCCCGCGCGCAATTGCAACGACTGGAGCGCGAGCCTGCCACAAACGCCGCTTGCGGTGATCCGGCCGGTCGATGCGCAAGGCGTTGCCGATGCGATTGCGGCCTGCCGGCAGGCGCGGCTGCCCTTCGTGCCGCAAGGTGGATTGACCGGGCTGTGCCGCGGCGCATCGCCCGAAGCAGGCTGGGTCGCGATCTCGCTCGAGCGCATGACCGGCATCGAGGAGATCGATCGGGCGTCAATGACGATGACGGTGAAATCGGGCACGCCGCTGGAGACAATCCAGAAGGCCGCGGACGAAGCCGGCTTCTTCTTTCCGCTCGATCTCGGCTCGCGCGGCTCCTGCGCGATCGGCGGCAATCTCTCCACCAATGCCGGCGGCAACCGCGTGATCCGCTACGGCATGACGCGCGAACTGGTGCTCGGCCTGGAGGTGGTGCTGCCCGACGGCACCATCATCACCAGCCTCAACAAGCTGATGAAGAACAACGCGGGCTATGACCTCAAGCATCTCTTCATAGGCTCCGAAGGCACGCTCGGCATCATCACCCGCGTGGTGTTGCGGCTGTTCCCGAAACCGCGCTCGACCATGGCGGCGCTGTGCGCGCTGAAGGACTATGCCGCGGTGATCGCCCTGCTCGATGCCGCGCGAAGCGGGCTCGGGCCGCTGCTGTCGGCATTCGAGGTGATGTGGCCGGACTATTGGGACGTGATCACGAATCGCGCCGGGGTGAAGCCGCCGGTCGCCGCAGGCCACGGTCTCTACGTGCTCGTCGAGGCCCAAGGCACCGACGAGAGCCTGGATGCACCGCGTTTCCAGGCCTGGCTCGAAGAGCTGATGGAGCGCGGGCTGCTCGCAGATGCCGCCGTGGCGCAATCGCTGGCGCAGACGCAGGCGTTCTGGCGCGTGCGCGACATCTGCGCCGAGTTCGGCCAGGTGCTGGGCCCGCACATCTCCTACGACATCGGGCTTGCGGTGGCGCGGATGGACGAGTTCGTCACGCGCTGCAAGGCCGCGTTGGCCTCCGGCATCAAGGGGTGCGAGAGCGTCTATTACGGCCATATCGGCGATGGCAATCTGCATCTCGTGTCCTGGGTCACCGGTCTTTCCGTCGAGCGGCAGCCGAAGGAAGAGATGGACGCGATCATCTACGGTCTGGTGCGTGAACTGGGCGGCAGCGTCTCCGCCGAGCACGGCATCGGCACGCTGAAGAAGAAGTGGCTGGGCCATGCCAGGAGCGAAGCCGAGATCGCGTTGATGCGGACGCTGAAGGCCGCGCTCGATCCCGATCACCTGCTCAATCCCGGCAAGGTGATCTGAGACAGCAGATGCGATCGCTCAAGCTCGATACGCCGAAATCGCTGTCGCAGCGGGTGGTGCTGCGGCTGCGCCAGGCCATCATCGACGGCGAGTTCGCGCTCGGCGCCGCCATCTCCGAGGAGATGGTGGCGAACTCCTTCGGCGTCAGCCGCACGCCGGTGCGCGAGGCGATGGGCCAGTTGCAGGCGCAGGGCCTGGTCGTGATCCGGCCGCAGGTCGGCAGCTTCGTGTTCACGCCGAGCGCGGAAGACATCACTGCGCTCTGCACCTTCCGGATCGCGCTCGAGCCCAAGGCTGCCGAGCTCGCGTTCCGTCATGATCGCGACGGCGCAATTGCGACGATGAGCAAGGCAATCGCGGCGATGGAGCCGGCGATCGCGGCGAAGGACAACATCGCCTATGGCCGCGCCGATGCGAGCTTTCACGAAGGATTGTTCGCGCATTGCGGCAACCGCTATCTCATCGAATCCTACCAGCTCGTCTCGGGCCGCGTCGCCGCACTGCGCACCAATCTGACGTCGCCGATCGACGTGCGCACCCGCTCGTCCTTCGACGAGCATCGCAAGCTGCTCGATCTGTTCGCGCGCGGCGAGTTCGCGGCCTTCGACGCGCTGATGACGACGCACATCACCAATTCCGGCCTGGTCTATGCCAAGGCCTTGAAAGTGGAGGCCTTGAAAGTGGAGGCGCTGAAGGTGGACTGAGCGCTTCTACCCCGCGTCCTTCGATCCCGGCCTGTCCAGAAAATCCAGCGCGGTGTTGATCTGTTCGAGCTGGTGCTCGATCTTGTCGCGATCGTCGACCGACTGCGCCTTCTCGAGCTGTTCCACAAGCTTCTGCTTCCGTGACAACAAGTTCTCTATGACCGTACTCACAAGTCCCCCATCGCCCCGAAACGAAGCGTCGAGGCAAAATCCGGTTACGGCACTGGCGCCGGGATGGTCGGGGCGCGCGCGAGCATGGCTCGCATCGGTCCCTTGATCAGAATGTTCGCGGAGGCGGTTGGTTCCTGCGAATGAACCACAACTCCGATCGATGGAACTATTTGCGCAGGCTCGCCCAGACCCCGCCGAGGATCAGCACACCGCCGAACAGATGGATCAGTTTTGGCGGTTCACCGAGAATTGCGAACGACAGCAGGGCGCTCGCGATCGGTCCGAGATAAAGCACGAGCGAGGTTCGGACCGAACCGAATTTGCCGCCGAGCCAGGCAAAGCCGGCATAGGCGAGCAGCCCGGGAACGATCCCGGCGAAGACGTAAGCCGACACCGCTTTCGTGCTGAAGACCTGCGCCGGCGTGGTCCACATCTCGATCAGCGCCTGCGGCAGCGAGAACAGCGCGCCGGCGCCCGCGAACAGGCTCATGCGCGCCAGCAGCGACGCCTTGGGCGCCGCGCGCGATTGCAGCAGCGTATAGCCGGACCAGCCGAGCATCGCGATCACGACCAGGCCGTCGCCCGCTGCCGTCTCCAGTGCGAACAAGGTCTCCGGATGACCGCCGGAGATGATGAGCAAGGCGCCGGCGAGCGCAAGCGCTGTGCCGAGCCATTGCAGCGGGCCGACATGCTCGATGCCGAGCACCGCAGAGATCATCAGCACCGTGATCGGCGACAGCGCCATGATCAACGCGATGTGGATCGCCGTCGTCGAGATGCCCGCGGCATAGACCGGGCCGCCGCAGAGGAACATGCCCATGAAGCCGGCGGCGAGGATCGGCCAGATGTTCTTGCCGAGTGGCACGCGGCCGGCGCGGATTTCGGCGAACGCGATCGGCGCGAGCCCGATGGCAACGATGCTCCAGCGGAAGAAGGCGAGCGCGAAGGGCGGGACGGAGCCCGCAAGCCCGCGCGCCAGAATTTGATTTGAGGCCTGCGCGGTCGCCACCAGGATGAAGCCGATCAGCGCAACCGCACCGAGCCAGGCCTCGGTGGACGGCGCCGCACCGGCGTCGTCACCGCCGTCAGAAGTTTCCTTGCCCATGGAGCAATCGGATATCCGATGTCGGCTGCGGTGAGAACCCGGAAGAGGGATCGCTCGTATGCATATGCGGCACGCGCACAGTTCCGGGCGGCGAGGCGATGCTCGCCATGCGCAAGGCCTGGATCGAGGCGGCGCTGCCGGGCTCAACAGTGACCAATCTCCGCCTCGTCGAGGACGCCGTACGGATGGTCCGCCAGCATGGCGAGCCGGCCACGACTGCCGAGGTCCGGCAGGGGTTTGCGAACGGTTAACGCGCTCGCGCGGGCCGATTTGCCCCTGGCGGAACCGCAAATCTTCACGCGCCTGTCGGTTGTATTCGCGGCCCCGGAGTCCTATGCGTAGGCGCCATGGACATCCAGATCATCACCGCCGAAAAGCCCCTGATGGCGCAGGCGCGCCCGCGCAAGCCGGCGCCGTTCCTTCCCATGAGCCGCGCCGAGATGGACGCGCTCGGCTGGGATGCCTGCGACATCGTGCTGGTGACAGGCGATGCCTATGTCGACCATCCGAGTTTTGGCATGGCCATCATCGGCCGGCTGCTGGAGGCGCAGGGCTTTCGGGTCGGCATCATCTCCCAGCCCGACTGGCATTCGGCCGAGCCGTTCAAGGCGCTGGGCAAGCCAAAGGTGTTTTTTGGCGTCACCGGCGGCAACATGGACTCCATGGTGAACCGCTACACCGCGGACCGGCGCATCCGCAGCGACGACGCCTATACGGCCGGCGGCGAGGGCGGCAAGCGGCCCGACCGCTGCACCGTCGTCTACGCGCAGCGCTGCCGCGAGGCGTTCAAGGACGTGCCGATCGTGCTCGGCGGCATCGAGGCCTCGCTGCGCCGGATCGCGCATTACGATTACTGGTCCGACAAGGTGCGCCGCTCGGTGCTGGCCGACGCCAAGGCCGACCTGCTGCTCTACGGCAATGCCGAGCGCGCCGTCGTCGAGGTGGCGCAGCGGCTCGCTGACGGCGAGGCACCGCGCGACCTCAGCGACATCAGGGGCGTCGCGCTGTTCCGCCGCGTGCCCGAGGACTATTCCGAGCTGCACGCCGACGATCTCGATTCCGCCGACGAGGGCGCAACGCGCCAGAAGGGTGCGACCGTCATCCGGTTGCCGGCGCTGGAGCAAGTCGAGCAGGACAAGGAAGCCTATGCGCGCGCTTCACGCGTGCTGCATCGTGAGAGCAATCCCGGCAATGCGCGGCCGCTGGTGCAGCGTCACGGCGATCGCGATCTCTGGCTCAACCCGCCGCCGATCCCGCTGACCAGCGACGAGATGGACGCGGTCTACGATCTTCCTTACGCGCGCGCGCCGCATCCGTCCTACGGCGAGGCCAAGATCCCCGCCTGGGACATGATCAAGTTCTCGGTGACGATCATGCGCGGCTGCTTTGGCGGCTGCACCTTCTGCTCGATCACCGAGCATGAGGGCCGCATCATCCAGAACCATTCGGAAGGCTCGATCCTGCGAGAGATCGAGAAGATCCGCGACAAGACGCCGGGCTTCACCGGCGTGATTTCCGACATCGGCGGCCCCACCGCCAACATGTACCGGATGGCGTGCAAGGATCCGAAGGTCGAGGCGGCGTGCCGGCGGCCGTCCTGCGTCTTCCCCGAGATCTGCCCGAACCTCAACACCTCGCATGACGACCTGATCCGGCTCTATCGCAAGGTGCGCGAGACCAAGGGCATCAAGAAAGTGATGGTCGCCTCCGGCGTGCGCTACGATCTCGCGGTCGAGAGCCCCGAATACATCAAGGAACTCGTCACCCATCACGTCGGCGGCTACCTGAAGATCGCGCCCGAACATACCGAGCGCGGCCCGCTCGACAAGATGATGAAGCCGGGCATCGGCGCCTACAACCAGTTCAAGCGGATGTTCGATGCCGCGGCCGAGCAGGCCGGCAAGAAATACTATCTGATCCCGTATTTCATCGCGGCGCATCCGGGCACGACCGACGAGGACATGATGAACCTCGCGCTCTGGCTCAAGAAGAACCGCTATCGCGCCGATCAGGTGCAGACCTTCCTGCCCTCGCCGATGGCGACCGCGACCGCGATGTACCACACCGGCGTCAACCCGCTGCGCGGCGTACGCCGCGGCGGCAGCGACAAGGTCGAGGCGATCAAGGGCCTGCGTCAGCGAAGGCTGCACAAGGCGTTCCTGCGCTATCACGACCCCGACAATTGGCCGGTGCTGCGCGAGGCTTTGATCGAGATGGGCCGCCGCGACCTGATCGGCTCGCGCCCCGACCAGCTCGTGCCCGCGCATCAGCCTCCCGGCACCGGCAAGGCCGCGGGTACGCGGCGCCCGGTGCGGCCCGGCGGCAAGACGCAGCGGTTCACGACCAAGGGCCTGCGGGTGATGAAGTAGGCAAGAGCCGGACGAGATCCGGTTCAGCCCGCGGCTGTCGTGCCTCCAAAACAAAAATGTCGAAAACGACCCCATGCACAGTAGACGGCATGAGCGGGATCAATGGCTTAGGCGGTCTGCGGCGACGTTGACCCGTCGGGCAAAACGGGCGCGGGATGGCAACGCGCCCCTTACGCTCGCACCGAAACTGGTTGACCTAGGCGCTATCATGTAACATACGAAGTTACATGAAACGAGACAGCCGATTATCAGGGGTTCTCCACGTCCTGCTGCACATGGCGCAGCAGCCTGGCCCGTTCACCTCGGAGACGCTGGGGAAGGCCATGGACACCAACCCGGTGGTGATCCGCCGCATCATGGCGGGCCTGCGCGACCTCGGTTACGTCCGCTCCGAGAAGGGGCACGGCGGTGGCTGGACGCTGGCTTGCGATCTTTCGAAGGTGACGCTGCGCGATGTCTACACCGCGCTCGGCAGCCCCTCGATTCTGGCCATGGGCAACCGGACCGAGGCGCCTGGCTGCCTGCTCGAGCAGGCCGTCAATGCCGCGCTCGATCAGGCCTTTGACGATGCAGAGGCGTTGCTGCTGTCGCGCTTTGGCGAAGTGACGCTGGCGATGCTGAGCGACGATCTGCGCAGGCGCCTGGGTGCGCGAAAACTTCACAGCATGAGCGCGCATCACGCGTGACCCGCTCCCCTCAGCAGGACAACATCGTGACCGACATTCAAAACGCATTCTCCGATCCGCAGATGGTGGCGAAGTACACCGAAGGGCCGCCACGGTTCGTTCCCGGCTACAATTCGATGCTGTCGATGGCGGCGATCCTTTTGGGCGAGCGTGCGCGTGAAGATGCGCGAATACTCGTTCTTGGCGCCGGCGGCGGCCTGGAGCTGAATGCCTTTGCGCAAGCGCAGCCGCGCTGGACCTTTGATGGCGTGGACCCGTCCGCTGCGATGCTGAATCTCGCGAAGCAGACGCTGGGCCCGCTCGCGCCGCGCGCGCATCTGCATCAAGGCTATATCGACGATGCGCCGGAGGGACCATTCGACGGCGCGACGTGCCTGTTGACCCTGCATTTCGTCGATGTCGAGGAACGGCTGCGAATAGCGTCCGAAATCCGCCGCCGCCTCAAGCCCGGCGCGCCGTTCGTCGCGGCCCATTTCAGCATCCCCGGCAACGACGATGAACGGCCGCTTTGGCTCTCGCGCTATTCGGCCTTTCTCGCCGCAGCCGGAGTCGAGCCCGACAAGGCGGCCGCCGCGCGAAAGGCGGTCGACGGCCAGTTGAGCATTCTGGCACCAGAGCAGGACGTCGTGATCTTGCGCGACGCAGGCTTCTCCGACCCGACCCTGTTCTATACCGGCTTCACGTTCCGCGGCTGGGTGGCCTACGCCTGAGACGTCACGGCCTCGTCGACACGTCGCCATGAAAAAGCCAGGCAGGGCCTGCCTCTCGCGCTACTCCGCAAGCCGCGCGAGCGGGCCCGCGGCCGCCTTCTGTTCACCCAGCGCTTGGCCCTGGGCCATGCGTTGGCGGATCATTGCGACAACCGGGCCTACCTGCTCGAAAGCCCGGTCGTGGGCGTCGTCGCCGGCGACCGCCAGTTTCGTCAGGTCGTAGACGTCGATCCGGTCGCGCGCGAGCTCAGTTCGATAAGGCTCCTGGGTCGGGTCGATATCGCCCAGGCGGGCGACGTCTCCCCAGATCGTCTTCGACAGCGAGAGCGCGCCGTCGTCACGCGAGACGAACAACGAGATGGGGGGCCGCGCGCCGCTCATCCGGTTCAGTTGCGAGCGGAAGACATCGACATCCACGTCGGGTGCCACCAGCATCACATTCTTCAGCTTGCTGCGCTTCGACGCGACAGCCGGGGCGCGGATCGCCCGCGTTCGCAGTGCTTCCAGTGCGATCCAATTGCCCATCGAATGAGCCAGAAGATAAACTTCGCCGACGGCAGGCGAGGCGTCGAGCGTGCTCAACAGATTGTCGAGCGCGTCACGCGAAAAATTGGCACTTTCCCGGTCATAGGTATACGCGCGCAGCCTCAGCTCGCCGCGCGATGGCCAGGTGAAAAGCACGGGAACGACCGGCACTTTGGAGTCGTGCACGATCTGCGCGAAGCGATAGACCGCATCATCGAAGCGGTTGTTGAAGCCGTGGACGAAGACAAGCACCTTGTTGCGACCGGACTGCTTCATCGCCGCGGCGACAGACGCAGCGAAATGCGTCTTGTCGAGATAGTCGGCCGACACAGTCGTGAAATCCCGTTGGGGGTCGCCGGGCAGGCTCGCGGGCCACTGCACTTCGCCGATCTTCCGCGCGGCATCTGGCGGGATCGAGACAGTCACCTCGGCAAAGGACAGCTCGTCCGAACGGTCCCCGCTGAACATCTCACCGGGATCGACGTCGGATCGCTTGCGATTGGTGACGACGTAGATCGGGACATTTGTGTTTCCGGGGGCGACCTGCGCTGTCGGAACAAGCACGCCCTGCGACGGACGTCCTGCACAGCCGCCCAGGACTGCTGCGATCGACAAAGCCAACAAAACTGCTGGAGCACTGATGCGACTCGTCCGGACCACCGGCAACACTCACAACTGGACGCAAGAGCGCGATAACTCACCATCCGGGCAACGGAAGGGGCACCGGATATCGACCAGTCTATACCGGCTGAGCGTGCCTGGATGTCACGGCGCGGCAACACCCAGCCGGCGACAACTGCGGAACCCGGTCTTGCAGACCATGGTCGAGTGAAATGTTTAAGAGGGAGATGTCGAGCATCTCACGTGGCACACATTGCATATGCGTTGCCGTTGTTGGCGGCGGCCTTGCTTTGGCGGTCGTCAGAGCGCCTTGACGTGCTTGGAGAAGATGCGGAGCCGCTCGCGCTGCCGCCTGCCCTGCTGTTCGAAAGCGTATGATGCAAGGCGCTCGACCGCGTCGCGGAGACACCTGAATTGGATCTCCCTTTCGTCGGGACGCGTGCCCTTCGAGCCGTGAAGGTCGTCCAGCGCGACGCTGCTTATCTCGCAGTCGACGATGCTGGCGCCATACGTCATCGTAAACAGAAACGCCATCCGCTCCGTGTCGTAGCCAAGAATCTGGCCGCGCGTCAGAAGCGCTGCGTTTTCCGCTGGGAATACTCTCGGTGGACGCGGCAATTGTCAGCCTACGGCTTCGCCGGTGTCGCACGGCGGCACCTCCGCCAGGCGGCTCGCCTGCGAAGCAAAATCGTTGAACGCTGCGACTGCGTCGCTCATGTTGTGGCATCCGCGGCTGTCGCGCGAGGCGTGAACGCGAAGATCGAACAGCTCCATCCAGAACAGGGGCGCCGCAGCTGAAGCGGCTTCAAGCGTTTCGAACATGTTGATCTCGCAATCGCCAACGCGCTCAAGCGCAACCGTCCGTGGGCCATGAGCGATATGAGGAATTCCGAGCAATTTTCCGTAACTTCGCAATATCTTCACGTTTATAGGCGGCGCGCCATCGCAGCTGGACATCAAGGCCTTCGGGCTTTTTCGGGGTGGGTTCGCCCCCGAGTACAGACGACGCACCTAGGGGGACAGATCGCCGATTTAAGTCACATGACACCCGGTTTCTTGTTATCGTGAGCCAATAACTTGATTTTCTATGCCGCGATCCCGATGCGCGAGCCGAGGACTCAAGGCCGCAGCGGCAACGACGAAAGGGTTCGATGTGGCTGCTGCCCGTTCGCCCCAATTGCAAGCCATGCCCAGTGCGACCGGCGGCATCGCCCGCCTGGTGTGGGCCCGCCTGCGCGAAGCCGGCATTCAGGCGGACGGCTTGCTGTCCAAGGCCAGATTGACCCTCGAGCAGATCCAAGACCGCAAGGCGCGGCTGAGCGTTGAAAGCCAGATCAAGTTTCTGGAGCTTGGTGCCGAGGCGCTGCACGACGACGCCCTGGGATTTCACCTGGCACGGGACTTCGACCTTCGTGAGATCGGCCTGCTCTACTATGTCGCGGCCTCATCCGGGACAGTCGCTGAAGCCTTGTCAAAGACGGAGCGCTATTGCCGCCTCGCGAACGAGGGAATTTCACTGCGATTTGCCGCGAAGGACATGGCGATTGCGTTGAGCTATGTCGGCGTGGAACGGCGGTCGGATCGGCACCAGATCGAATTCTGGGTGACCTCTATCATTCGAATCAACCGCGCACTGACCAACCGCCGCGTGGTGCCAAGCCGTGTCAAAGTCGCCCATCGCCGTCGAGCGATGCCCGCGGAGGTCAGGTCGTTCCTTGGTTGCGAGATCGAGTTCGGATCAGACGTCGATGAGATCGCCTTCCCTCAGTCCGTGGGACAGATGCCCATCGAAAGTGCCGATCACCACTTGAACGATCTGCTGGTGACCTTCTGCGAGGAGGCGCTTGCACATCGGAAGCCTGGGGGAGTTTCGCTCAGATCGAGCGTCGAGAATGCCATCGCGCCACTGCTTCCCCATCGCGAGGCACGGGCTGAGGAGATCGCGCGCCGGCTCGGCATGAGCCACCGCACGTTGGCGCGGCGCCTCGCGTCGGAAGGACTGACCTTCACCGGCATTATGGACGAGCTGAAAATCGACCTCGCCAAAAGCTATTTGAAAAAGGACGAGTTGCCGATTTCGCAAACCGCCTGGCTGCTCGGCTATGCCGAAGTCAGCGCATTCACCCACGCCTTCAGGCGCTGGACCGGAATGACGCCACGACAATGGCGTGCCGCGGACGATCCCAAGCGCGCCGACAACGTCAACGATACGCCCCCTCGCGCAAAGAACGCCAGGGCAAGCTAGTCCCGGCGGTAACCCCAAAGCGCCCCGATGCAGCCAGGAAAACACCAGATCCACTCAAGCCGCGGACCGCTGCAACCCTCACCGATCCACCGGCACGCCCGGCCCGAGATGATACCGGCTCGAGAAGAACACCAGCGGCGTGGTGTCGCGATAGTCGCAGCTCGAGACTTCGGCGATGATCAGCGTGTGGTCGCTGACATCGACGTGGCGTGTGACCTCACAGGCGAACCAGGCCATGCAGCCGGACAGACGCGGCAGGCCGTCGACGATGTCGTAATCCGGCGCCGCGCCGGTGTTCGGCTGGCTCGCGAAGTGCCGCGACAGGTCCCGGCCGTGCTCGGGCAGGACGTTGACGCAGTAGCGTCCAGTCGCCGAGATCGCCCGGTGCATGCGTCCCGGCATGACCGACACCAGCACGGTCGGCGGGGACAGGCTGACGGTGACAAAGCTGTTCGCGGTCATGCCGCAGACGCGGCCGTGCTCGTCCAGCGCGGTCAGCACCGCGACGCCGGTCGTGAAGCGCGATGCGGCCTCGCGGAACGAGGCCGGATTGGCGCGCGGCATGTCAATCCCCACTCGCATCGGTCCTCACGCAATCGCCCTGACAGGCTCAGGCGGCGCCGACATGCGCTCGATCCAGGCCTGGATGCGCTGCGGCGTGCAGATGCGGTCCCACTGCCGGTCCGGGTAGTTGAAATTCTCGGTGAACTCGTTAGCCAGCGCCGGGTTCTGGCTCATCGCGCCGATCAGCATGCCCAGCGCTTCCGTCGGCGGCTGCAGCATCACATTGGTCCAGCGCGAGGCCGCCAGCACGCGATCCTGTCGTTTCAGCTCGATCTTCTCGCACAGGCGCAAGTCGAGCGCATCCGCGTTGACGATCTCCTCGCCGAGCACGAAGGCCGCATAGGAGGCGACATTGGCGCCCTGGCCCATCATGGGATCGACGATCGCATGGACGTCACCGAGCGCGATCGCGCATTTGCCGTCGTCGAACTCGACCACAGTGTTGCGCACCGTCGGGACCACGCCGCCTTGCAGCAGATCCTGCGGCTGCGCGAGATCGAAGCGCGCGGTGTCGATGCGGTCGTAGGTCGTCGGGTGATGCTTCTCGAGCTTGCCGAGCAGCACCTTCAAGAAGTGCTTCGGGTTGTCGTCGTAGCTGAGCGTGGCCAGTTCCTCCATGTCGCCGCCGGGCACGTTCTCCATCAGCAGCGCGTTGGCTACACCGCCGAACGTAATGGTCGGGATCACGATCATCTCGCCATGTCCTGGAGACACGGAGAGCGTGACGTTCATGGGATCGGGCTGCCGCACGCCGGTGTAAAGCCCGACGCACAGCCGCCGTTGCGGCTGCGAATAGGGCGTGTGCTCCGGCCGGTAAGTGAAGAGCTGGCCCAGCGGACCCTTGCCAGTCGAGACGACCAGGAGATCGAAACGGGCGACCAGCGGACGGATGTCGCGCTCTTCGATGCGGCGGTATTCGATCTTGCCGCCTCGCTTCACGAAGTCCTGCATCAGCGCAGGAAGATAGATCCGGTAGTCGACGGCGCGGCTCGGCTTCGAGAAATCACCGCGAAAACTCAGCGGCTGCGGAAAATTGAAGACGTGGTCGTGGTAGTAATAATGGTCCTTCGGATCGCTCCAGTGATTGACGCCGAGATAGTCCTCGCGCGCGATCGTCACGTGGTGATGCGCGACGGTGTTGAGCAGGCGGATGTTCTTGTATTCCTCAGGCGGTCGATCCGTGATGATCGTCGCGTCCACGCCGTGCTTCTGCAGGTAAAGCGCGAGATGCAGGCCGGCGATGCCGGCGCCGACAATTCCGATATGGCGTGCCAATTTCGTCTCCTCCCCTGTGAATGCTTGTTTTGAGGGAGCCTAGCGACCCGCCGAGTTGCGCACTACGGAATAAATGGGATATAATTTATTCCAGATCGGAATGAATTATGGACCGGATCGATTGCCTGCGCGCTTTCGTTCGCGCCCTGGAGGGCGGCAGCTTCTCGGCTGCGGCCAAGGAGCTCGGGATCGGCCAGCCCGCGATCAGCAAGCGCATTGCGATGCTTGAAAGCGAATTCGGCACGCAGCTGTTTTCGCGCACGACGCGCACACTGAAGCCGACGGCCGAAGCGCACCGGATCTACGATCTCGCGCGGCAGATCCTCGACAGCTTCGACATGGCGCGGTCGAGTGTCGAACAGGCCGCACCCCGCCCCACCGGCACGCTCCGGATCGGCGTGCCGTCGTCGTTCGGACGGCGCTACGTGATGCCCGTCATCGCCGAGTACGTTCGGAATTATCCGGAAGTGCGGGTCGACATCCGCTTCAGCGAGCGGTTCGTCAATCTGGTGGAAGAAGGCATCGAATTGGCGCTGCGCATTGGAAACCTGGAAGCGAGCACGCTGGTCGCCCGCCGGCTCGGGACCGTGCAGCGCCATCTTGTTGCGACACCCACCTATCTGCACGGCCGCCCGCTGCCGCGGACACCTGACGATCTCAGCTCGCACCAGTGCATCGTCTATTCGCGGATGTCGCCGGCGCAGCAATGGGCCTTCGAATCCGAGCATGGCCGTCACGTCGCATCGATCAACGGACCCATTCACGTCGACGACGCCGATGCGATGCAGGAGGCGACGATGCAGCATCTCGGCATCGCAATCCTGCCCGAGTGGAATGCCGCGGAGGGCCTTCGCAGCGGCGAGCTCGAACATGTGCTTCCGGACTACACCATCGCCGCGCTGCCCCTGCACGCGATCTATCCGGAGACGCAGTGGATGTCGCTGCGCGCGCGAAGCTTTCTGGATCTCCTGGTCGACCGCGCCGAGTATTTCGCGCCAGCCCCGTCGCATACCCGCACCGCCGGCGCAGGCGGTTGACGCCGCCCCCGCCATCATTAAATGACGCCCATGAAAAAGATCGGATTTCTGTCCTTCGGACACTGGACGCCCTCGCCGCAATCGCAGACACGCTCGGCGGCGGATACGCTGCTGCAATCCATCGAGCTGGCCGTCGCGGCGGAACACCTCGGCGCGGATGGCGCCTATTTCCGCGTGCATCACTTCGCGCGCCAGCTGGCCTCGCCCTTCCCGCTGCTCGCCGCTGTCGGCGCAAAAACCAGCACAATCGAGATCGGCACGGCCGTGATCGACATGCGCTACGAGAACCCGCTTTACATGATCGAGGATGCAGGCAGCGCCGATCTCATCGCCGGCGGGAGGCTCCAGCTCGGCATCAGCCGCGGCTCGCCGGAGCAGGTGATCGACGGTTGGCGCTACTTTGGCTATCGCCCGGCCGACGGCCAGAGCGATGCCGACATGGGCCGGCGCCACGCGGAGGTCTTTCTGGACCTGTTGCGCGGCGAAGGCTTTGCCGAGCCCAATCCGCAGCCGATGTTTCCCAATCCGCCGGGGCTGCTGCGGCTCGAACCGCATGCGGCAGGCCTGCGCGAACGGATCTGGTGGGGCGCCGGCTCGAACGCGACCGCAGTGTGGGCGGCGAAGCTCGGCATGAATCTGCAGAGCTCGACGCTGAAGAACGACGAGACCGGCGAAGCTTTTCATGTGCAGCAGGCGGCGCAGATCCGTAGCTATCGCGCCGCGTGGACGGAGGCTGGCCACACCCGCGAGCCCCGCGTGTCCGTCAGCCGCAGCATCTTCGCGCTGATGAACGATCGCGACCGCGCCTATTTCGGCGGGGAGCGCGGCGGCGAAGACCAGATCGGCTTCATCGACCCGCAAACGCGCGCGATCTTCGGGCGGAGTTATGCGGCCGAGCCGGAGGCGTTGATCGAGCAGCTCAAGCAGGACGAGGCAATCGCCGAGGCCGATACGCTGCTGCTGACGATCCCGAACCAGCTCGGTGTCGACTATTGCGCGCATGCGATCGAGGCGATCTTGAAACACGTCGCGCCGGCGCTTGGCTGGCGGTGAGACCGTCGACCGGTTCACTGCGACCGGTTCACTGCGCAAGTCAGGCCGTCTCTTGCTGACTCCTGATCTTCTCAAGCCAAGCTGTCAAACGCGGATGTCTGGTATATCGGCCCTCCAGCCCTGCCAGCTCCTGCTGAAAGACCGGCAGCGAGAGCAGCCGTTCGATATCGGGCTCCCTGATCTTCCAGATCGCCGGCGGAAAGAAGCCATGCACCTTGAGTTCGTAGAGCTCGAAGATCGCGTGAATGATCTCGTGGACCGCCCGGCGCTCTTCCGGTGTGATCTCAATGTCGCCGGCAGCCCCTCGCTCGAGGAATGCCGCGACCGGAAGGCGGCGTCGCAGGTCGGAGACCCGGTCGGAATATCGAAGGAAGATGTCCGCGCCGAGACGCCGATTGTTGGTGTGTAGCGCCGCATAGATCGCAGCCATGCCAACGATGATCGATCCGAGCGTCACGAATCTGAGAATATGGTCGAGCACGCGTCTCCTCCTTGCGCAGGGCACCGGAGTGACAGAGATAAACCAGACCGTGGGCCGATAAAATGGGGCGGCCGAGGCTCATGGATGCCCCGCATCTGACATTTGTCAGATGCGCGGAGGATGAAGTCCCGTGAATTCGTGGTGATGTCAGTCCCGCGCCCGGGCCTATCCCGTCTTCGTCCCCGTGATGACGGCGAGCGCCTCGACGAAACGATCGAGATCGGCCTCGTCAGTAAAGAGCGCCGGCGTCACACGGATGCATTGGCCCTTGGCGACGCCGGTCCGGCGCACCGTCATGACCTTGTGGCTGTCCCTCAGCTTCACGACGATAGCGTCGTTGTCCGCCTTGCTGGTCTTGCCGGCGAGACGGAAGGACGTGATCGCGCCATATGAGCCGACCTCATCCGGCGTCAGGATCTCGATGTCCTTGAATCCGCGGGCGCGGCTCACCCAGTAATCACGCAAATAGCGGAGGCGGGCTTGCTTTGCCGCCGCGCCGATCTGCTGATGGAGCGCCACGGCCGCGGGCACCGTCAGGACCGTCGCGAAATTGACCGTGCCGGTGTGCACCCGCGAGCGGATGTCGGTCTCCGCAAAGTCCTCGTCGCCCATGTCGCGGTCGATGTCGGCGAGGCGATCCTTCCTGATGTAGAGGAAGCCCACGCCGAGCGGCGCGCCGATCCATTTGTGCAGGTTGAAGCCGACGAAATCGACGTCGAGCTCGCCCACCCTGAAGTCGATCTGCCCCCAGGAATGCGCGGCGTCGACGATGGTGTCGATGCCCTTGGCCCTGGCCATGCGGGCGATCTCGGCGACCGGCATGACGAGGCCGGTGCGATGGCTGACATGGGTGAGGAGAAGGAGCCTGGTCATGGGATTCGCCTCGAGGGCACGGGCATAGGCGTCGAGCACGGCCTGGCGGGTGGCCGGCTCCGGCACATCGAACCTGACCACGTCGACACCGCGACGCGCCTTAAGCGCGTTCATCGCGTACTGCATCGAGTCGTAGTCGAGGTCAGCGTAGAGCACGCTGTCGCCGGGCTTCAGCTTGTTGTAGCCGCCGATCAGGAGCTGCAGCGCTTCGGTCGCGCCGCGGGTGAGCGCGATCTCCTCGGGCGCCGCGCCGACCGCCTGGGCCACCTTGATGCGCACGGCCTCGAAATCCGCACCCGCGCGCTGCCGCGCGTAGTAGGTGTTCTGATAGTTGACCATGTCGGTCTGGCGAATGAACTCGCGCCTCACCGGCTCGGCCATGATGCCCCAAAAACCGTTCTCCAGATTGACGACATCCGGCGTCACGGCATAGAGCCCCTTCACCGCCGTCCAATAGGCATTGTCGGTGGCGATGGCGGCCGCCGCTCCGGTCGGCTGCGCCGGCAGGCCGTCGGCTGCCATGGCCGGTGCCGCCAGGGACGTGACGGCTGCGGCCGCGAGGCCCTTCAGGATCGACCGGCGGTCGGACGACATTGTCTCATTCAGATGCATATCAGCCCCCCACGATGCGTGGCGAAGGGAGCAGCGATCCATAGAGCGCGCATGACGAAGCGATGACAGTTCGATGATGCCCGGCGCGCCCGGTTACATCCCGGTCATTGCCCCGTCGATCATCCCTGCGCCGACGTCACCGGCCATTGCGAGACGTCCGCCATCGCAAGCAATTCCAGCTTCGCGGATGATTTTTCCAACAACCCGGCTTGCGCAAGGCGCCGGGGATCATTGCGATAGTCCTGAAAGTCCGCATCGGATGCGAAGCTGACGATGTGCACCTCGATCGTGCCATCCGGATTTCGAAGACGACGCTCCACACGCCCGTTGAACGCAGCGAGTAGCGGCAAGACGGCATCCTCGTAGGCGCGGAAGGCCTCGATACCTTCAGGCGGTATTCGGGCAATGAGCACCAGCGTTACGGAGTGAGCTTGAGAGGTCATCGCCGCAATCCCGAGCCGAGATAGTCGCGCATTGGAGACGCTGCATCCTGCGGGCGCCGCCTCACGGCGTCAATGACGGCTCGAACACAGGCGGATACCTTCGAGACGCCCGCTTCGGGCGGGCTCCTGGGGATGAGAACCTGCTTCGTGTCGAAGCGCGGTCGCCTCGCGCGATCTCAGAACAAGGCGGCGTTGAGGGCCTGTCCATAGATCATCGCGGCCACGAGGGAGAGCAGCAAGCCCGCGCCCGAGAAGATCACGAGCACCTTTACGGTTTCGACATCAACGTTGGTTCTCGTCGCGCGGGATATCGCCTTTGCCAGTGCAGCCATCATCGCCAGCTCCGAACCGGGCCGCGCGAAGGCGGGCCCTGGTTCATCTAGCGTCATTGGGTGCGTTTGCGTGTGAAGCAGATTACAGGTGCGCTTGCGTGCTGCGCCTCAGGCATGAGCCGCAGCCTTGCCAGCGGTCGGCATCGTCAAACCGCCCTGCTCAACGCGCTGCCCTCAGGGTGAGGCGCCACTGAACCCGCCGGCGCGTGATTGACGACGAGACCGGTCGGCACCGTGTTGTACCTCGACAGCGCTGCGGTGACCCGCCGCATCGCCGCCGAACCGAGTTCGCCGGCGCGCACCACCGGGATGATCAGATCCGCGTGCGCGGCCAGCGCGATGGCGTCGGGCTGAAGTGCGAGATTGCTCGCATGGACGACGATCAGATCGAACTCCGAGCGAATATCGTCCTCGGGCCGGGCATCGGCTTTTCTGCCGGCGCTCAGCAGCTCGTCGATCGACTGCAGCCCCGCCGTGGTCGAGCCGTCCTGCCATTCGGTCACCGGAGGCTGGTGACCGGCGAATTCCGGCTGGAGCCGGATCAGCACGCTCATCATGCCCCGATTCACCGCCGCGCGATTGAGCGAGCGCGCAACGGTGTTGCCGCCGGCACCTTTGCCGACCGACAACACGAGGGCGACCTTGCAGCCACGCACCGGCGCGCGATCGATCCGCTCGAGAAGCGGACGCAGATATGCGCCGAGATCGAGCTCGGCCGAGGCAGTGATCGGCCTTTGCCATACAGTGTTGGCCACGGCGCCAGGCGCCAGATCGGGAATGCGAGCCCAGACAGGCAGGTTCGGCATCGCCTCGGGCTGGCGCGCAGCCGGAGCCGGACGCTGGACTTGCGCGTCCGCCGCTTCCGCACGCGCAAGAGTTTGAGAAGGAGTTTGAGCAGGAGCCTCGGCAGGCGCTGGCCCGTCGGACATGCTTCCCATCGCCGCAACGGCCGCCGTCGAGGTCAGGATCGAGCCGATCGCGAGCGCCGCGAGCAGCAAGGCGAGGGGCGGACGCGTCGAGCGCATCGGCGGAATGGCGAGCGAGGCGATCTTGGTCTGGGAGCTCTGCAGCTGGCGCTGCTCGTTGGTCGTCTTGAACCGCGACAGGAACTGCTCGTAGATGTTCTTGTTGGCATCGGCGTCACGCTGCAGCTCCTGCAGCTTCACGAGCGCCTGACCGTCGACCAGCATCTGCGTCTCGACCGCCCTGAGCTGCTTTTCCAGCGCGTTCTGCTGCTCCAGCTGAGCCTCATATTCGGACTTCGCCGTGTCGATGTTCTTCTTCCGCTCGACCTCGATCTGCCTGTTGATGTCAGCCAGCTGGCTGTAGGAGATCGCGAGGTCGGGATGGCGGTCGCCGTACACCGCTTTCTTCTGCGCGATCTGATCGTTCAGGGTCGAGCGCTGCGCGCGCAGCATACTCAGGAGGTCCTGCTTCACCGGACCTTCGACATTGGCCTTGAGATCGCGCTGCACCTGCTCGTAACGCGCCTTGGCTTCCTCGGTGCGCGCGCGAGCGGCGGAGACCTGCTGATTGAGGTCAGTCACCCGCAATTGCTGGGTCGTGGAATCCTTGCCGGCATTGAGGATCTTGTGCTCGAACCTGAAGGCGGCAACGGCATCTTCCGATACGCGCAGGCGCTCGTTCAATGCCTTCAGCCGGTCCTTGAGCCAGTCGGCCGCCTCGTCCGTGGCCTCGGTGCGGACACGGCCTTGGCTCGCGACGAACGCCTCGGCGATGGCATTGGCGTAATGCGCGGCCCGTTCCGCATTGTTCGAGGTGAATGAAATCGCAATGACGTAGGTCAGTCCGCGGCGCGAGATATCGAGACGGTTGCGGAATTTTTCGAGCAGGCGCGTCATGTCCGTGTAACCGCCCGCGATGTCCGGGTCTTCGGCGATCTTGAGCTGCTCGATCAGGGGGCGGAGAAAGCCGTCCGATTTGGCGATCTCGATCTGGCTCTGAAGTGCCGCGGCATCCTGGCCGATGCCCGGCAGCACGTCCTGCTCCGAGGTGACGCGCAGCTCGCGGGGATCGACGACGACCAGGGCTGTCGCGGCATATCGAACCGGCAAGACCATCAGGACAATGACGCCCAGGGCGAACAGCGCCAGCGCCAGCGTCAGGATGCGCCGGCCATTCTCGCGCAGGAAGGAGAGCGCACCGGTGACGGTCAGCGATCCCTTGATCAGCGCAGGAGCAGCGCTGTCAGGCTTCGCCGTCGCAGCCCGCGGCGCTTCCCACGAAGCCGCAGGCTCCGTCGGGGCGATGCTTCGCGGAGATGCGCCTCTACCGAACGCCATAGGGTTGGACTCGAAATCAACTGACAGCCCCGGTTCAGAGGCTTGCTACACCGTAAATATCCATGGTTAACCGGCGGTTACGGCTGGCGCGCCGTGGCCAATGAACGATCTGTTAACGCGCGTGCCGATGCGCCGCGCGGCATCGGCGCGTTCGGTTGAACCGGGCTGGCGCGACCACCACGACGTCGATCAACGTTCCGCTGCGGCGGTTCGAGGGCGATCATTTCGTCGTCGGCATTGCATTCCTCTCGACGACATTCGAGGTGTCGACGCCGCCTCACCGAGAGGCGGGGACGTGGGAAATGGTGGTCGATGGCGTGGAGCTGACCCGCACTCACTAGAGCCCGCTGCAGCGCAATCGGAACTGTGCTCCAGCGCGCCATTCAGAATAAAACCACGAGCTCATACTCAATTGAAATTGCTCGTAATTTTCTCACCTCAATGATTCGGCGACCTCGGCCTCGCCCGCTGCCGTAGGGAATTCCGGCACGCCTCACAACAGCGTGCGCCTTTCGCTCGGGGATCGTAGTATTGTCGCCGGAAGTCGCCGACGCACGAGACCGAGGATCTTGCGTATCCACGCGATCGCGGCGCTCGACGAGATGCACTCCAGAAATAGGCTGAGGATCGCGGCTGCGGTCGGACGGCGCGGCAAATGGAGGACATGATGGCGTGGCGTGACGACAAGGCCCGGGCAACCCTGATCCGCGATGCAGCAGGCAGCGTGCCGCCGGGCAAGAGCCCGCGGGCCTTCGCCGAGCCCTTGTTCGGCTACAGCAATATCGAGGATCTCGACAATTACGATGCCGCCTCGCTTGCCGTCCTGGCGGAGCAAGCCTGGGAGCATGTGCAGCGGCGCACGTCGGGCAGCGCCGATATCCGCGTGGTCAATCCGACGTTGCCGAACGGGCGCGAGATTTCCGTGCTCGAGATTCTCAACGACAACATGCCTTTCCTGTACGACTCCACGATGGCGGAACTCGCCGAGCAGGGCATCGAAGTCACCCTCGTCGCCCACCCGATCATCGCCGTGGAGCGCGATGCCGAGGGCAAGCTGCTGAGATTCTACGGCGAAGCACTGCCGGAGGGAGCAAGAGGCGTTCGCGAAAGCCTGATTCACCTCCACATCACCCGCCTGGACGCCGACGCCGATCGCCAGAAGCTGATCGACGGACTGACCAGGGCGCTGAACAACGTCCGCGCCTGCGTCACCGACTGGCGCGCCATGCGTGACCGCGTCGAGGAGGCAATCAAGACGTTCGCTTCCAATCCGCCGCCGCTGCCGATCGACGAGGTCGCCGAAGCCAATCAGTTCCTGCAATGGCTCTGCGCGGACAATTTCACCTTCCTCGGCGTGCGCGAATATCGCTTCTCGCCCGACAGTGATGCGTCGGACGACATCACCAGCGGCGAAGGCCTCGGCATCCTGCGCGATCCCGACGTGAAGGTCCTGCGCCGCGGCAACGAAATGGTGGTGATGACATCGGAAATCCGCGAGTTCATGCACGAGCCGACGCTGCTGATCGTCATCAAGGCCAATGTCTCAAGCCTCGTCCATCGGCGCATCCGGATGGATTATGTGGGGATCAAGCTCTATGCACCCGACGGCCGGCTCGAAGGCGAATTGCGCGTCGTCGGCCTGTTTACCTCCGGCGCCTATACCCGCTCGGTGCGGCAGATCCCTTATGTGCGCCACAAGGTTGCGCGGGTGCTGCAGCGCGCCGGCTTCGACCCGAACGGCCATTCGGGCAAGGCGCTCATGCATATCCTCGAAGATTATCCGCGTGACGAGCTGTTCCAGATCGACGTCGACACGCTCTACAATTTCGTCATCGAGGTCCTGATCCTCTACGAGCGCCCGCGCGTCCGGGCGCTGGCGCGGGTCGACAAGTTCGATCGCTTCGTCTCCATCCTCACCTTCATTCCGCGCGACAAATACGATACCGACGTCCGCACGCGCGTCGGAGCCTTCCTGTCGCAGGTCTACAAGGGGACCCTGTCGGCGTCCTACGTATCGTTTCCCGAGGGCGCACTTGCGCGCGTCCACTTCATCATCGGGCGCTATGAAGGCAAAACGCCCGTCGTCGAGCGCGCCGCGCTCGAAGCCGGCATCAGCGCCATTGCCGCGACCTGGACCGACAAGCTGAAGGCCGCGCTCACCGCGTCGACCGACGGCATGCGGGCGCGCATGATCGCCAATCGTTATGCCCAGGCCTTTAGCGGCGGCTATACCGAGGTCTTCACGGCGGAGCAGGCCATCGCCGATATCGCCACCATCGAAAGGCTGACGCCGGCACGCCCGGTGACGATTTCGGTGCACCGCGACAAGGGCGAGGACGATCCCAGGCGCTTCGGCCTGAAGGTGTTCTCCGACGCCGCACCGCTATCGCTGTCCTACCGCGTGCCGGTGATCGAAAATCACGGCCTGCGCGTGGTCGACGAACGCACCTATCAGATCGTGCCCGGCAACCGGCCGGAGCCGGTCTGGCTGCATGAGATGACGATCGAGACCAGCGACGGCCAGCCGATCGAGATCAACCCGGAATTCAGCCATCGCCTGGAAGCCTCGATCATGGCGGTGGTCACGGATCGCGCCGAATCCGACGGATACAACGCCCTGATCCTGCGCACTGCCCTGGGCTGGCGCGAGGTCTCGACGATCCGGGCGCTGTCGCGCTATCTGCACCAGATCCGCGCTCCGTTCACCCAGGACTACATGTGGGAGACCTTGCGCAAGAACGCCGCGATCACGGCCACCCTGGTCGCGCTGTTCCAGACCCGCCTCGATCCACGCCTCGTGCTTACCGATCGCGAGCGTTCGGCGCGCGAGACGGCCCTGCTTGCCGAGATCGAGGAGCAGCTCAAATCCGTCGCCTCGCTCGATGAAGACCGCATCCTGCGCCGCTTCACCAATCTGGTGCAGTCGACCATCCGCACCAATCTGTGGCAGATCGGCGAGGATGGACATCCGCGTCCGGTCATCTCCTTCAAGTTCGACGCGCGGCGGATCGACGATTTGCCGGCGCCGCGGCCTCTCTACGAGATCTTCGTCTCCTCGCCGCGGGTCGAAGGCATTCACCTGCGCTTCGGCAAGGTCGCGCGCGGCGGCTTGCGCTGGTCCGACCGGCCGCAGGATTTCCGCACCGAGATCCTGGGTCTCGTGAAGGCGCAGCAGGTCAAGAACGCCGTGATCGTGCCGGTCGGCGCCAAGGGCGGTTTCGTGCCCAAGCGCCTGCCGCCGCCGTCCAATCGCGACGCCTGGCTCGCGGAAGGCACCGAGGCCTATCGCATCTTCGTGCGCTCGCTGCTCGAGCTCACCGACAATCTCGACGGCGACGCCGTCGTGCCGCCCGATTCCACCATGCGCCATGACGGCGACGACCCCTACCTCGTGGTCGCCGCCGACAAGGGCACCGCCACCTTCTCCGATGTCGCCAACGCGATCTCGGCCGAGAAGAACCATTGGCTCGGCGACGCCTTCGCCTCCGGCGGCAGCCAGGGCTACGACCACAAGAAGATGGGGATCACGGCGCGCGGCGCCTGGGAGGCGGTCAAGCGCCACTTCCGCGAGCTCGGCACCGACATTCAGACCATGCCGTTCACCGCCGCCGGCGTCGGCGACATGTCCGGCGACGTCTTCGGCAATGGCATGCTGCTCTCGCCGGCGACAAGGCTCGTGGCGGCGTTCGATCACCGCGACATCTTCATCGATCCTTCGCCCGACCCTTCGACCAGCTTCGCCGAGCGCAAGCGCCTGTTCGACCTGCCGCGATCGAGCTGGCAGGACTACAACAAGTCGCTGATCTCGCAGGGCGGCGGCGTGTTCTCGCGCACGCTCAAGGCGATCCCGCTCGCACCGGAAGCCCGCAGCCTGCTCGATCTCGACAAGGAGCAGGCCACGCCGTTCGAGGTGATGACGGCGATCCTGAAAGCGCGCACGGACCTGTTGTGGTTTGGCGGCATCGGCACCTATATCCGCGCATCGGCAGAGAGCGACGATCAGGCCGGCGACCGCGCCAACGATCCGATCCGCATCGCAGGCACTGACGTTCGCGCCCGGGTGATCGGCGAAGGCGCCAATCTCGGCGTCACCCAGCGCGGCCGCATCGAAGCGGCACAAAAGGGCGTCAAGCTCAACACCGACGCCATCGACAATTCGGCCGGCGTCAACACCTCCGACGTCGAGGTCAATATCAAGGTCGCGCTGGCGCGCCCCGAACGCGAGGGACGCCTCAGCTTCGCCGACCGCAACAGCCTGCTGGCCGCGATGACCGACGAGGTCGGCACGCTGGTGCTGCGCAACAACTATCTGCAGACGCTGGCGCTCTCGCTCGCCGAGCGCAAGGGCGTGGCCGAGACCGGCTTCCTCACCCGCCTGATGCAGTCGCTCGAGCAGCGCGGCCTGCTCAGCCGCGCCGTGGAGTTCCTGCCCGACGACGCAGCGCTCACCGAGCGGACACGGCGCGGCCAGGCCCTGACACGGCCCGAGCTTGCCGTGCTGCTCGCCTACGCCAAGCTGACGCTCTACGAGGACCTGCTCCTCACCAGCGTGCCTGATGATCCTTACCTCGCCCGCAGACTGTCCCTGTATTTTCCGCGCGAGGTTCCCGATAAATTCCCGACTGCGGTCGAGCTCCATCGCCTGCGACGCGAGATCATCGCGACCAGTCTCGTCAATGCCGTGATCAACCGCGGCGGCCCGGCGTGTATCGTACGCCTGACCGACGAGACCGACGCCGATATCTCCACCATCGTCATGGCGCAGGTGGCGGTGGACGCGATCTACGAGCTCAGGCGACTCAATGACGCGATCGACGCGCTCGACACCCGCATCGACGGGCAGGTGCAGCTCGGCCTCTACGCGACGGTCCAGGACCTCCTGATTTCCCGCATGGTCTGGTACGTGCGCAATGTCGATTTCAAGGACGGCCTCGAGGCGGTGATCGGACGTTTTGGCCCGGGTATCCGCGAGATCGCGGCCTCCCTCGACACCACCCTGCCGCCGGACCTGCAGGCCGCGCGCGGCAAGCGGCGCCAGGAGCTCACCGATGCCGGCGTCCCGGCCGGCCTCGCCGGCGAGCTCGCCGATCTCGACCCTCTGATCGCGGCACCCGATATCGTGACGGTCGCCGAGCGCACCTCCCGCGCCATCGGCGATGCTGCCGCAACCTTCTTCGCTGCGGAAGCCAATTTCCGTCTCGACCGCATCATCGCCGCCGCGCGCGGCGTGCCTGCAAATGATTATTTCGAACGCATGGCGGTCGATCGCGCCGTTGAGCAGATCGCCGGCGCCGAACGAAGACTGGCCGCGGATATGCTGGCAACCGGCCAGTCCGGCCAGCAGGCCGTCGAGACCTGGCTCGCGGCTCACCCCGAAGCGGCGCGCATCCGCCGCTCGGTCGAAGAAATTGCTGCCAGCGGCCTGACGCTTGCCAAACTGACGGTCGCGGCGAACCTGTTGGGGGACCTGGTCAAGGTCTGAGCGCGTGCGAGGCAGCGATGTGAAACCTAGCCGGCGAACGGAGGAACCCCATGATCCACGCCACTTGCCACACCGCCGATAATGTCCGCTGCATCGAGTTCGATGCCACACCTTGGTTCAGCGAGGCTGACGCTCCGAGCATTGTCGATCTGGCCCGACGAGGCTGGACCAGCACGGCGATTGCAGAGTCCCTCGAGCACCGACGAGGATACGAGGGCTTGCACGATCTCGTCGAGTATGCGGCGAAGCGACTGCAATCGGAGTCCCTGGAGGACCCGACCTGGGAAACCTTCGCGTGCGTCGTCGATGGACCCGAGGCCGTCGCATGGCTCAGGGAGAACCGGCCCAACGTTGTGGCAAGGATCCCGTAAGACACGAGAAGCGCAGCAAAAGCCACAATCGATCGGCGGCAAACGAAGCGGACAGGCGCGCCCGGAACGATCCGAACCCCCGATCCGATTGCCGCATTCGAGCGCGAGGCCTATGCTGGCATCCGGCAATCACGCGGCCGCCCATCGTGCGGCGGGGCAGCCTCACGGTGGATGGCTCGCATATCCATCCGAAAGGCTGCGCCATGACCATTGCCCCCACGCTCCACCGATACCTGGCTGCCGAGAACATCCAGTATGTCGAGATCCCGCACGTTTTCACCATGTCATCCGCGCGCACGGCGCAGGCCTGCCACGTCTCGGGCGATCGCTTCGCCAAGGCCGTCGTGCTGCGCCATGACGGCGGCTATATGCTCGCGATCGTTCCGGCATCGCACCGTCTCAACTTGCCGGACTTGAAGGAGAAGCTCGGCGCGGATCTCGTGATGGCGAACGAAACCGAGATCAACAGGCTGTTCGCGGACTGCGCGCATGGAGCCGTTCCGGCGGTAGGCCGATGCTACGGGCTCGATCTCATCGTCGATGACAGCATCCGGGCGCAGCCCGAGATCTATATCGAAGCCGGCGACCATGAGACGCTGCTTCACCTGACGCATGCACAGTTCGAACGGCTGACGGCCAATGCGCCGCATGGACGCTTCAGCACGCACGGTTGACGCAGCATGGCAGCGGGATGATTTTTCCTGCGCCTTCGTCGCGGCGCGCGTGCGGTCGCGCCCGGTTCGTAGTATAATCGCGTCACGGGGGCTGCGTTCGCAACGGAGGTCCTCCATGAAGGTCAAGGACGTGATGCACAAGGGTGTCGATTGGGTCAGCCCGGACACCCCGATCACCGAGATCGCGAAGTTGATGCAAGGGCACGACATCGGCTGCATTCCGATCGGCAATGACGACCATCTGATCGGGATGGTGACCGATCGCGACATCGTCTGCAAAGGCCTCGCGAGCAAGAACTTCAACGCCGCGCGCATGACGGCGCGGGACGTGATGACCGAAGGCATCCATTGCTGCCGGGAAGACGACGATCTGGCGAAAGCCGTGCATCACATGGAGACGCTGAAAATCCGCAGGCTGCCCGTGATCAACAAGAGCAGGCGGATGGTCGGCATGATCAGCCTGGGCGATGTCAGCCAATTCGCCAGCGTTGATCTGTTGACCCAATGCGTCAAGGGCGTGTCGGCCCATCATTGATGGCGACCGCCACCCGGCGCCCGGAACTTCGTCGCATCGCTCGCAGGACCCCGCTGCCGGCGAACGCGCACGCTATGATACGCGACCTGCCAAGAAGCTGCTCCGCCGTCTTCTCTCCCCCATTGTCACCTGCGCAGCTAATTCTTCAATTCGTTCCGCAGCTCATTCTTGGCGTTCCGCATCTTGCTCGCTCCCCTGAGCGGGGGCTTCGGCAGCGGAGTCGGATTCGCCCAGCCTGCCATCTGCAGGCAGGTGAGCAGATCGACATAGCTTTCTATTCCCCCTGCCGCAGCCTCGCCTTCGCAACTATCGCGCGCGGGGCCCGGAACAGTCAGCCAGGTCGAGCTCAGCTGTTGCTGCGCAATTGTCTCGTCACGCACGCACTCGCCGGCGTCCTGCGCCAGGGTGAGCCCTGAGGCCTTGTCGTCGGCGGAAACGTCCCGGCAAAGGGCTTCCACATTGAAGATGGGCACACGGTCTGAAATCGGAATCGTGGGCTGGCCAAGAAGCGACAGGACCAAGAGCGCTGCTTTCATAAAATCCTCCCTTGAATCGGGTTGGACGGGAAAGCTCGGGGAAAGTTAGGCCTGGTTTGTTTCCGGCCGGCTTCACCCGGCCTGCAAAGGGTTTCGTCCTTGCCCGGCAGCGCATTGTGGCTTCCCGACGGACGCCGGTCGCGGCGCGTCACGGCCGATGACGAAGCTTACCCGGGTCTTCGCACGTAGAGCGAGATAAACCGGTCGATCATCGGGTTGATCTGCTCCGGCACCTCCAGCGACAGGAAATGTCCGGAGCCGACGGCCTTGGCTGTGACCAGCTGCGGGCACAGCTCCGCAAAACGATCCAGATCCGCGAGCCGATGGGCCGCTTCGATGTAGAGCACCGGGACCCGGCACGCCTGGGCGCATTCACGCGCCCGATGCACATCCCAGGGAAACAGACTTGTAAACGTGGACACCAGCACGTGCTGTGGCGTCGCCAGAAAGGTCTGTTCAACATGGGCGCGGCATCGGTCGGTCGGCAGACAGGAGTCCGCTACGATTTTCCGTACCTCGTCCGCAAAATTCGCGCCCCTTAAGCCCTCCAGATACCCGGCGAACACCGTCCCTGCCGAGGCAGGGAAGAGCACCCCTGAGTCGAGCAGCACCAGGCCTGCAGGAAAGTCCGGATAGCGGGCGGCGATTTCGAGCGCCATGTTGCCACCCATGCTTTGACCCACGATGATCGGCTTTGTGATCTGCTGTCGGTTGCACAGAAAGACGAGATCATCGGCGAAGCTTTCGATCGAATACGCCTGTTGCGGCTTGTCGCTCTCACCATGCCCCCGCAGTTCGGCATTCAATGCCCGACCTTGACGGGCGAAATACTCCATCTGCGGCGCAAAATGCGTGCGATCCCCGCCGAGGCCATGGACGAACAGGAATTGAAGCGGTCCCGCGCCGGCAATGTCGAAGGACAGCTGGATTCCGTCATGCGCGAGCTTCATGGGTCATCTCCATATTCACCGACATGTCCAGGCGTCTCTGGCGAGTCCTCAATCTAACCGGCGCCACACGGCCGATAAAGACGGGCACGACTGCTTCGCCGCGGTGCCATGACGCTGCGGCCGACCAAGCGCACCGGCCGCACGTTCGGCGATGCCACGCGATTTTTCGCTCCGCCGAGGCCAACCGGAAAGGCCGTCACCTGCTCCAGGCTTACGCCGTGACGAACTGTGAGCAGCGGTGCGACGCTCTCGCCCGGCGCAGATAATGGGAGGTTTTGGAGTGCCCAGTTTTGTAGCGGAATGGCGCGCCCGGAACGATTCGAACGTCCGACCCTCAGATTCGTAGTCTGATGCTCTATCCAGCTGAGCTACGGGCGCGTTTTTCGCAAACAGTGCGGGCTGGGCCCGCAGGCAGCCTCCGGACAGCGCCGGAGGGGTGCGAAAGAGCGCTCTGACTAACCGCTCTTGCCTCGATTGGCAAGGTCCGGGAGGGGGAGATTTTACAGAGAGGTGACGATTTCCCGGGTGGGTCGCTGGCCGACTACGCCCTCTGCCGCTCGTTGCGGATGGAGAGGAGTTCCACGGGGCGGTCGGGGATGACGATCCGGAAGGTGGCGCCGATTGTGCCCTCGACCAGATGGATCTCGCCGCCATGGGCGCGGACCAGCTCGGCGGCGATCGCCAAGCCAAGCCCGCTGCCGCCGGGGCGGCCGGAGGTCTGGAACGCCTCGAACAGATGGTCCCGGGTCTTCTGGGGGACGCCGGGGCCGGTGTCGGAGACCTCCAGGATGGCGACGGCACCTTCGCGCTTTCCCGTGATCCGGATCTGCTGCGCCCCGCCATCGCCCGACGAATGGCTTTCCAGCGCCTGGGCAGCGTTGCGGACGAGGTTGAGCAGCACGCGGAAGAGCTGGTCAGGATCGGCATCGACCGCGAGCCCGCGCTCGATCGCGGCGACCCAGGCGATCGAGGCGTCGCTGGCGAGGCCCGCGGTTTCGCGCACCTCCAGCACCACAGGCTCGATCATGATCATGCGGCGGTCGGGAGCCGCTTCTTGGGCGCGGCCGTAGGACAGCGTCGACTGGCAGAAGGCGATGGCGCGCTCGAGCGAGCGCACCAGCTTCGGCGCAAAACGCTGCACCCGCGGATCCGGCACGCTGGCGAGCTGGTCGGACAGAAGCTGGGCCGACGCGAGCAGATTGCGCAGATCGTGGTTGATCTTGGAGACGGCGAGGCCGAGGGCGGCGAGCCGGCTCTTCTGGTGCAGCATCGACATCAGGTCGCGCTGCATGTCCGACAATTCGCGCTCGGCGACGCCTATTTCATCGCTGCGCTGGCTCGGCACGATGATCCGCGCCGAGCTTTCGGGGTTCTCGTGGAAGCCGACCAGGCTCGCGGTCAGCCGCCGCATCGGGCGCACGAAGAGATAATGGAGCACGAGATAGACGAGGCCCGCGGTCAGCACCGCGATGATCAGCGCGACCACCACGACGTTGCGGGAGAAGCGATACATCTGCTGCCGCAGCGGCAGCTCGTCGGTCACGATCTCGATGAACTGGGCATTGCCGACGCCGGGCCCGACGATGCGGATGGCCTGGTTGCCGGTCTCCAGCATCATCCGGAACGAGCCGGTGATCGCCTCCCACACCGTCATGTCGCGCAGGTCGATGTCATGCTCGATGGCGGTGGGAAGGTTGTCGCTGGCGAGCAGCCGTCGCTGCTGCCCCATCTTGATGGCGACGGCGCGGGCATTGATGCTTTTCAGGATCTCGCGCGACAGCGACTCGGGGACCATGCCGAGCGGGGCGGCGTCGAGCACCAGCGCGGCGGTGTTGGCCGCCGCGACGCGGTCATTGAGCCGGTTGACCCAGAAGTTGGCGATGGCGGGCACGTAGAGCAGAACAGCGGCAATCATCACCAGGGGGACGGTGAGCAGCAGCAGCTTGCCGGATAGCCCGAGCCCGCTGGGCCCACGCGGCCGCATCGCCGGCTGGCCCGGCTGATCCGTATCATGGACCGGCTGGAGGTCTGTCGCTGCCACGAAGTTCGCCCCTGTTGGCTTTGTAATAGAGCCTGGCTGATGAAGGATGCGACCCGGCCGGGGGCCGGTCAAATTACGGATCGCTAATCTCTCAAGGTGGGATGTAAGCTCTGATATCGCGAGTCGCCACCTCAAGGGTTAAAAACCCCGCACAAACAGTGATATTCACCGGAACAGCGCGCTCTTGCGACGTTGACGAAAAGAAGACGCTCGCATATAAGCCGCGCAAATTGTCCGCGATGACCCGGTGCGCACGCCGGGAGCGGCTCTCTTGGGGCCGAAAAGGGCCCGTTTTGGGCCGCATCTTCCGGACTTTATCATCAATTCTACAGGCAAATTGCCCGGTCAGCGGAGAAAAACCCGTGAAGCGGACTTATCAACCCAGCAAACTGGTGCGCAAGCGCCGTCACGGCTTCCGTGCCCGTCTCGCCACTGCCGGCGGCCGCAAGGTTCTCGCCGCCCGCCGCGCTCGCGGCCGCAAGCGTCTGAGCGCCTGAGCCGGACCCCCATTTTTGGGATTTCATCATGGATCGGCTGAGGCAGCGAGCGGATTTCCTCGCCGTTGCCAATGGCGCGTGGGCGAATAGTCCCGCGTTCGTCCTGCAAAGCCGCCGCCGCGACGACAGCGGCCCGATCCGGATCGGCTTCACCGTTACCAAAAAGAACGGCAACGCCCCCCAGCGCAATCGCATCCGGCGCCGGCTTCGCGAATTGGTGAAGCGGCTCGACCCGGTGTCGATGCAGCCCCATCATGACTATGTACTGGTCGGCCGAAGGGACGCGCTCTCGCGCGACTTCGCCACCATGCTCGACGATCTGCGCATAGCGTTCACGAAGCCTGCGCGGCATACGCACAAGGGACGCGGCTCAAGAACCGACGGCTCAAGGCCCGGCCCCGCTCCTGCGACCAGCCGCAAACCGGATTGATGACGAGACAATAGTGATGACCGACAATCGCAATACCATCCTCGCCGTCATTCTGTCGGGCCTCGTCCTGATCGCCTGGCAATATTTCTACAATGTGCCGGCGATGGAGAAGCAGCGCGCCCAGCAGCAGGCGCAGGCCGAGCTCCAGAAGAACACGCCGCAGCCGACGGCCTCCGCAACGCCGGGCGCCGCGCCGCAGCCCGGCAGCGCGGCCCAGCCGGCAACACCGGCCGCGAACCAGGCCCAGCCGGTTGTTTCCCGCGAAAGCGCGATTGCAGCCAGCCCGCGCGTGAAGATCGACACGCCGCGGATTGCCGGCAGCATCTCGCTGAAGGGCGGCCGCATCGACGACATTGCGCTGGTGCAATACCGCGAGACGGTCGACCCGAAGTCGCCGCCGATCGTGCTCTATTCGCCCTCGGGCACCGCAGAACCCTATTACGCCGAGTTCGGCTGGGTGCCGGCGACGGGCGTGACGGCCAAGCTGCCGGACGCCCAGACCCTCTGGCAGCAGGACGGCAGCGGCAGCCTGACGCCGACGACGCCGGTGGTGCTGAAATGGGACAATGGCGAGGGCCTCACCTTCCGCCGCACCATCGCGGTCGACGACCATTATCTCTTCACGCTCAAGGACGAGGTGAGCAATGTCGGCAACGCGCCTGTTACGCTCTACCCGTTCGCGCTGATCTCGCGCCACGGCACGCCGCAGGTCTCCGGCTATTACATCCTGCATGAAGGCCTGATCGGCTATCTCGATGGCTTGCAGGAATACGCCTACAAGAAGATCGACGAAGCCAAGGCGGTGAACTTCAAGGCCACCAATGGCTGGCTCGGCATCACCGACAAGTACTGGGCTTCGGCGCTGCTGCCGGACACCAGTGCGCAGCTCCAGGCGCGTTTCTCGTCGAACCCGGTCGGCAACGTCCACACCTACCAGACCGATTATCTGCTCGACCCCGTCACCGTCGCGATCGGCGGCACCGCGACCGCGAACKCGCGGCTGTTCGCCGGCGCCAAGGAAGCCGGCGTGGTCGGCGTGTTCCCGTTCGCCGGTCTCGGCGGCTACAACAAGGAGCTCGGCCTCAACCATTTCGATCTGTTGATCGACTGGGGCTGGTTCTACTTCATCACCAAGCCGATGTTCCTCGGCCTCGACTTCTTCTACCGCTTCTTCGGCAATTTCGGCATCTCGATCCTGCTCGTCACCGTGATCGTCAAGCTGCTGTTCTTCCCGCTGGCCAACAAGTCCTACGCCTCGATGGCGAAGATGAAGTCGGTCCAGCCGCAGCTTCAGGCGCTGAAGGAGCGCTTTCCCGACGACAAGGTGAAGCAGCAGCAGGAGATGATGGAGATCTACCGCAAGGAGAAGATCAATCCGGTCGCCGGCTGTCTTCCCGTGGTGATCCAGATTCCCGTGTTCTTCTCGCTCTACAAGGTGCTGTTCGTCACCATCGAGATGCGGCACGCGCCGTTCTTCGGCTGGATCAAGGATCTCTCCGCGCCGGATCCGACCAACCTCTTCACCCTGTTCGGCCTGATCCCGTTCGATCCGACGACGATCCCGGTGTTCGGCCACTACCTCGCGCTCGGCATCTGGCCGATCATCATGGGCATCACGATGTGGTTCCAGATGAAGCTGAACCCGACGCCGCCGGATCCGACCCAGCAGCTGATCTTCAACTGGATGCCGCTGATCTTCACCTTCATGCTGGCGGGCTTCCCGGCGGGTCTCGTGATCTACTGGGCCTGGAACAACACGCTCTCAGTGCTCCAGCAGAGCTTCATCATGCGCCGCAACGGCGTGAAGGTGGAGCTGTTCGACAATCTCAAGGCGACGTTCGCGAAGAAGGCGACGTAGCGCCGTCATTGTTGGGCGCAAATGCCTCCACATCGTCATGCCCGGGCTTGTCCCGGGCATCCACGTTTTGGAGGGTACCGTGTGGACAGACGTGGATGGCCGGGACAAGCCCGGCCATGACGAGAGGTGAGATCTTCGCATGACCAATGACAAAGATGCGAAGCTGATCGAAACCGGGCGAAAGCTGTTCACCCGCGACTGGCAGTTCATCTGGGCCTCGCCCTCGATTGCGACGCTGCCGCCGATGGATGGGCTGGAGATCGCCTTTGCCGGCCGCTCCAATGTCGGCAAGTCCAGCCTGATCAACGCGCTGACCGGCCGCAACGCGCTTGCGCGCACCTCGCATACGCCGGGCCGCACCCAGGAGCTGATCTTCTTCGAGGTCCCCGGCAAGAAGGACCTGCGCCTCGTCGACATGCCCGGCTACGGCTACGCCAAGGCGCCGAAGACGCAAGTCGCGTCCTGGACCGAGCTGATCCACAAATTCCTGCTGGGGCGCGCCTCGCTCGCACGCGTCTACGTGCTGATCGACGCGCGGCATGGCCTCAAGGACGTCGATCTCGAAATCCTGGGGACGCTCGACCGTTCCGCGGTGAGCTACCAGATCGTGCTGACCAAGGCCGACCAGGTGAAGGCGTCCGAGCTTGAGTCCCGCATCACCGAGACCGAGGCCGCGCTGGCAAAACATCCGGCGGCGTTTCCGAACGTGCTCGCGACCTCGTCACGGAGCTCGACCGGCATGGCCGAACTGCGCGCCGCGATGGCGAAGCTGCTGGAAGAGCGAACCTCGTGACGCCTGCATTCCGCCTGTTGCTTGGGCTTGCCGGTTTGATGGGCGCCGCCGGCGTCGCACTGGCCGCCGCCTCCGCCCACGGCGCCGACGCCAGCCGGCTCGCCTCCGCCAGCGCCATGCTGCTGTTTCACGCAACTGCCATACTCGCAGGTGTCGCCCTGCTGACGCGCGGCCTTCTGCACGGCGGAATTGGCCTCGTCGCGGCGTTCGGCTTCGTGATCGGCGCCGCGCTGTTCGCGGGCGATCTGACCTTGCGGCAATATGCGGGGCACTCGCTGTTTCCATTCGCGGCGCCGACCGGCGGAACGGTGATGATCTTGAGCTGGCTGGCGGTGACGCTCGCGGCCGTGGCGGCGAGGAAGTGATGCCTTCTTCCTTCTCCCCTTGTGGGAGAAGGTGGCGCGAAGCGCCGGATGAGGGGTCTGTCTCCGCGGATAGAGACCCCTTGTAAGTCGAAGCGCCGCAGGTCTGCTATTGTAGACGTTGCGGTGACGGACGGGAGCCCGCAAACCCCCAGGTCGTTGCAGGCCGTGGGTGAGAGAGGTGCCCCGTCCGTTAGTCCATTGAACCCGAACAGTCGCCTGGGCCGCAAAGTGCGAAGCCCGATTAGGCAAGGAAGGGTGACCATGGATATCATCGCGGTTGGTATCGACGTATCGAAGGACCGTCTTGACGTTGCAGTTCATCCC
>NZ_JBFUGY010000051.1:0-51150 GCF_056402655.1 Bradyrhizobium sp. P3_C3 | reverse complement strand
CCGATGAGGTGATCGAATAGAGATGCTGTTTGCTGCAATGCACGAGTCTCTTGTTGGCCCTTCGCGGACCTGAACCGCGGATCCGGTGATGTCCGCTCACAGTGGCAGAGCAGACAATCTACCATGGACCCGCCGACTTCCGAGCTTGACCCATTGCGGACTTCGCTCCGTTGCAGTTCAGTTTGTCTCCTCGATTGAATATGCTGGATGGTTCGAACGTAGGCAGTCGGAACTCAAGCGGGCATCAGATTGATGACTCGCATGATGGCGGGCCCATTACCTATGTTCTCAGTGTCCTCCGGCTCACCTTTGACACAGGTCCATACGTCGTTTTTCTTCACCGTGAACGGATGGCCATCGCGATGATCGAGCCGCATTTCGCCGTCGACGCACTGGCAAACCATATCGTTTCGCATGGCATCATCTTTGTGCCTTACCTTCGGCTGGAAGACTATGTCAAAGACTTTAATTCGCTTGTAGCCCGGGAGTACGGAGTCACGCCCATGCATCGCTTCGCGCTCGCTTACCTCCACTAGCCGAACGCCTGGGGCGAGTTCCTTGCCCTCATCGGGCCGGTAAGGCTGAGCCTCGGTTGGATTGGTTGCAACGAGAGCAGTTCCCGCTGTCGCGACACAGAACATCAGAGCAGAACGCCGATCAATTTCGCTCATGCTTTCCTCCTGAGGTTCGCTGACCACCCATGATACGGGGGCGGTGTCGAGCATTCGATGCCCGATCGGGCATGCTGTCAAAGCCGATCTGAAATAGGACCTTGTTCCCGTATTCAAAGACACGTGACGATGGAGGAGGACAGCCAGCGAAAGGAAAGAAACGTATGTCGCCGCTGATACTGACGACGCGGTAGAGCGCGCCGCGCTCCTCGAGATCGCCGACAACTTCAGTAAGGACTCGCGAAGCAAAGTTCTCCACACCCACGACAGGCAGTAGCTCGCGCGCATTCTGCGCCGCTAGGAATCGATAGGAATCGATAATTTGACTCTCGCCTGCGCCGCGGTTCGATGGCGTCATGACCAAGGCAGAGAACAGAGCGGCGGCGAGAGCTTGGCACCAAGAGCGCATGCGTCAGCGCGCTGAAGAAGTGCGGGCCGAGGCGATAGCGGCCGATCTGGCCGAACTCGGCCGGCTTCGCCACTACCTCATCTTTGGCAGGAAGGATCGCCGCGCCGACCGCGAGAAGCTGATGAGCGCCATTGACGACTACGTCGGTGAGATGACTGGCGATCGAACCGCGCTGCACACCAAAAACCACAAGTGCGGGTGAAGCAGTTCGGCCTGGGGACGAAGAATCGGGTAGTCGATCTGCATGAAACTCGCCGCCGAACGTGCCTTTGCCGCTCCTGAAGCCGCCGCCCGCAAACTGGTCGAGCTCGCGAAGACCATTGAAGCCGTCCAGGACGGTCGCATTCACATCGAAAAGCTCAATGCTCCGTTTCTCTACACGCTCAAGGCCACAGGGTCGGAGTTTGGGGCTGGCATCAAGTATGCGGTTGAATGCGGCTGGCTCGAGCTACACGAGAGCGGGACGTATGTCCGGCTGATCAGCACCAGCGCAAAAGCGGCCCCCGCAAAAGACTGAGTTGCCGGGGCCGTTTGGAGGTCACCTCGGCGGTAATGGGGTCGCCAGGTGGTGACGAGCATAGGAAACCGGCAATCAGTTCTGTCCACTTATGCCCAAAGCGGTATAGTTCCTCATCGGGAACGGAACCGATCGCAATGAAGGACATGCAGGCTCAGTTAGAAAAGCTCCGCACGGATGCTGCCGAGTGCGCCTTGATCCGCGATCTGGCAACTGAACCCAAGAAGCGAGAACTGTTCACAAGGCTGGCCGAGCATCTGACAGTTCTGGCCGACGAGGTTGAACACGCCATTGCCGCCGCGGGACCTGAGCTGAAGCGGAAGGAATGACCGAACGAGGCTGGGGTCGGCGTTTCGAGGATCCGATCAGGATCGGCGATCGCGTACTGGTGACGCTGCTCGACGCCGGCGAGTACATCGCCACGCTGCCGATCCGGGATTTTTGCCATTCCATCTCGGGGCTGGAAATGAACACCGCCGCCGAGACAATGTATTAAAGCCCGGCGGCGTATTATCTCAGTTTCGTTTCCTTATCCTCTTGGCGTGCGTCATCAGTCGCTGCCGGTCACGCGTCCTGTGTGTTCGGCGCCGCCGCTTCATGTTGGCCCTCGTTTTCCGTACTTCGCAATCTCACGAAGCGACAAGCGAACGGTCTGAAGTAGGCTGAACGCGAGCGACTGCCCGTTGCTGGCGCCACAGGCGACGTCTGGCGGCAGCAAGGAGAAATTCTTCTCCAGGTACAGCAGAGCGTCGACACAGTGATCAAGCCAGGACAAGACGTCTATGTCCGCGTGCTGAAGCTGCCTCCTGGTCCGCCGCCACAAGGCGTCTATCCGCAGCGCAATCGAGGCCGATCGAGCTATTCGCGAGCCGGTCGCGTCTTCGAGTAGAGCGTCCGCCGCGCCCTGATGCGCGAAAGCACCCTGCCCCTCGATCGCGGCGAGCTACGGGAAGTTGGCCGAAAACTACGGTCGAGAGGCAGCCAAACTAGCCGTGGTTAGGACCGTAGATTGCTCGCGACGCAGACAGAAAATGCAAGTAACTGCAGCAAGGTTGACAGGACACCCCTTCCGCCAAACCTCAAGCACAATCAACAAGTTATACCGACAGTCTCGATCCGGTCCCCGGCTTGGCACCGAGCGAGGAAAGTCGCGCGCCAAGTGCTGCATCTGGCGGGCAAGAAGACATGGCAAATGGCGAGCGCCCAGAGATTGGAAGTCGGTGGAAGCCGGCGTCCAGTAAGGAGGTGTGCTGTTTTGCGGCCGAAATTGTTGATGTCCGCTTGTCCCCCGGTAACGACGCAAGAGCAGACGTGCGGGTCCCAGCAGGGCCAGGGCAAATTGCGAAGGGAGGCTACAAGAAGCTGTGACAAGCGGTAAGTCTCGGCACGTGCTAACTGGCCACCGCCATCCGGTTCACACGCAGATGGCAGAATACAATTTGGCCCATAGAGACCTAAGATCGTCTTCCGGTAGCCATGCGCGTGATGAGGGATGCAATGCGCCAGTCCTCGACGCTCGACCGCCGCCTGTTCATCAAGGCCGCCGGTCGTTTCGTTGGCGCGACGGCCGCGGCCGGAGGTCTGCTATCGCTTGGCCCATCGATGCCGGGGGCGCGTTCGCAGTCTAGAGCGCCAACGCCCGAGCCGCTCATCCAGCCGCCCGAGATGCACAGCGTCAACGGCGTGCTCGATATGACGATTGCGGCAGCGCCCGGACCGGTGCAGCTCGGCGATCGCGCGTTTACCGGTCTGCTCTACAATGGCGCCTATGTGCCGCCAACGCTGCGCGCACGCCTGGGCGACACGTTGCGGATCTCTTTCCGCAACAATTTGAGCTCCGGGTTCGATCGCCCTGGCTACCTGGGCCCTATTTGTGCCGGTGTCGGCACCGCGTCGAACCTGCACTTTCACGGCATGAGCGTCTCGCCCCAAGGCAACAGCGATAACGTATTCGTCCACGTTCAACCCGGCGAAACATTCCAATACCAGGTGCGCATTCCGGCGTCCGGCCGGCAAAGTCCGGGCTTGTTCTGGTACCACCCCCATGCGCACGGGTTCGTCAATAATCAAATCATTGGCGGCATGTCGGGTGCTCTGGTCGTCGATGGCATTGACGAACTTTTCCCGCTGCTGCGCGGATTGCCGGAGCGCTTCTTTCTAATCAAGCACTTCAAGTGTGACGACGAAAGCGAAATAGTTTCGATCAATGGTCAGATCAATCCCGCCATCTCCATGCGCGCCGGCGAAATGCAGTTTTGGCGCATTGCGCACATCGGAGCGTCGGATTTCTACAAATTGTGTATTGAGGGCATGCCGCTTTACGTCGTGGCAACCGATGGGCACGCCTTGTCGCAGCCACGCAAGATGACCGAACTTTTCATTGGCCCCGGCGAGCGGATTGACGCCCTTGTCATCGGTCCGCCCGCAGGGGAATACCCGATGCGAACCATTTCTTTTCAGAACGAAGCCTGGCGGCCGCCGGAACCGGTGCGGCAACTGGCAGTCATCCATTCCAGCGGTTTGTTGCAGAGTGCGAAGATCGACGATGATATCTTGCGCCAGCGGGTCACTGGGCCACAATGGATAAACGACGTTCGCATCGCGCCGATCGCGCGGCGCCGAACGCTATCTTATTCGCGCACCAGCGACCGCAAGATATTCATGATTGATGGCCGCGTTGTCGACGAGGCGCGCACCGACCAAACCGTCAAATTCGGCGATACCGAAGAGTGGACGGTGATCAACACGGATCAGCAGTATCACAGCTTCCATATTCACCAGACACCCTTCCTGGTGACGGAAGTAGGCGGCGCTTCCTGGCACGATGACAGTCTGCGCGACACTTTTTCGGTACCGCCAGCAACGGACCAGAGACCTGGCACCCTCAAGGTCCTCATTCCGTTCACCGATCCAGCAATCGTCGGTCGATTTGTCTACCATTGTCATGCAGTCGATCACGAAGACAAGGGCATGATGGGCGTCATCGAAGTCGTCGCTTGAAAGCGCGGCACACGGCGATTAGGTCACCAACACATCTTCAGTTTCGGGGCCAACTATCTCGGCCTGACTTTGGAGACTGTATCGCGCGCCTTGTCGTGACTGCATGAGCCCGGCATTCTCGGCTTCGTCGGCAATACCCAGCGTCAGATCGTGCTGCTCAACCGGCGCCAGTTGGCGGGGCTACAGGCTTAAACCTGCAATCCACCTATTGAATAGCGCGCAAAGCGCCGTCCAATATGGACCGCGCGACCTCGGAAACGCCGGTGAGGATGATCTGCACGCCGATGCAGAGCAGCAGGAAAGCTGACAGTTTCGTCACCACGCTGGTGCCCTCCTCGCCGAACAGACGCGCCATTGCGCTCGATTTCCGGTAGGCGTGGTAGATCGCGGCAGTCACGGCGAACGCCACCAGAAGCGAAACGATCGATGACTGGAACATCGCATCGAGGCTGCTGGTCCGGCTAATCCCGATCGCGATGGCTGTCGCGATCGTTCCCGGCCCGGTCGTCAGCGGAATTGTGAGAGGAAAGAAGGCCATGCGCTTCATGGTCGCATGATCTGGGGACGAGACCTCGTGAGGTCCGGCCGGGCCCGAGGGCGCGTGAAGCATCGACCAGCCTGTCGCTGCGACCACGAGGCCGCCGGCAATCCGAAGCGCCGGGATTGTCACGCCGAAGAAGTTGAGGATCTGGCTGCCCAGAAACAGCGACACCAGCAGGACCACGAAGGCATATCCGGCAACCCGCAGCGCGAGGCCCGCGCGCTCGTCTTCAGAAAGACCTCTCGTCTTGTCGAGGAAGATGAAGGCCAGTCCGTAGGGATTGATGATCGCGAACAGCGCGCCGAAGCCGAACAGGAAATCGGCAACCAGCCCCGATGTGGCGATATCACGCATGCTGCGCCCGCTCCGCTCTTCGGCTTACGGGCATGTGAAGCCGGGCGCTTTGAAATCGGCCAGATTGTCGAGCGTCTTGCGCAGAACCTCGAACAGCACGGCAACCGACCAGCTGTTGGCGACACCGGCCAGCATGCCGACGAAAAATCGGGGCATCATCCCATCAAACCGGATCTCACTTGCCCTTGCCGGGTGATCGCTCAAGACGCGATCTCTGCGCGCGCATGCGCTTGATCTCCTCCCTGAGCGCCTCAGCTTTTTCGTCTCGTTGCTCGCTCGCCGTTTCCAAGGGCTCGTCGCGAAGCAACTTCTGGAGTGCCTTTTCGACAGAAAGCTTGTTGGTCTCGGCCATACCAGACCTTTCTGACGCTACCGCGTCTGTCAGTACCGTGGTTGCAGTCTCAGCTCTTCGGACTGAACATGCCGCCGGCCGCCTTCATCGCCGCCTCACCCATGGTCTTGGTCTGGTCGGTCAGGGCCCGCATCTGCTCCTGGAAGAAATCGGCTTGAAGCTTGAGCGCGTCCTGGACATCCCTAGCATGGATCAGCTTGTCGCTGAGGTCCAGGGTCGCTGTGACATTGCGCTGCATGAAACTGCAAAACTCCTTCGCCTGGTTCGCGATCGGCAGAGGCGACGAACTGATCCCCTTCTCCAGCATCTCGAAATAGTCGGCGTTGGCCTTACGCAGGCGGCCAAGTGCCTCGGTCAGCGCCGCACGGACGTTATCTGCGGATAGATTGATCTCTGCCATGACGTCTCTCCCTTCAGGTGTTAGCAGTTACGCGGTAAGCCCTCCGAACCAGGCGCCGAAATAACCGGCGTAGAGCGCGGGTACTTCGAGATTCATCGAGTGCCCGACGCGAGGCACGATCACGAGACGGCAATCCGGCATCGCATCGGCCATGACGTGAAGATCGGCCGGCAGAATCCAACCGTCCCATTCGCCCCATAGCACCAGATGCGGATGCTTCAGCTCCGGCATGCGGCGCTCGAGCTCTCTGCTCTCTCTTTCCTTCGTGAGGTTGACCGGCGTTCCGATCCAGATGCCCTCGGAGACGCCAAAGGTCTGCTCGATGATGCGGTCGAACAACGCCTGGATGTCCTTCAATCCCTCCCGAAATCGAGGCACGGCGTTCGGCGCCATGCTCTCGGGCACGAACAGCGAGGACGCCGCGGTCGCCATGATCGTCCGCGTCAGCTCCTTGCTCGCCATCATCGCTCGAAACAAGCCGATCTGGTCAGCATTGAAAGACATGCCGAGCGGCGTCACCGGATCGAGTGCGAACACGCGCCCGAAACGCTGCGGCTGCATCAAGAGCATGCGGGCAGCGATGATGCCGCCGGTCGAATGCGTCGCGAGATGGCAATAGCCGATGTCGAGCACATCGAGCGCCGCCAGCATGTCCTCGGCATGCTGCTGCATGGAGTAGTTCGAATAATCGGCGGCAGGCTTCGGCCGGTCGCTGTCCCCGCAGCCGCGCCAGTCGATGGCGATGACGCGCAGGCCCGTTGGAAACAAGGGCGCAGCCAGCTCGATCCAGTCCTTGCTGGCGAGATTGCCATGGATGAAGACGACGGTCACTTCGCCTCGGCCCCACTCCCGCCAGCCAAGCTCGATTTCACCCGCCTGCACCCGTGGCATAGACCGATCCTATTTGTTGAGACCGGCGGTTGGTGCCGCACCGGGAGGTGTCGGCGCCACTGGCAGGGCGGATACCACGGAACCCTTGATCATGCGATCTGTGCCAAGGGGGGATGAGGCGTCGACCGTTCCCTTCGTGACGAAGTCCACGACGTCCGCTGAATATTCCACCGGATTGTCCGTGTGGATGAAGTGCCCGGTCTCCGGATAGATCTTGAGCATCGGCCGGTTGCCGGCGTTGGTCATGCGCGTCATGAACGGCGTGATGACGTCGCGTCCGAGATCGGTCAACCCGTTGAAGGCGGGCGTCGGGATGAACGGCTCCTTGTCACCGAAAGCGAGGAAGATCGGCGCCTTGATTTGGGTGACCCGCTCGTAAAGGTTCTTCGGATCATCCTGCTGGAGCTCGGCTCCGATCGTGTAGATGTCGAAGATGAAGACGTTGCACCACTGTTCGAGCTCCTTGGGGTTGCCCTTGGTAAGCCCGACGCGCTGCTCGGTATGGAAGCGCGCATATTCGCTGTCGCTGAAGAAGTAGCCGCTCTTCGCCGCCGACACCACGCCGGTGTCGGGGTTGCGCTTCTTGAAGTAGAAGAAGTCACGAATGCTCTGCTCGTCGCGGGCCTTCTCCGCCGCCAGGATGCCGGTCTGGTCCCAGATCTGCTTCCACTTGTCGAAGTCGCGACCGAGTCCCGGTTGGAACAGAGGTGCCTTCTTGTCTTTCGCGATCGTAATGTCGCGCGGGTATTCCTCGAGTCCGGATGGTGCTTCGAGCGCGAGGCCCTGCACCGCATCCGGCCAGGTCAGGGCGTACCCCGTGACGAACTGACCACCGAGCGAGTGGCCGAGATAATAGGCTTTCTTGACGCCAAGCTGGTTTACGACGAGATCGTAGATGACCTCGCGCATATCCTGCATGGTGCGCGCCGGGCTCTTATCGAGATTACCGGGCCCGGACATGCCGTAGTTGGGCAAGTCCGGCACGATCACGCGCAAGCCACTCCGCAGCGCATATTGCATGATGTTGCCGTAGTGCCCGCCGAATGCGCCCTTGCCGTGGATGATGACGAGGACCTTGGGATCCTTGTCGGTGCCGGCATACTCATCCATGTAGCCGATCTGCCAGGTGTTGCCGATCTTGTCCTTGGCGTTGGCGTATTTGACCGGATAGGGATAGGTCACGAAGTCCTTCCAGAAGGACTTGATCGGATCGATGTTTTCGGCGACGCCCGGTACGCGATAATTCTTGTCGACGAACATCCTCGCGCGATCGAGGGCCGCGACGTCGTCCATGAAGGCGACGAACTTCGGATCGTTCTTGCGCTGGTTGATGATCGGGAACACGCCGTAATGGGCGACCGGGCTCTCCTGCGCGATCAGGTCCGCGCCCGGCACGCGATCTACGGCTTTTTGGGCCAGCTTGAAGTTCAGCCAGAGATCGTTGGTGATGTGCATCACCAGTGTGCGCGACTGGATGCGGCCGAGATAGGGATTGACGTTATGGGTCTCACCGACCCGGTTGCGCCAGACGAGATCGACGGCGTCATAGAGCTTGGCACGGTTAGTGACGCTCAGACCGGCCTTCTCGTTCGGCGGATCCCAGTAGAATATCTCGGGCTGGACCGCGGCCCAGTTCTGGGTCGTGCGGAAGCCGAAGTCGTAGCCCGTCATGCCCAGGATCGACCAGCCGAACGCCACACCCGGCATCGGGTGCTTCTCCTTGGGCAGATTGTAGTAGTCGCCCTTGGTCGCCTGCCAGACCGGATCGCCCTCGATCGCGGCCGTCATCATCTGGAAGGTCCAGTTACCGACGGGGTCTTCACCGTCCGACTGCGTGGTGCCGCCGATCGGCATCAGGGCGCCGATATATTCGGGATGCATGACCCCCCACACATAGGTCTGGGTGCCGCCCATGGAGACGCCCGTGACAAGCGCGACACGCGCGACCTTCAACTCGTCGCGCAGCAGGCGGTAGTTCGCCTGCACCATGTCGTAGTAGCTGTACTGCGGAAACTTGATGCCGAGGCCGTCGGACGGTTTGCTTGCGCCCCACGTGCCCAGCGGGTCGACCATGATGACGTAGTAGCGGTCGGTGTCGATCGGCCGTCCGGGGCCGATAATCGGGACGCCGCCCGACAGGGCCGCGCCCTTGACCCACTGTTCGTACATATCGGTGGAATCGCCCGAATAATAGGAATTGATCACGACCGCGTTGGTGATCTCACCGGCGGCATTGCGCCGCGCGTTGCCGATCGCGATGTATCCGGTACGCAGCTTGCCTGCCCCGAGCGATTCCAACGTCACGCCGCCCTCGCCGCCATTCTCCCATTTGGAGGGATTGGCCAGGTCGTACTTGCCGCCAAGCCGGAAGTTTGCGATCTCATAGGTCTTTTTGAGCCCGTCATGCTGCATCTGCGACGAGCGTCGCGTGAACGGCTGGGCGACCGCGAGCGCGGTGCCGACCAGCAACAGGATCAGGCTGACGAAGCAACGCTTGAGTGCGCTTCTCCCGTTCATGACGAACTCCCTCCTGGCGGTATTTTGCGCGAACGCTAGGCTGGACCTCCTCCTGAGGTTTGATTTAGCTCAATGGAATCCTCAGGCCTGCGTTGAGGATCGTGGTCATCGTCACGCTGGCCGGTCCCCGCAATGCCCTTCCTCAGTCATGGCTCATATCGTGTCCGCTATGAGCTCGACGGACCGGCGAATGCGCCTGCCTATGTGCTCGTCAACGGTCTGACGCAGTATTCCGAGCTTTGGGGCACGTATCGCGACACGCTGATCGCACGTCGGTTCCGGGTCGCTACGTTCGACCTGCTCGGCCAGGGCGTCTCCGACAAGCCCGCGCTGTTCATCGATCAGGACGACCACATCGCTGTGCTGCATCGCCTGATCGGCGAACTTGGCGACAGTCCGGTCTTCCTCAGTGGCATCAGTTTCGGTGGCTTGATCGCGCTACGCTATGCCATCGAGCATGGCGCGCGGCTGTCGGGCCTTGTACCGATGAGCTGCTTTGCCGAGCTTTCACCACAACTGCTACTGATCGGCAACGCCTTGCGCACCGGCCTCATCCTGGGCGGCACCGGCTACCTCCAGGATCTGCTGCTGCCGATGAACCTATCCGACCAGTGGCTGAAGCCGCTGCTGGACAAGCTCGACAACGTGAAGCGGCAGGGCTGGCTGGTCAACGACGTCTACGCCCTTCAGAACCTGATGGAGTCTTTCCTCGACTTCAAGCCGCTGACGCCGCAGCTCTCCTCAATATCCGTCCCGACCATGATCCTGAACGGCGAGTTCGACTTCCTCACGCCGCGGACGCTGCACGAGACGTTGCGTGTGGAAATTGCTGACAGTGCGCTCGTCATCATTCCGAGGGCCTATCACGCCTTCACGCTCGAAAAGGCCGCCTTAACAGCCGACCTGCTGGCGCGCTTCGCCGAGGACGTGTTGGCTGGCCGCTGGCAGGGCAACAAGCAGGTCTTGATCGCGCCGGAGGATGCCGGCGGAGACTTTTCGCCGTTTCCCGCCGGCTATGACCATCTGCGCGCGATTCCGGTGCAGAGGCCAGCAACATGAGCGCGTTCTTCGGACCGCTGCAAGCCGACGGGCGCGTGCCGCCGCGCCAGCAGACGCGGGTCGCCGCGTTCCTGGTTTCTGCGCATGGTGCGCTGGCACGGCAATTCGCGGTCGCCCTGCCCGCGAGATTCGATGCCGCCTGGCAGACCGAATTGCACGCGCAGTTCTATCGCGAGAGCGAGATCGTCTCGCTTCTCATGCGCGCGACCGCCTGGGTCCCGGACCTCGCGCTGGGCCCCATGGCGGCATCCTGGGAGATGGCCTGGCTCCCCGCCCCGATCGAAGGCATTGCCGACCACGCCCGCGCACAGACCATTCACCTCGCGACGCTCGCACATGCGGTCCATGCCGGGATCCGGCCGGCGGCCCTGCTGCCGACGGAAGCGAACGCGAACGATCCCTTCGTGATGGCGCTGCGCCGTATCGAGTTCGAGAGCGGCCGGCTGTTACAGGCGCAGATTCTGTTCCTGAAGGGCCCGGACCTCCTACCTTTCCGGGATGCCGTCAGCGCGACGCTCGAACGGCGGCACGCCGAGGTGCGCAGGCTCTGGCACGAGACCCTTGCAGGCGTCGGCGTTGGCCTGCGCGAATGACCCGGCAACCTTGACGCAGATCAAAGCCGAGAGTCTGCCCGCCCCCAACATCGATCCGGTATTCACCTGCGCCTGCCGACCGGAGTTCCGCCCATGAAGGCCGTTTCCGTCGAAGAAGCCGTTGCGATGATCCCGGCCGGTGCGAGCGTAATGGTCGGCGGCTTTATGGGCGTCGGAACCCCGGAGCGCCTGCTTGACGAACTCGTGCGGCAGAACAAGACCGGCCTGTCGCTGATCTGCAATGACGCCGCCACCCCCGGCAAAGGAGTCGGCAAGCTGTTCGACGCTATGCTGGTCTCAAGGCTGACGGCAACGCATATCGGCCTCAATCCGAAGGCGCAGCAGCAGATGCTCGCGAACCAGATCGCCGTCGATCTCGTGCCGCAAGGCACCTTCGTCGAACGCATCCGCGCAGGCGGATGTGGCCTCGGCGGGGTGCTGACGCCGACGGGCGTCGGAACGCTGGTTGCCGAAGGCAAGCGTCAGATCGAGGTGGATGGCAAGCCGTTCCTGCTGGAGACGGCATTGCGGGCGCAGTACGCGCTGGTTCACGCGTTTCTCGCCGACTATCTCGGCAATCTCGCTTACGCACTGACCTCCCGCAACTTCAACCCGGTCATGGCGATGGCTGCCGACACGGTCATCGTCACTGCAGAGAACATCGTGCCCGTCGGTGTCATCGCGCCCGATCACGTCGTGACCCCGGCGCCGCTCGTCGATTACCTCATTACCAACGGGTGAGATCATGGACCCGCAGATCATCATCGCCCGACGCGTCGCCAGGGAGTTGAAGAGCGGAAACCTTGTCAACCTCGGCATCGGCATTCCGACCCTGGTTGCGAATTACGTTCCGGCCGATTTGAAAATCTTCTTTCAGTCGGAGAACGGACTGATCGGCACCGGGCCGATTCCCGAACAAGGCATGGCGCATCCGACGCTGACAGACGCCGGCGGCCGCCCCATTAGCGCGCTCCCGGGTGCGGCGACCTTCGACAGCGCGATGTCGTTCGGACTGATCCGCGGCGGCCATGTCGACGTCACCGTGCTCGGCGGCCTCCAGGTCGATGCGCATGGGCTTCTCGCCAACTGGATGATCCCAGGCAAGATGGTGCCGGGCATGGGCGGGGCGATGGACCTCGTCAGCGGCGCCAAGCGGGTCATCGTCGCCATGCAACATGCTGCGAAGGGCAAGTCGAAGATCGTCAAGACATGCAACTTGCCCCTGACCTCGGCGCGCCCGGTCCATCTGGTCGTGACCGACATGGCGGTCATCGGTTTTGCGGACGGCAAGGCGACGCTGCTCGAGACCGCTCCAGGTGTCAGCGTTGGCGAGGTTATGGCGGTGACAGAGGCCGAATTGGTCATTCCTGACAACATCCCGGAAATGACGATCTGACGAGGTCACGACCATGCGGATATTCAGCGACTTCAACGAGATCAAATCCGCGGTCGGCACCGAGATCGGCGCGAGCGACTGGATCGAAGTGACCCAGGATCGGATCAATAAATTCGCCGAAGCAACCTGTGACGAGCAATGGATCCATGTCGACCAGGACCGCGCCAGGAAGGAAGCGCCCGGCGGCACCACCATCGCTCACGGACTGCTGTCGCTCTCGCTTGCTCCGCTGTTCATTCGATCCGTGATGGGTTTGAAAGGGCTGCGCAATACGCTGAATTATGGCGCGGATCGCATCCGGTATCTGGCGCCGGTGCCGGCCGGTTCAAAGCTCCGCGGCCGGGTCACCGTCGCTGAAACCGAGGACGTGCCGCCGGACGGCTTGCGCGTCAACTATCATCTCGTGATCGAGATCGAGGGCGGCAAGAAGCCCGCTTGCGTCGCCGAGCTGATCGCCCTGCACTATCGCTGAGGGCGCTCAGTCGATGATGTGATACCCGCCATCGATATAGAGAACGCCCCCGGTGATCAGCTTGGCACCATCCAGCGCCAGGAACGCGGTGGCATTGCCGACGTCGTCGATGCTGACCAGGCTGCGCGCCGGCGCTTTGGACTGCGCCTTGTCCATGAGCTCGTCGAACTCCGGGATACCTGACGCCGCGCGCGTGGCGAGCGGGCCTGGCGAGATCGCGTGCACGCGGATGCCCTTGGGGCCAAGTTCGGCGGCCGCGTAGCGGACGGCCGCTTCAAGCGCCGCTTTCGCCACGCCCATGATATTGTAGTTCTCCACCACCATCTGGCTGCCATAGTAGGTCATGGTGAACATCGTGCCGCCGTTCTTCATCAGCGGCTCGGCGAGATGCGCCATGCGCAGGAATGACCAGCAAGAGACGTCCATCGTCTTAAGGAAGCCATCGCGGCCGACGTCCACCACGCGGCCATGGAGCGCCTCCTTCGGCGAGAAGGCGATCGAATGCAGCAGGAAATCGAGCTGTCCCCATTCCTTCGCAATCCGCTCGAACACCGCCTCGGTCTGCCCTTCCGTCATCACGTCCAGCGGCATGAAGATCGGCGCTTCCAGCGCCTGCACAAGCGGTTCGACGTGTTTCTTGGCGCGATCGTTGAGGTAGGTGACGGCCAGATCGGCCCCAAGCGCACGAAATGCCCTCGCGCACCCCCAGGCGATGGACTGGTCGTTCGCGATGCCGACGACGAGGCCTTTCTTGCCCTTCAGGGCAACCTTTGTATCCGGGAACACGGGGATCATGACACCCTCTCTTGCCTTGGATTGGTCGATTGTCCGTTCATCAACAGCGACAGCGTATGCTGTGCGATCATCAGTTCCTCGTCGGTCGGCACGACGTAGACGGGGATGCGGCTGTCGGAACGCGAGATCAGCCTGGAATTACGCGCGTTCTCGACGGGATCGAGCGTGCCGCCGAGCCATCCTAGCTGCTCGACCACGCGAGCGCGAATGTTCGCCGAATTCTCGCCGATCCCGGCCGTGAAGACGAAGGCGTCGAGGCCCTGCAAGGCGGCCGCGAGCATGCCGGCACTGAGACCGATCCGATAGACGAAATAGTCGACCGCGAGCTTCGCCTTGGGGTCGGCGCTCGCCTCCAGCTCGCGCATGTCATTGCTGACACCGGAGAGCCCCTTCAATCCGCAGTCGCGATAAAGGAAGTTCTGCACGTTTGAGGCGGACATCCCTTTCTCGGAGATGAGATAGATCACCACCCCGGGATCAATCTGCCCTGGACGCGTTCCCATCGGGAGGCCATCGAGCGCTGTGAAACCCATGGTGCTCTCGACGCTGCGCCCGTCCTTGAGCGCGCACATCGACGCGCCGCTGCCGAGATGGGCAACGATCACGCGCCGCTTCGCGATATCGGGCGCCACGCCCGGCAGCGTCCGGGCGATATACTCGTAGGACAGCCCATGAAAGCCATAGCGCCTGACACCCTCGGCATGAAGTTGATGCGGAATAGCATAATGGTCGGCGACGGCATCATGCGTGCGGTGAAATGCGGTGTCGAAGCAGGCAACCTGTGGCAGCGTCGGGAAATTCGCCAGCAGCGAACGGATCGGCGCCAGATTGTGGGGCTGGTGCAGCGGCGCCAGGGTCACAAATCGTTCGAGACGGGACACGACGCCGTGGTCGATCAGTACCGGCCGCGAATAGTCCGGCCCACCATGCACGACCCGGTGACCGACCGCGATCGGCGTGACGCGAAGTTCGTCCCGCAGCCAGTCGCCGGCAACGGCCATCGCCGCCGGAACATCAGGCACAGCCTCGATCGGATAAGCCCGATCGGCCATCGGATCGCCGCTCGGGCCACTTGCCCGCAGACGCGGTCGGCTGCCGATACCGTCCATCTGTCCCTTGATCTGACGACGAAGCGCACCGTCGCCTTCGATCGCATAGACCTGAAACTTCACACTGGACGAGCCGGCATTGACGACGAGGATCGTATCCATGGCGATCACGCGGCAACCGTCGGCGCCTTCCGGCGCCGGGCATGAGCATAGAGCGCGGCGACGGCACAGGACGCCATCCGCGCACGTGGCGAATCGGCGCGCGAGGTCAGCACGACGGGCACACGCGCACCGAGCACGATGCCGGCGCCATCGGCCTTGGCGAAATAGGCGAGATTCTTGGCGAGCATGTTGCCGGACTCAAGGTCCGGAACCATCAGGATCTGGGCGCGGCCGGCGACCTCGGATGTGATGCCCTTGATCCGCGCGGCCTCCAGATCGATGGCATTGTCGAAAGCCAGCGGGCCGTCGAGGATGCCGCCGGTGATCTGGCCGCGATCAGCCATCTTGCACAGGGCCGCGGCTTCGATTGTCGAGGGGATTTTCGAGGTCACGGTCTCGACGGCAGACAGAATCGCCACCCGCGGCGTCTTGCCGAACCCTGCCTGGTTGTAGAGGTCGATCGCGTTCTGAATGATGTCGCGTTTGGCGTCGAGATCGGGGAAGATGTTGATCGCCGCATCCGTCACGAAGATGGTCTCTGCATAGGCAGGCACATCCATCACGAAGACATGGCTGATACGTCGGTCGGTGCGCAAGCCTCCGGTCTTGGCGGTGACGGCGCGCATCAATTCGTCGGTGTGCAGGCTGCCCTTCATCAACAGCTCGCCTTTGGCGGCATGGATGAGCTCGACGCCCTTGGCCGCGGATTCGTCGCTGTGCGCGGCATCAACGATCTCGAAGCCGGACACATCGAGATCGCACCGGGCGGCAGTATCCTTGATCTTCCGCTCGGGCCCGACGAGCACAGGCCGGATAATGCCGGCGCTTGCGCTATCGATGGCGCCGCGCAGCGAGGTCTCGTCGCAAGGATGCACCACGATGGTCGGCGTTGGCGGCGCGCCCTTCGCCGCCGCAATTAACCTATCGTACTTGCTGCCGGGCTGGGTTTGCGTCGTGTCGGCCGACATGATGTCACTCCCGATCCTGCCAATCCGCGTTACGACGCCCGTGCCTTGGGATCGAAAGGGGCGACGTTCGATGTCAACTCGCCCTCTCCGTCCAGACCGAAGAGCGCGGCGACGCGCTTCAGGCGATTGGCCCGCTCGCCGGTGATGTCCTCACTCGCCGACAGCACCTCGCGCATCGCCACGAAGGCCGCACGCCGCTGGTTGGTGTCGTCGGGCAACAATTTCGGGATCGCAGCGAGAGCACCTTCGCGATCGAGAAGCAGCATGAAGAACTGCTCACGCACCAGCTTCTTGAATTCCGACAGCGTCATGCGGGCGCCGGCATGGTCACGCCGAACCTGCCGCAACGCCTCGATGCTCCGCTCATCCACCATGCCGCGTGCGGAGCCAACATAAAGCAGCGCGCGGAGCGCCGCTTCGCGGAGCCCGCCCTCAGCGATGTGCGATTTCAGCTCGGCGATCCGTGCCGCGAGCATGGCGCGATGCTCCTGCGACATCTCCCGGTGGCGCGAGGGCACGGAATTAGGGTCGACGCCGACCGCGGCCTGGAGCAGCGGCGAGCCGTAGAGGTTGAGGAAGACGGCCTCGCTCAGCGCCTCCTGCGCATCGCGCCAGCTATCCAGCGTGTGCACGATCTGCTTCGACATTTGTTCCTGGAATGCCAGGAATGGATTGTCCTTTGAAACCGGCTTGCGGTCTGTCTCGACACGATCGGCAGCCGATTTGACCGTGGACATCCAGGGGTTCTGGCTGCTGAACGCCTCGTATTGCAGCCGCAGCGGATGCATGTTGCGGGCCCATTCCGCGAGTTGGGGCGTCACCATGCCCTTCACCCACGGCCGCATGAATTTCTGATAAGCAGCGAGATTGAGCTCCGAGACACGCTTGGCCGCAGCAAAGCGCCGCTCGTCCTCGGGCGAATTTCCGCCCATCGCGCGGATATCATCCAGCGTGCGGGCCTCGCAGCGCATCACCCACTGGCCTACCGCAAGATCCGCATTGAGCGTCTCGTTGCCACGGGCCTCGAACGTGGCCTCGTAGAGTCCTGGCGGCAGCACGTCGATCAGGTCGATGTTGCTGGAGAACTCAGCGTGCTCCTTCTTCGCCACACCGCCGGATACGAAGATGCCGAGATGGCCGATGCTCTCGTGAACGGTATAGACGATGGTCTGGCCATAAGCTCTGATCTCGTCGACGTCGGCGTAGCAGTCCAGGATCCAGTCCAACGCCTGCTGCGGCGGGGTGACATTGTCGCCTTTGGAGCAGAACACCACGATCGGCGAGCGAATGTTGCGCAGATCGACCTTCTGGCCATCGGACATATCGATCTTGCCGGCTGCGAGATTGTTGCCGATGAAGAGCTCGTCGACGATGAACTGGATTTCCTCGGCATTGAGATTGACGTGTCCGCCCCACCAGCGCTCGAAATCGAGATAGCGTTCCGCCTCGGTATCGACCTTGGAGTAGACGTTGTACTGCTTGGTCCAGAGCGTATTCGACGGGTTCTGGTTCTCGAAATTCTGCACCAGCCAGGCGCCGTCGAATTTGCCGGCACCGAGATCGCTCGTGAGCGCCGTGAGCCAGCTTCCGCCCAGCAGGCCGCCGGAATAGCGCATGGGGTATTTGCCGTGCACGCCTGCCCAGTAGGCCAGCGGTGCACCGGCGATGATCAGCGGCCCAAACAATTCCGGCCGCAGTGACGCCAGGATCATGACGGCCCAGCCGGCCTGGCAATTGCCGATCACACAGGGCTTCCCGTCGGCGTCCGGATGACGGCTGATGACGGTCTCGATGAAGATGGCTTCCGCGCGTGCAATGCGTTCGATGGTCTGCCCGGGCATCGGCTCCGGAAGGAAGCCAATGAAGTAGCAGGGATGCCCCGCCTTCATGGCGACGCCGATCTCGCTATCGGCCTTGAAGCCGCCGATGCCGGGTCCATGGCCGGCGCGCGGATCGACCACGATGAACGGACGCCGGCTCATGTCGATCTCAACATCCTTCGGCGGAATGATGCGCACCAGTGCGTAGTTGACGGGCTCGTCCAGCTTCCGGCCGTCCGTGATCAGTTCGGCGGCATATTGCAGGACGTGCGGCGCAGTCTGGGCGACGTGCTCGCGGTACTGGTCGCCGCGCTGGCGCATGATGTCCAGGAACAGGACGCTGCGCTGTCCCGCATCGACCATGTATTCCACGGCCGAGGCGACCAGCCCCGACATTGGGCCATCAGGCAGCTTTAAGTCTTTGATCGCCATGTTCGACCTCGTCGTCGCGCGAGGTCATTCAATTAAGGTCGGCGGTCGCTGACGTTGATTTAGGTCAACGGTTGGCGACGGTGTTCGCGTCAATCGGGATCGACCAACTGCCCCGCGGGGGCGCGCCGCAATCGGGCCGCGGGAGAGCTCAAGTGCCGGATGCCGCAAATTACAGCCGCCAGGAGAGACTTCGCGACGGACGATTGGTCGATATCCGGGCGCTTCGTCCCGAGGACGAGCCCGACATGCTTGCCGCGCTCGAGGAGACCAGCGCTCAATCGCTCCAACGCCGCTTCTTTGTGACGAAGCGTCATTTTTCCGAACGGGAACGCGCTTTCTTCATGGAACCCGATTTCAGAAACCACGTGGCGCTGGTTGCGTGCACGGAAGAGGCGAGCCGCAGCATGATCATCGGCGGTGGTCGCTATGTCATATTCGAGCCTGGACGGGCCGAGGCAGCTTTCGTCGTGATCGATGCCTGGCAGGGACGCGGCGTTGGCGGGCTGCTGACGCACCATCTGATCGCTATCGCCCGCGAGGCCGGTTTGACGGAGTTGACCGCGGAAGTGCTACCGGAGAACGCAGCGATGCTCCGCGTCTTCGACAAGTTTGGCTTCAAGCCCGCAACGATCCGCGAACCCGGTGTAATTCACATGGCATTGAAGCTGTCCTAATACGCGGCCGGCACGAGAGCTCCAGCATCGAGAGAAATGGCGGCGGCGCGTCGCGCCACCGTCCGTTGGTACCGGCACCTCCAAACGCGCGCCCTCACCCCAAGCCTGAATTTTCCGCCGCACGTGATCTGTCAGGCGAGCGTCAGCCTGTTCGTCTAGCTTCGCAACATGTCGGCCGCCGACACACGCCGCCCCTCAGCAATCCCGGACACTGGCGACACCGCCCAGGGCGTCGCCGGTTGCGAGGCCCGGTTGGATTCGCGTCCATTTCCGGGCCTCGTTTGCTGCCTCAAAAGAAAACGGCGCCCCCAAAGGAGCGCCGCCCGAAACTCTTCGTCGCTGCGTTGGCTCAGTAGCCGCAGGACGCGCAGCCCATCTGCACCGGCGCGTAATAGGAATACCCCGGCGAAACCATCTCGACGCGCTGGCGCGTGGCGTATTGCGGCGGGATGCGTTCGTACTGGACGCTCGGCGGTGCCACCATCACGGTCTGCGGCACCATCACGGTGCGGTACTGCGCCGGCGCGCGGTGCGCGACGGTCGCGCCGGGCGACACCATCACGGTCTCGTCGACGGTGCGGTATTGCGGCTGCACGTATTGCTGCTGGTAGCAGGTCTGGCACGGCGGCGGCGCGTAGCAATTGTAGCAGCCGGCGGAGGCCGCGCTCGTCATGGAAATCGCGGCGACGACTGTTGAGAAAGCGATAGCGAGAGTACGAGACATTGTGGTGGTGCCCCAGTTGCCCAAAATGGATTTGCGAAGGTCGCGAGCAGTATACGCTGCAACATCCCGAGTTGCCGAACTTCGTCGAGGCATCCTTAATGCGAACGGCCGGCTTTCGCCGGCCGTTCAGAACTTGTTGACTATGCGCGCGAGGCGCGGACGGTGCAGCGCTTACTTCGTGCGCCGCTTCACCTCGCGCACGGCACCGCGCGCAGCGCTGGTGGTGAGCGCAGCGTAAGCCTGGAGCGCGGTCGAGACGTTGCGCTTACGGCCCACAGCCTGCCAGGCGGCATCACCCTTCGCCTCTTCCGCGGCGCGGCGCTTGGCGAGCTCCTCGTCGGAGACTTCCAGCGTGATGCTGCGGTTCGGGATGTCGATGGCGATGCGGTCGCCGGTGCGGACGAGACCGATGTTGCCGCCTTCGGCCGCTTCCGGCGACAGATGGCCGATCGACAGGCCGGACGAGCCGCCGGAGAAGCGTCCGTCGGTGACGAGCGCGCAGGCTTTGCCGAGGCCCATCGATTTCAGATAGCTCGTCGGATACAGCATCTCCTGCATGCCGGGGCCGCCGCGCGGACCTTCGTAGATGATGACCACGATCTCGCCGGCGACGACCTTGCCGCCCAGAATGCCTTCGACAGCGGCGTCCTGGCTCTCGAACACGCGCGCGGGGCCGGAGAATTTCAGGATCGAGGCGTCGACGCCCGCGGTCTTCACGATGCAGCCGTCCTGCGCGAGGTTGCCGTAGAGCACGGCGAGACCGCCATCTTTGCTGAAGGCATGCTCGAGGTTGCGGACCACACCCTTCTCGCGATCGCTATCGAGCTCGTCGTAACGGCGCTCCTGGCTGAAGGCGACCTGGGTCGGGATGCCGCCGGGCGACGCGCGGAAGAACGTGCGGACAGACTCGCTCTTGGAGCGCTTGATGTCCCAGCGCTCCAGCGCGTCGTTCATGGTCGGCGCGTGCACGGTCGAGACGGAGGTGTCGATCAGGCCGGCGCGATCGAGCTCGCCCAAAATGCCCATGATGCCGCCGGCGCGATGCACGTCCTCGACATGGACGTCGGCGACCGACGGCGCGACCTTGCACAGCACGGGCACGCGGCGCGACAGCCGGTCGATGTCCTGCATGGTGAACTCCACCTGCCCTTCATGGGCCGCCGCCAGCAGATGCAGCACGGTGTTGGTCGAGCCGCCCATCGCGATATCCAGCGTCATCGCGTTCTCGAACGCCTTGAAGTTGGCGACGTTGCGCGGCAGCACGGAGGCATCGTCCTGCTCGTAATAGCGGCGGACGATATCGACGATGGTGTGGCCGGCCTCGACGAACAGGCGCTTGCGGTCTGCATGGGTCGCCACCACCGTGCCGTTGCCGGGCAATGCGAGGCCAAGCGCTTCGGTCAGGCAATTCATCGAATTGGCCGTGAACATGCCCGAGCAGGAGCCGCAGGTCGGACACGCCGAGCGCTCGATCACCTTGACGTCCTCGTCGCTGACCTTGGAGTCGGCGGCCGCCACCATGGCGTCGATGAGGTCGACGGCCTTGGTCTTGCCCTGCAGCGTGACCTTGCCGGCCTCCATCGGGCCGCCCGAGACGAACACGGCGGGGATGTTGAGCCGCAGCGCGGCCATCAGCATGCCGGGCGTGATCTTGTCGCAGTTGGAGATGCAGACGAGGCCGTCGGCGCAATGGGCGTTGGCCATGTACTCGACGCTGTCGGCGATCAGCTCGCGCGACGGCAGGCTGTAGAGCATGCCGTCATGGCCCATGGCGATGCCGTCATCGACCGCGATGGTGTTGAATTCCTTGGCGACACCGCCGGCCTGCTCGATCTCGCGGGCGACGAGCTGGCCGAGGTCCTTGAGGTGGACGTGGCCGGGGACGAACTGGGTGAACGAGTTGACGACCGCGATGATCGGCTTGCCGAAATCGGCATCCTTCATGCCCGTCGCGCGCCAGAGGCCGCGGGCGCCCGCCATGTTGCGGCCGTGGGTGGTGGTGCGGGAGCGATAGGCTGGCATGGCGGTTTCCGTCCTCGGTTGGGTCAGCCGGGCGGAAAAATGGAAGCCGCCTCAGGCCTTTCCGGCCGGATAGCGCACGGGCTGGGCGCGCGCAACGGGAACTTGCCCCGAAACGGCCCGGATCGGCCCAGCGCAGGCCTCCCCTGCTCCCGGCGCGGGTTATTGCAGGGTCGCGCCAGCGCCGGACGGACGCTGCAGCAGCTAGCGCTTCGGCTTGGGCAGCACAATTCTCCCCTGGGAGGCAATGCCGCCCCACTTGGCGGACCACCCGACTTCCGAGGCCGAGAATGGCTCGATGCCTGCATGCCCCCCGGCACCCTGCAGCGCAAACAGGGCGCCCTGGGGATCCACACATCGTGCGATCCAGCAGCCATCAGGCAATTCGATCGGACCCTGGAGGATCCGGCCTCCACCAGCATTCACATGCTTCGTCGCAGCGCCGATGTCGTCGACATTGAAGTAATGCAGCCAACATGGCTGCGCTACGCTCGAAAGTTTCGTCAGCATGCCGCCGACCGTTTGCCCCTCCGCCGAAAACAATTGGTACCAGTCCGCTGGATCGGTTTGAGCGTCAGCCTTCTGCCAACCAAACAGTTCTCTGTAGAAATCGAAGATCACGGTCCGGTCGGCGGCCAATAGCTCATGCCAGCCTACGCGCCCCGGCTCGTCCAGCCGGCCCGGTTTCCATCGGCCATATGTCGGTTTCTCGATCAGCCCGAACGTCGCTTTCTGCGGATCGGCAGCGACTGCTATTCGGCCAATATTGGTGTCGGTCGGCGGCACAAAGATCGTGCCTTCGAGACGCCTGATCTGCGCGGCAGCCCCGTCCAGGTCGTCGACAGCGACGTAACCCATCCATCTCGGCGTTGCCCCTGATCTCCGCCCCTCTTCCGGGATGTCCATAAGGCCGCCCAGCGGGGTGCCGCCGCTACGAAGCACCGTGTAATGCAGTTCCGGAGTCGATTCATCCGTCACGCCCCAGCCGACGACCTTGCGATAGAATGCGCCCGCCGCCGCGACGTCCGTGGTCAGCAGCTCGTACCAAGCGAAACGTCCGAGTTGATCCGCCACGCCGATCTCTCCGTTCAAACCTGGAAGCGATTGCGGCACTGCACCAAGTTGCACGCGCACCGAGAGCGTGGATCGTTGACGCGGCCGTGCCGATTGCCGTTCATGAAGATGAATACATCCCGAACGTGCAGCGCCGCGCTTTTGTGCGCGTAATTGTTGCCCGCGTTATTTCCTGGGCGTAGACTTACCGCGGCTGGGATACTTCTTGCAATGCTCGGAGGTTGGACCATGCGGCAGGCGAAGAAGACTTCTAAAGGGAAGAAGCGAGTAAGCAAAGTCGCCGTGCCGGCGTTCGGAGCCGCAGGGTTGACGTTCTCGCTGGCGGGAGGCGCATCGGCGTCCGCCGTGCCGACACCCGACGTACAACAATTGCCGCACCTTGGAACGGGCCAGGCAATCACGCTCGATGAAGAGGAAATGGCTGACGTCAGCCTGGCCACCTTCCATCTCTTCGACAAGGAAAACGCCGGTAGCCGCGTGCAGCTGGCATGGCGCGGATGCGGCGGTTGCCGCGGCTGCGGAGGCTGTCGGGCTTGCCGTGGTTGCCGATGTGGCGTCGGTTGCCGATGTGCGGGTTGTGCCGTTGGCTGTGCTGTCGGCTGTGGCGTTGGTGTGGTGGGATGCGCCGTATCATGCGCGGGTTGCTGCGCATCGTGGGGCCGCTGCCGCGTGTGCTAGACCCCGGCGCATTCCGAATGTCAAATTCACGGGTTGATAGGTCATTGGCCGGCCTCAAGAAAGGGTCCGGCCAATTGCTTGATTTCGCTACGACGCCTGCATCGGCGGCTTGCGGGTGACAGCTGAATTCGCTTCAATTCTCTGGGAAAATGCCGGCGTGCGGTCGCGACGATCCATCTTGCGCCGGGGATCTAGCGTGACGGCAACAGGATCAGCGTGCTGACTCAATGACTGCAACTCGCAAGACCCGCGTTGCGCGGCAGACCCGCAAAGACATTCTCCGATTTGCACCGAACTTCACCGCTTACTTGCTGCCTCCCGATGCGGTTTGTCTCTATTCCGAGAACCGCAAATTCTTCCTGCACGGCGAGCTCTACTGCGCCCTCGCCACTGCGATCGGGCAACACGGCAAGGCCGGGTCGGAGATCATTCGCCAGCTTTCGAAGCGCTTCCCGGCCGACAAGATCGAGGAAGCAATCAAGCGGCTGCTCGATCGCCGATATGTCGTTGCGCGGACCCCGAAAGCGTTCGACGACGCCGTTGGCGGTTTCCTGGCAAGCCTCGGCATGCCCCTGGAGATCGCGGAACAAAATCTTCGCAATTGCCCCGTGCAGGTCGAGTCGATTGACGTCAAAGGCGCCAAGGAGCTGACCGCGGCCTTGGGTAAGCTCGGCGTTCAAATCGCCAAGCGTTCGCCGAAGCTCACGATCACCCTGGTGAACGATTATCTTGACCGGCGGCTCGCCGAATTGAACCACGAACGCGTAGCCAGCAAGACGCCATGGCTGCTGGTACAGCCGTCCGGCGCGTTTCCGCTGGTCGGGCCCATGTTCAAACCGGGCGAGAGCGCCTGCTGGACCTGCCTGTTCGATCGCATGATCCGCAACCGGGAGATCAAGGGGTTTCTTGACCGGGGACCGGCGCGTGCGGTTGCCATGTCGCCTCTCGTCAGAGAAAGCGTCGGCAAGACTGGAATCCATTTTGCGGCCGTCGAGATCGCCAAGGCAATTGCCTCGGATTTTCGCACCGATTTGTGCGATCACATCGCAAGCTTAGACCTGACCGGCGCCGCCATCGCCAAGCACTACGTGACGCGACGTCCGCAATGTCCGACCTGCGGCAGCAGGAAGCTGAACAACCCGCGCCGATCTCCAGCCCTGGTCGAGATTGCCGAGGGCAAGAGACTCGTCATGACCAGCGGTGGATATCGCACCGTGACGTCGCGGTCGACGGTGTCGCGCTTCCGCAAGCATGTGAGCCCGCTGACCGGCGTGGTCACCCGGCTCGAGCGGATCGACGTCGACCTGCCGATGAACACCAATTACTTCGCCCAGCACAATTTCTCCGCGCCGGCCCACAGCATCGACCAGCTCAGGTCCGGATTGAGCGGCGGCAGTTTTGGCAAGGGCTCGACCGCCGAGCAGGGTGAAGCCAGCGCGCTGATGGAATCGATCGAACGCTATTCGGGCATTTTCCAGGGCGATGAGATCAGGACGACGCGCCGCTTTGTCGATTTCGCGCCTGGCGACGCGCTTCTTCCCAACGATGTCCAGCTCTTCAGCGAAACGCAGTTCAAGACCAGGTTTCTGCAGCAGCCGGACGATCCCCATCCGGTGCCCGAGCCGTTCGATCCCTCGACGAAGACCGAGTGGTCGCCGGTCTCGTCGTTGCGCGACAAACGCTTCAAATATCTGCCGACCGGCCTCCTGTACTTCTTCTATGGCGGCTTTCATACGGATTCCAACGGCTGCGCGGCCGGCAACACCCGCGACGAAGCCATCGTTCAGGGCTTCCTCGAACTGATCGAGCGCGATGCCTACGCGATCTGGTGGTACAACCGGGTGCAACGCGCCGAGGTCGATCTCGGGCGATTCGACGATTTCTATGTTCGGGATCTCCAGGCTCAATTTGCGGAAGCCGGGCGCAAGCTGTGGGTGCTCGACATCACCACCGACCTCGGCATTCCGACTTACGTGGCGATCATGCACTGGATGCAGAATGGACACGAGAATATCGAGTTCGGTTCCGGCGCGCATTTCGACCGCCATATAGCGCTGCTGCGATCCCTCACCGAACTGACCCAATTTATGTCCGTCGGCATGATGGGCGGCGCAAGCGGCGAGAAGCCGACCCTCGACGGTGTCACGCCGCTGCGCCTGGAAGACTACCCGTTCCTGACACCGAGCGACCACCCGATCGTCCCCCCAGCGCCAAGCCTCAAGCTTCACGACAATACGCGTGACCAGGTCGTCGCCTGCGTCGAGATTGCCGCCCGTGCTGGCTACGATTTCCTCGTCCTCGACCAGACACGTCCCGACGTCGAGGTTCCGGTCGTCAGAGTGCTCGTTCCCGGCCTGCGTCATTTCTATCGCCGTTTCGCACCGGGTCGCCTTTACGATGTGCCGGTGAAGCTCGGATTGCTGGACCGGCCGCGACCGGAAAGCGATCTGACTTCATTCCTTCCACACACCTGAAGGGTTGCTCTTTCGTGCGCGCTCCCCGGAAAAAGCCGACCAGGAAGATCGCGCCAGACATTGCCGCCCGATTGAGCCATCATTTCTCCCTCCAGATGCAGCCGGACGGAAACATCACCGCCATTCTGGGCGACTATTCCGTCAACCTCGGACAATTCAGCGCGGCCGCGATGAACTGCGCGCGACATCTGAGCACCGGCCTTCCGCTCGCGTCCTTTGCAGGCAAGAGCGCCCTCGCGAGAGACGTCGACGCCCTGGTGCGTCGCCTGGCCCGGCAGGGGCTTCTGGAATACCGCCTCTCCTCTTCGCGTAACACGCAGGACTTCGTGGTCATCGAGCCCCAAGTCCCCGAATACTGGCCGCGGCGCGCGAAGCTGGGCAGTCGTGACACCATTGTGCTATCGCGCTTTGCCTTTCTGCGTCGGCGCGGCAACGAGCTGGTGCTGGAATCGCCACGCGCCGGCGCGTTGTTCCGGATTGGCGATCCCGCCATCGCCGCCACCCTCGCTGCGCTGTCGCAGCCTCGGAAGATCGGCAAGCTCAACCAGAAGGTAGCTTCCCCCACCCTCCATCTGCTCGAACTGTTGCTGGACAGCCAGATCCTGCTCAAGCTCGATACGAAAGATGGAGAAGGCCTGCGGGTGAACGAAGGCGACGGCAACCTCGTACTCTGGGATTTCCACGATCTGGTGTTTCACACGCGGAGCACGGAGGGTCGGCAAGCCAATCCGGTCGGCGCCGCCTTCACCTATGCCGGCATCGTTCCGCCGACGCCAGCGGTGCGTCCGCCCTGGGCCGGCAGCAAGATTGACCTGCGCAAATTCTCCTCCCCTGAGCCAAACTCCCGCTTCCCGAAGCTGTTGCGCGAACGCCATTCAACGCGGGAATTCGACGACAAGAATCCGGTCACGCTCGGCGAACTCGCGCAGTTTCTCGACACCAGCGCGCGTGTCCTGTCCGAATGGAAGAGCGAGCCGTATTTCGAAGGCGGTTCCGACGTCACCTACAGCACAAGGCCTTATCCGTCGGCGGGCAGCGCATACGAGCTGGAATTGTACCTTACCGTCGCGAACTGCGACGGGCTTGCGCGCGGACTCTACCACTACGATGCAGGGAGCCACGCGCTCGTCGCGATCAGCGCCTCCCCCCAACAACTCCAGGCGCATTTGGCGGCTGCCCAGTTCGCCATGGACGCGCCGGGTCAGCCGCAAATCCTCATCACGATCGCGGCGCGTTTTGGGCGGGTCTCCTGGAAATACAGCTCAATCGCATATTCGCTGATCCTGAAGGATGTCGGCAGCCTGATTCAGACGCTTTATCTGGCGGCGACCGATATGGGCCTCGGCGGCTGCGCCATTGGCAGCACCAACATCGATCTGTTCGCGAAAATGACGGAGTTGGAATTCCATATCGAGGGCCCGGTCGGTCAATTCGCGCTCGGGCGCGGCAGGACGCCGGAGGTCCAAGGCTAGAAACGGGTGTCCGACGGCAAATCGACGCATGCGTCAGGCCAGTCGCCCTATTGCAGGGTTGGATCGAGCCGGTCGCGCAGCCAGTCGCCGATCACGGAGACGGCCAGCGTGGTGATCACGATGGTGGTCGCCGGCGCCAGCATGATCCAGGGCGCCCGGGTCAGGTACTCCCGGCCATAGCCGACCATGTTGCCGAGGCTGGTCATCGGCGGCTGCACGCCGAGGCCGAGGAAGGACAGGCCGGATTCCATCAGGATCACCTCGGGGAAAACCAGCGTCGTCGAAACGATCAGGGTCGAAGCGATGTTGGGCAGGATATGCCTAAGGTAAATGCGCGACGGCGTCGCACCGAGCTGGCGGACGGCCGCGGCATAGCCTTGCGCATTGGCGGAGATGGCGAGGCCGCGGGCGATGCGGGCATAGCGCTCCCAGCCGAACAGCCCCATCAGGCCGATCAGCAGCGGCAGCGAATTGCCGAAGAAGGCGAGCACCGCGAGCGCCATGATCAGGAACGGCATGCTGGCCTGGAAGTCGGTCAGCATCAGCACGAGCTGCTCGACGGCCCCACGGAAATGCGCGGCGAGAAAGCCAAGCGTGGTGCCGACGATCGCCGCGATCGCGGTCGCGCCGAAGGCGATCAACAGCGAGATGCGGATCGAGACGAGGAGCCGCGACAGCACGTCGCGGCCGAGCTCGTCGGTGCCGAGCCAGTGCGCGACATTGCCGGGCGCAGCCAGCCGGTTGCGCAGGTCGAGCTGGGTGAAGCTGTTAGGCGCGATTTTCTCGGCGAACGCCGCGATCACCAGCATGGCGACGATCCAGCTGATCGCGAGCGCGACCGAGACCGGGATCGCGGGAAGGCTGATGCGGCGGCGGACGCCTGCGTCCTTCAGCGTTGCGTCGGTCATGCGTGCGCCCCTTTGGCGCGCAGGCGCGGATCGAGGAAGCCGTAAAGGAAATCGACGATCAGATTGGACGTGACCATGGTCATCGCGACCAGCAACAGGATGCACTGCACGACGGCGAGGTCGCGGTTGGCGACGGCGACGACCAGCAGGCGCCCTACTCCGGGCCAGGCAAACACGCTCTCGACCACGACCGCGCCCGCGATCAGCGTGCCCACCATGAAGCCGAGGATGGTGACGGTCGGGATCGCCGCGTTCGGCAGCGCATGCGACGTCACCACCTTGCGCCACGGCACGCCCTTGGCCGAGGCGGTGCGGATATAGGGCTGGCCCAGCACCTCCAGCATGGCGCTGCGAGTGAAGCGCGCCAGCACCGCGGCGCCGCCGAGGCTGAGTGTCACGATTGGCAGGATGGCGTGACGCCAGCTGTCCTGCCCGCCCGACGGCAACCAGCCGAGCTGAACGGCAAAGACGAGCACGAGCAGCAGCGCAAGGACGAAACTCGGCACGGTGAAGCCGGCCACCGCCGTCATCATCACGGCGCGATCGATTCCCGAGCCGCGGTGCAGCGCCGCGTAGATGCCGGCGGGAATGCCGAGGGCCACCTTGAAGAAGAAGGCCGGCAGCGTCAGCGCCAGTGTTGCCGGAATCCGCTCCAGCACGAGCTCGATCGCCGGCCGCCCGTCGCGCATGGAGCGGCCGAGCTCGCCTTTGGCAATGGCGCCGAAGTAGTCGAGGTACTGGAACCAGATGGGATCATCGAGCCCCCAGGCCTTGCGGAAAGCAGCGAGCACTTCCGGCGGCGCCTCCGGTCCCAGGATCATCAGCGCAGGATCGCCGGAGAGCCGCAGCACCACGAAGGCGAAGGTGACGACGAGCACGATCGTCAGCGCCGCGCGTCCGATCCGAATGGCGAGATAGCGTCCCATCAGGCCGCGTCCCGCGTCTCGGCCTGCGGCCCCGTCACCAGATGGCAGGCGACTTGCCTGTCACCACCAACGGCCGACAGCGCCGGCACCTCGCTCGCGCAGCGCGCGATAGCGCGCGGGCAGCGCGGATGGAAGGCACAGCCTTGGGGCCGCGCCGCCGGGTTCGGCGGATCGCCTGCCAGCACGATGCGGCCCGCACTGCGGCGGCCGGGCGCGGGTGACGCCGAGACCAGCGCCTGCGTATAGGGGTGTTCGGGACGCGCGAAGAGATCGTCGGCGCTGCCGATCTCGACGATGCGGCCGAGATACATCACGGCGACGGCATTGCTGATCTGCCTGACAACGCGCAGATCGTGGCTGATGAACAGCAGCGTCAGCCCGAGCTGCGCCTGGAGGTCGCAAAGCAGGTTCACCACCTGCGCCTGGATCGAGACGTCGAGCGCGCTGACCGGCTCGTCGCAGACGAGGAAATCGGGCTTTGTCGCCAGTGCCCGCGCCAGCACGATACGCTGACGCTGGCCGCCGGAGAGCGCGCCCGGATAGCGCGCGCCATGCGCCGGCGTCAGCTCGACCGCGCGCAGCAATTCGCGGACACGCTCCTCGCGTTCGGCCGGCGTGCCGAGACCGTGAATGTCCAGGGGTTCGCGGATTTGGGCTGCGACCGGCAACCGCCGGTCCAGCGCCCCCAGCGGATCCTGGAAGATCATCTGCATGCGCGCCCGCTGCGCGCGCCACGCCTTCGTGCCTGGCGCGGCCATCGCCCTGCCGTCGAACCGCACCTCACCGCGATCCGGCGGCTCGAGACCGAGCACGATACGACCCGTGGTCGACTTGCCCGAGCCGGACTCGCCGACGAGGCCGAGCGTCTCGCCCTTGCGGATCGCAAGTGACAAGCCGTCGACCGCGTGAACCGCTGTGCTGCGGCCGAACATCCCGGAGCGCATCGCGTAGCTGCGCGAGATCGAGGACACCTCGACAAGCGGCCCGCTCATTCGGCAGCGATCCCGAGCAGCGCGCGGCGCGAGGCCTCGGCACGGATGCAGGCAACCACGCGATCGTTCGCGATCGGCGCGAGGCTCGGCACGGCAAGTCCGCACGGCTCGGCCGCCAGCGCGCAGCGCGGCGCGAAGGCACAGCCGCTTGGCATGTGCGCGGGATCGGGAACGGTCCCCGGAATGGCCGTGAGACGCCGACGCGGTCCGTCGAGCGGCGGCAGTGCGCCGATCAGGCCCTGCGCGTAGGGATGGACGGGATCGGCAAAGAGCTGGTTGGCGGGCGCCTGCTCGACGATGCGGCCGGCATACATCACGGCGACGCGGTCGCACTTTTCCGCGACGACGCCGAGATCATGGCTGATCAGCACCATCGCCATGCTCATCTCGCGGCGGATGGTCGAGAGCAGCTCCAAGATCTGCGCCTGGATGGTGGCGTCGAGCGCCGTGGTCGGCTCGTCCGCGACGAGGAGATCGGGATTTCCGGCCAGCGCCATCGCGATCATGATGCGCTGGACCTGGCCGCCCGAGAATTCGTGCGGATAGGCTTCGAGCCGCCGCGCCGCATCGGGAATGCCGACGAGATCGAGCAGCCGCCGCGCTTCGGCCTTCACCGCCTCGCCCGAGAGATCGCGATGCAGTGCCAAAGCCTCGCAGAGCTGCTTGCGAATGGTGAGCACCGGATTGAGCGCGCTTGCGGGATCCTGAAAAATCATGGCGACCCGCCCGCCCCGCACCCGGTCAAGCTCACCCGCGGCTGCGCCGAGGATTTCGCGTCCGTCGAGCCGCACGGAGCCCGAGACTTTTGCATGCCGCGGCAAGAGGCCGAGCGCCGCAAGCCACGTCACCGACTTGCCGGAGCCGGACTCGCCGACGAGGCCGAGGGCCTCGCCCTTCTGCAAAGCGAGATCGACGCCGCGCAGGACCGCTACGCCGTTGAAGGCGACGCTGAGGCCCTGGATGCTGACCAGCGGCGTCGCCACTTACGCCTCGAAATTGCCGGCGCGGAAATCCATCGCGAATGCCGGCGACGCCTTCCACTTGATCGACTTCGGCTTCGCGGTGAAGGTCGCGTTCTGGTGCAGCACCGTATAGGCGGGATCCTCGCGCTCGGCGATCTCCAGCATGCGGCGGAACGCCTTCTTGCGGGCGGCCCGGTCGGTCGAGGTCTCCAGGAACTCCGAAAGCTTGTTCAGTTCGGCGTTGGTCCACTCGCCGATCTGCTGCTGCTGGCCGTTCGGGCCGTGCTGGGCGACCAGCGACGAGACGGGATCGTTGAAGGCAGCCGAGTTCGACCAGTCGCGTACCGCGCGGGTCGGCGCGCGTTCCATGATCTGCGACCAGTTCTCCTTGGTCTCGATCTGGACGTTGAGGCCGACCGACTTCCACATCTCGACCAGCACCTGGGCGGTCGCAACCTGGTTGGTGTAGTAGTTGTTGAGCAGGCGATACGGAATCGGATCGCCCTTGTAGTTGGCCTGCTTCAACAGATCCTGCGCGAGCTTCGGATCGTAGGCCGGCACGCTCCAGTCGGCGTTGAACATGTCGCCGTAGAATTCCCACTGAAGACCCTTCGGCACGCGGGTACGGCCCGCCCACAGGCTGTCGACGATCGCCTGGCGGTCGATCGCGTGGGTGAAGGCGCGCCGCACCAGCGGATTGGCGAGCTGGGCGTGGTTCTTGTCGAACACGGTCAGGCGGTGATTGAGGATGGTGCCGCCCTGCACTTCGAACGCAGAGTTCTTCTCGATGCCGGCAATCTGGTCCGGCGGGATGTCGCAGGCGAACTGGTATTCGCCCGAAAGCAGCCCGTTGATGCGGCTCGCAACCTCGGGCACTTCGAGGAAACGGATGCGCTTGAGCGGCGGCCGGCCCCCCCAATATTCGTCATGCGCTTCGAGGGTCAGCGATACGTCGGGCTTGAGCTCGACGACCTTGTACGGGCCCGTCGTGATCGGCTTGCGCGCCCAGTCGAGATAGCTCGCGGATTGCTCCCAGGCACGGCGGTTCATGATGTCGGAGCCGTAGCGCGACAGCCGGCCCTCAATCGTGACGTCGGGCGTCGCGTTGTAGAAGCGCACCGTGTACTTGTCGACGGCATCGACGCGCACGAGGTCCGGCCAGATGCGGCGGGCGACCGCCGGCACATCAGGCGGCAATTCCTTGCCCGGGCGCGGCGTCGGGATCTTCTCGAAGGCCTGGATGGTGGAGCGGCTCTTGGCCTCGGTCTCGCCGAACATGCGCTCGCGGCTGAAGGTGAAGACGACGTCTTCGGCCGTCAGCTCGTCGCCATTGTGGAACTTCACGCCCTGGCGCAGCTTCACCTCGACGGTCTGGTCGTCGATGCGGCGCCACTCGGTGGCGAGGCMCGGCACGGCCTCCAGGCTGCCACGCCAGTTCTTGGAGATCAGGCCCTCCCAGATCGAGGAGAAGAACACGCGCTCGCCGACGTTCGATTGCTCGCGCAGCACGTCGAGCACGTTCGAATTCGTCACCTTCTGCACGGCGATCGTCACCGACGGGCGGTTGTCGGCCTGCCCGATCGCAAAGCGCGGCAGGAGAAGCGTGCCCGCGGCAACGCCGCCGGACTTCAGAATGGTGCGACGGGTGAGTTTGCTCATGACGATAAGCCCTGATCTTTGTGATGCCGGTTATTCAGCGAGACTGAGCGCGGCCAGATGGGCTGCGCCGGCGCGAACGTCGTCGTGATTGCGGAGTTCGAAGATCAGCCGCGGGTTGGAGGTCAGCCGGCCCAGTGCGCGGAACACGGCCACCCACGGGATGTTGCCCTCGCCCGGCGCCCAGTGCCGGTCGGCAAAGCCATCGGTGTCCTGGAGGTGCACATGCGTCAGCATGTCGCCGGCGGTCTCGACATAGTAATCGACCGGCGGCGCGCCGGTGGAGATGTGGGCATAGTTGGCGTGGCCAGTGTCGAGGGAGACGCGGACCTTGTTGCTTTCGAGCGCCTTGGCGAGGCGCACGCGGTCGCGCGGATCCTTGTCCTCGATGTTCTCGATGACGACCTCGCAGCCGATCGTCTCGGCGCGCGCGATCACCTCGGCTAGCGTCGTCTTGACGCGTTCGACGAGATTGCCGCGGTTATCAGGATAGAGGTCGAGATTGTTGTGGTCCCAGGTCGTGAACGGCGAATGGATCACCATCTGCGTCGCGCCAAGGAATTCCGCGGCATCGAGGCCCTGAAGCAGGCGCTTCGTCACCGCCTTGCGGATCAAGGGATCATGGCTGTCGATCTTGAAGCCCCAGAACGGGCCGTGAATGCCGAGCCGACCGGTATGGCCCGAGAGCATCTGCTTGATCTCGCTGGCCGCACTCCGCCAATCGCCGTCAAGCAAATCCGCGCGGAAGAAATCCTGGATCTCGAGATCGCGCTGCCGTTCCAGAAGCCAGTCGCGGTGAGCAGGGATCGATTTGATGGACAATGCTGCGCCCAGCACCGGCTTCGACATGGCTTGCTCCTTGACCGTCAGCGATGACAGGAGCAGCGCTAGACCAGTTAAGTGACAGCCCCGTGAAACGCAGGTGCCGCGGCGATGCGCCGATGTGGACATCCCCGCCGATCGCCTGCATCGAATTCAGGCAGCCGTGATCGCAGCAGATGCGGACAAATGCACCAGTGTGCAGCATCAAGCGCGTTCGTGTCCGTAGTGATCCGGAATGGAATCCTAACCATACTTCGCGTACATCGCGCGCATCGATCGGCGGCCTTCCAGGGGCATCACCTTCTGATCGCGCTACATGGGGTTGGGGGACCGCATGGGGCGGGGGGATCAAAGGCTGGGGCAAGGTGACGAGGTCCGGACTCCTAGGCACTCCGGACCTCGGCACTTTCTAGATTGAACGCAATTTCGCGCCGCCGGCTTTATGAGCCGCGCGGCGCGAAATCGTTTCGGAGCCACCCTGCCCGATCAGCCGTCTCAATCACTTCGGAACGTTCCGCTCGAGATCCTCGAGCCATGCCGCCGCGCTGGAATCCGACGGCGCGCGCCAGTCGCCACGCGGCGACAACGAGCCGCCAGCCGAAACCTTCGGCCCGTTCGGCATCGCCGAGCGCTTGAACTGGCTGAAGGCGAAGAAGCGGCGCAGGAACACTTCCAGCCAGCGCCGGATCTCCGGCAGATCATAGGCCTTGCGCTTATCGGTCGGGAACGCCGGCGGCCATTCGCCCTTGGCGACATCATTCCAGGCGTGTTGCGCCATGAAGGCGATCTTGGACGGCCGCACGCCGAACCGCAGCGTGTAGAACAGGTTGAAATCCTGCAGCTCGTAGGGGCCGACGGAGGCTTCCGTGCTCTGCGGTTTCTCGCCGGGCTTGACCGGAACCAGCTCGGGCGAGATTTCGGCCGACAGGATCGACGCAAGCGTCCGGTTGACGTCGTCGCTGAACTGTTTTGAGGCGATCACCCAGCGGATCAGGTGCTGGATCAGCGTCTTCGGCACCCCGGCGTTGACATTATAATGCGCCATCTGGTCGCCGACGCCGTAGGTGCACCAGCCGAGCGCGAGCTCCGAGAGATCGCCGGTTCCAATGACGATGCCGCCATGATGGTTGGCGAGCCGGAACAGATAGTCCGTGCGCAGGCCCGCCTGCACGTTCTCGAAGGTGATGTCGTAGACCTTCTCGCCTTTGCCGAAGGGATGGCCGATGTCCTTCAGCATTTGCGTCGCCGTGGGGCGGATGTCGAGCTCCTGCCACTCCGTCTGCAATGCCTTCATCAACGCCAGTGCGTTGGTCTTGCTCTCGCTGCCGGTGGCAAAGCCCGGCATCGTGTAGGCCAGGATGTTGCTGCGCGGCAGTCCGAGCAGGTCGACCGCCTTGGCGGCGACGATCAGGGCGTGGGTGGAATCGAGCCCGCCCGAGACGCCGATCACCACGCGCTTGGTTCCGGTCGCGCGCATGCGCTGCACGAGGCCGGCGACCTGGATGTTGTAGGCCTCGTAGCAATCCTGCTCGAGCAGGGCTTCGTCGCTCGGCACGAACGGGAAGCGCTCGATCTGGCGCAGGAAGCCGATGTCGGTGGCCGGCGGCTTCAGGGCGAAGGTGATCCTCCGGAAAAAGGCTTCGCGTTGCCGGCGATTATCGTCGAACGTGCCCATCAGTGCGCGTTCCTGCCTGAGCAGATCGAGATCGACGTCGGCCAGCGTGATCTGGCCGTCCTGACGGAACCGCTCGCCCTCGGCCAGCAGCACGCCATTCTCATAGATCGAGGTCTGGCCGTCCCAGGCCAGGTCCGTGGTCGATTCCCCTGCTCCGGCGGCTGAATAGACGTAGGCCGCAAGACAGCGCGCCGAAGTCGATTGGCACAGCAGTGCGCGCGAGCGCGCCCGGCCGATCGTGATCGGGCTGCCGGATAGGTTGATCAGCACGCTGGCGCCGGCAAGCGCGAGTTCGGAAGCTGGCGTCACCGGAATCCACATGTCCTCGCAGATCTCGACGCCGATGATCAGGCCTGGAACATCCTCGGCCGCGAACAGGAGGTCAACGCCGAACGGTGCGTGCAGCCCGCCAAACGCGATCGTCTCTCCGGCCATGCCGGCGCCGGAGGCGAAATGCCGTCCCTCGTAGAATTCGCGATAGGTCGGCAGATAAGACTTGGGCACGACGCCAAGGACGTTGCCGCGATGAATGACGACGGCGCAATTGTAGATGCGATGACCAAAGCGCAGCGGCGCGCCGACGATCAGGACGGTCATCAGCGCCGAGGACGCCTCGACGATTGAGGCGAGCCCGCGCTCGACCGCATCGAGCAGCGGGTCCTGCTTGACGAGATCCTCGATCGCGTAGCCCGACAGGCACAGCTCCGGAAACACGGCAACCGCCACCGACTGTTCGTGGCAAGCGCCTGCCGCCGCCAGGATCGCCTTCGCATTGGCCGTGGGATCGGCCACATGGGAGGTGGTGACGCAGGCCGCCACGCGCGCAAATCCGTGGGCGTAGATCGAGTGGAAGCTCATCGAGCGCGGTACCCTTAATCTTGTCGCGGCCGCAGCCGCCAGTTCCCCATGATATGTAACCCATCGACCGGGCCCCGTGCAGGCCATCCGCCGTCATGCATAACGGATTTGCGTGTTCGCCGGCCCGGCCGGGCCAAGGCACCTGACAAGGTCAGGCGCTGCGGGCCAGCACTCCGGAGAGGTCGTTGCGCAGCCACTCGGCGATCCGGGGCCAGGCATGGGCGTGGGTGCGCGCCCCCATGAACAGGCCGAGATGATTGCTGGGCTCGGAGGCCGCGGCAATGAAGGCCGGCGGCGTTCCGAGCAGACCGGCGGTCGCAAGCGCCTGTCTGGCCGGCACGACGTCGTCATCGAGCCCGGCGAGCAGGAAGACCGGCGCCTTGACGTCCCTCAGATCAACCTCGCGGCCGAGCGCCGTGAAGTTGCCGCCGGCAATCCGATTCTCCCGGAAGATTCGGTTGACGATCTCCAGATAATAGGTGCCGGGCAGGTTGAGCGTCTCGGTATTCCAGCGATCGAAACGCGCGAGCAGTGCCCCGCCCTCCTCGTCCGAGAGATCCCTCTGCAACGCCGCCGCAATGTCGTCGCGGCTCGGCGCCTTCGTCCAGAAGCGCAGTATCTCGTCGCCGCTGACATTGCCGCCGCCGCGCGCCACGAGCTGGTCGTAGAGCGCCTCAGGCGCATTGCGAGCTAGCTGGGACAGCGCGGAATCGATCGAGAGATCGACGGGCGCCCCCACCAGCACCAGCCGCCGCACCTTGGCGGGAAAGCGCGCCGCATAGAGCAGCGACAGCCAGCCGCCCTGGCACAGGCCGACGAGATCGACCGGCGCGCCGATTTCGTCAACGGCGACGTTGAGATCGCCGAGATAGCTGTCGATCGAGAGATAGCGCATGTCCGGCGAGGCCGAGCGCCAGTCGGTGAGGTACACCCGATCGATGCCGCCATTCTGCAGGGACTGCACCACGCTGTGGCCCGGTGCGAAGTCGGCGATCAGGGCCCGATGCAGCGCATAGGGCGCGCAGACCAATGCCGGCTGGCCGGATCGCGTCCGCGTGCAATCGCGCAGGCGCATGGTCGCAAGCTCCAGGGCGACCGTGTTGGGTGTCGTCCACGGCAGATTGCTCGCGTCCTGTTCCGGCGGACCGCGTTCCAGCCACCAGAAGCAGGCGTCCATCGCGAGCCGCGCCGCCGCAAACGGCCATAGCAGTGGATCATCCGGAGGACGATCCGATCCACCCAGCGGTTTTCCTCTCTTCTCCACCATGACTATCTCAAGGTCCTCACAGCAAGGCCTCCAGGCTGACGATCGAAATACCGCGATCGCGAAAACTCCGATGGGTCGCGGCCACCGAGCCGTCGAGATCGATGCCGCGGCATGCATCCTCGATGACGGCGACCTCGAACCCCGCCTTGCGGGCATCTTCCGCCGAGAAACGAACACAGAAATCCAGCGCCAGACCGGCGATGAAGACGGTCTTCAGCTCGCGCTCGCGCAAATAGCCGAGCAGCCCGGTCGGCGTCCGGTGGTCGTTCTCGAACAGCGCCGAATAGGAATCGATACCGCGACGAAAGCCTTTGCGCACCACGAGGTTTGCCCTGGTAATTTCGAGCTCCCCATGGAATTCAGCGCCCGCCGTGCCTTGCACGCAGTGCGTCGGCCACAGCACCTGGGTGCCGTAGTCGAGCTCGATGGTCTGGAACGGCTGCTTGCCCGCATGGTTCGGTGCGAACGAGACGTGATCGCCCGGATGCCAGTCCTGGGTCAGCACCACATTGGTGAATTTTGCGGCAATTCGGTTGATGGCCGGGACAACCTTCTCGCCGCCGGGAACGGCGAGCGCTCCGCCGGAGCAAAAGTCGTTCTGCACGTCGATCACCAGCAGCACGTCGCGGTCGGAAATCTGCATCGCAAGGTCCCGTTCCAGCCGTTCGGCGCGACGGGCGCCGAACGCTCCGTCCAATGTCGATCTTCCCGCGCGGCTTCGCAACCATCGACCCATGCGGCGATATCGCGCCCGTCGCACCTGGGATGCAACGGTTTGGCGTTGTCAGAGTTGACTAGGCTCACCCAAGGACGGATTCTAGAGACGTTCGCAAATTGCGGATCGGATGGAGCGGAGGGAACGGTTCCCGCGAGCCTGCAGGGCGCGGCAGCCACAAGGTCATGAGTATCGGCAAGACAGGACAGATTCTTCTCGCCGATATCGGCGGCACCAATGCGCGCTTTGCGCTGAGCGAAAGCGCATCGGACAGCGGCGACCAGGCCGGGCCCATCGACTATGTGAAGGTCGCTGACTTCCCGACCGTCCGGGAAGCCATCGCCGACGTCCTTGCGCGCCGGTCCGGCGGCAAGCAGCCCAAACGAGCCGTGCTGGCCGTCGCGGGTCCCGTGACCAACAACCGCTGCGTCATGACCAACAGTCCGTGGGTCATCGACGGCAACGAGCTCCAGCCGGCCCTCGGCTTTGAGAGCGTGCATGTGCTCAATGATTTCGAGGTCGTGGCCTGGTCCCTGCCCGCCCTGAAGCCTGCCGATTTGATCCCGCTCGGGGGCCAGGACGGCCTCCCGGGCGAGCCGCTGCTGGTGGTTGGGCCTGGAACCGGCTTCGGCGTCTCCTGTCTGGTCGAACGCCACGGCGCCCGGCTGGCGGTCGTCACCGAGGCAGGCCACGCGACTTTGCCGGCGGAGACCGAGCGCGAGGAGCGCGTGATCGCGGCCATGCGCCGACGTCTCGGTCATGTCTCCATCGAGCGCGGCGCGCTTTCGGGCTCCGGCCTGCAAAACCTCTACGAGGCGCTGGCGGAGGTCGACGGCGCCCAGGTGCCGCACCGCGACGCCGCCGCCATCACCAAGGCCGCCCTGGAGGGCAGTTGCGAACTGAGCCGCGCGACGCTGGAGATGTTTTGCGCCATCCTCGGCTCAGTCACGGGCAATCTCGCGGTGACCTTCGGCGCCCGCGGCGGCGTCTACATCGCCGGCGGGATCGTGCCGCGCTTTCCGGAGTTCCTTGCCGCTTCCGCGTTCCGGGCGCGCTTCGAAGCCAAGGGACGCTTCCAGGACTATTTGCGCAGTATCCCGACCAGGCTGGTGACGAAACCCGACGCGAGCTTCCTCGGCCTGAAGATGTTCGCCGACCACAATCCGGATTGATGAGCCGCGATCGGCTCCGACGCCGTCCAGTCCGTTAACTATACACAGCTGATTGCAGCCAAGGCGCGGTTCCACGCAGGATCGTGCTTGCCCGACTGTGTCCGATGGGAAACAATTCCCGTAGTTGCGGGGGCGTGACATGCGTAAGCAGGACTTCGGTTTCGACTATCACCGCTATCACCGCCTGCTGACCGAGGCGGACGACGATGACAAGCGGCTGGCCCTGATCGAGCTCCTGATCGAGGAAAAGGCCCGCGACCGGCTGGCCGCGCAGCGCGCCTCTGATCGCGCCGCCATGACGGCCCATACCATCGCCACCGTGCTGAAGAACGGCCGCAACTGAGACTTGCGGGACCGCTCGCTGCTCGCGAAAACACGCGAGCGATTGCGATTCCGTTAACGATCCCTCGCAAGCTCGCGTCAAACTTTTTGCTCTAAGAGCTTCCCTTACCTGATGCAATTCAGGGGTCAACAAAGGGGGGAATGAACATGAGCATGATTTCGCTTGCCGCGATCCCGGTCGCCGTCGAAACCCGTTTTGCCGATTCTTCGTTCAAGATCATCTTGCTGTTCTGCTGCATGGGCCTGGTCGCCTCGGTCGGCCTGATGGCGCGCGGCATCGACCTCAGCGCCGGCCTGATCTGAGACGACGAGACATTCTTTCGCCAAATGGCCGCCCCTCACGGGCGGCCATTTTCGTTGGCGATCTCGGTACGGCGCCTTCTCGGTGAGGAGCCTTCTCAGTGAGGAGTTTTGGCGACCGCGTCCGGAAACAGCGAATCGATCATCACCTTGAGCTGGTCGAGGGAAATCGGCTTGCGCAGGATCGGCCGCCGCCGGAGCAAGGACGGCAGCAGTTCCGGCCCGTAGCCGGTGGCGAACAGAAACGGCTTGCCGCGGCGCTCGATCAGGTCGGCGACGGGATCGACGTAGAGGCCCTTCAGATTGATGTCGAGGATGGCGAAATCGTATTGCGCGGTCATTGCGAAGGCGCTCGCGTCCCGGACATTGTCCGCTTCCGCGACGACATGGTGGCCGAGTTCCCCCACCATGTCGGCAATCATCATCCGGATCAACGCCTCGTCTTCGACCAGGAAAACGGAGAGTCCGTCCGCCATATCAACCCCGCAGTCAGCTTACGAAGCTAACCATACCCGAAATGCGGAGAGGATTCACGAATTCGTGGCGGGCGCCGTTAATTCAGACGCCCGCGATCGGATTCAACTTGATTAATCCAGACCGCGCTCGTGGCTGAGGCGCACCATCTCCTGGATGAAGACCTGCTTCTGCTTGTCGTCGAGGCTCGAATAAAGCGGCTCGGCGGCATCGGCGACGTTGCGCTGGTCGGCGGCGCGGTCGATCAGGAATTGCGATTCGTTGCGCATCTGCTCGATGATGTCGTCAGGCGGATCCCGCTTGGCGCGGGCGATCCGCAGGTTGAGCCGCTCCGCGCCATTATGCCCCAGATAGTGCATTGCGCTTGAGAAGCCGAACCAGTGCTTCTCCTGATCGGGCGTCAGGTTCAACTCGGTCTTGATCCGCTCGATATAGGAATCGCTGTTGGCGACGATCTGCTCGGCGGACTGTTGCGGCGCGCCGGGCTGGGTGAGGACGGTGACGTCCTTATTATCCTTGTTGTCCTGCGGCGCATTCCTGGCTTCCTTGCTCGCCTTGGCGCCCTTGCCCGCCTTGGCGGTCTCCTTGGCGCTCTTGGCATCCTTGTCCTTGCCGGCGCCCGGCTGCTTGGAATCCTTGCTCACGTCCTTGGCAGCCGGAGCCGGCTGGTTGTTGACGCCGAGCACGCCGGTGAAGACACCGACCACGCCGCCGATCGCACCGCCCAGCACGCCGCCAACGGGTCCGGCCGCCTTGTTGCCGGCCGCGGCTCCATCCTGAACGCCCTTGACCAGGCCTTGCGCCTGCGCAACCGCGGCGGCGCCGAACAGCACCGCGAGCACGGAGCCCAGCGCGAACCATCGTCGCAGGTGAAGCCGCGCAGGCGGCGCCGGGTTGATCATTCTGGTCTCCATCGTCGATCCGATTGTCCTGTCCGGGTGGGGGCCACCCGCCGGTTGCAACTCTATCGTTTTCGCCGCTTCGCGGTCCAGCCGCAGCCAATTGCTGTCCACGCCCGAAAACTGTTTGGCGCGAAGCGGTTATGAAGGCTTATTCGAAACTGCGGCGTAATTGCGCACGAGATGTCCTGCGGTCCTTGACCCGAAGTGTGCGTCGCAAAATGCGCCTCCGAGGTTCACCTCCAGGTGTGCTTCGCGAGACGGCGCCGCCGCGTTCCCGGACGCAACGTTAGTTCTAGACGGCGAGTCGTTCGGCTTCCTCGACAGACGGGATCAATCATGATCTGATCGCGCTACCAATTTGCTGCACTTCGCGCGATTTCACGGCGAGGCGTAGCACCAAGAAACGCGAACGAAAAATCAAAAACAAAACTCGGAATGCCAGAGGAAACGCGAGAACAATAAAACATCCAGGTGAGGAAACGAGATGTCACGCAAGAAACTGACGCGACGTCAATTTGTAGCTGCCACTGCAATGTCCTCCGCAGCGCTGATCACAGCGCCCTATGTCCGCGGCGCTTACGCCGCCGGCAAACTCTCGATCGGCTTCTGGGACCACTGGGTGCCCGGTGCCAACGACGCCTCCACCGCCATGGTCAAGGAATGGGCTGAAAAGGAGAAGGTCGAAGTCTCCATCGATTACATCACCAGCAACAACAAGAAGATCGAGTTGACGGTCGCGGCCGAAGCGCAGGCCAAATCCGGTCACGACATTCTTCAGATGTATACCTGGTGGCCGCATGCGTATGCCGAGCAGTTTGAACCGGTGAACGACGTGGTCGAGGAGGCGATCAAGCAGAACGGTGAGGTCAACGACACGGTCAAATATCTCGGCAAGGCCAACGGCAAATGGCTTGCGGTCCCGGCAACCCCGGGGAGCCAGATCAAGGGGCCCTGCTCGCGCATCGACCTCATGAAGAAGCATGCGGGGATCGACGTCCAGGAACTGTACCCCGTCGGCGCGCCGCCCAAGGCCGATAGCTGGAATATGGATACATTCCTGAAGGCGGCGGAAGCCTGCCAGAAGGCAGGTTTCCCATTCGGAATAGGTCTCGGCGAGACCACCGACAGCGTCGATACCGCGGGCGCCATCTTCCAGTCGTTCGGCGCCGAACTCGTCAACGCCAAGGGCGATGTCACGGTGAAGACCGATGAGGTTCGCCAGGCGCTCGAATACTACAAGAAGCTGATCGCCTTCCTGCCGCCGGACGCTCCGTCCTGGGACGACGCCTCGAACAACAAATGGCTGATCTCCGGCCGCGGCGCCCTCATCATGAATCCGCCGAGCGCCTGGGCGGTCGCCAGGCGCGACGCGCCGCAGGTCGCCGAGCAATGCTGGACGCACGGCTTCCCCTCCGGTCCTAAAGGCCGGTATGCGCCGTTCCTGCCCTATTTCTGGGGTCTCTGGAATTTCTCCAAGAACAAGGCATCGGCCAAGAGCCTTCTGGCTTTTCTGTCACAGCCGTCATCGATCGAAAAGTTCGTCGCAGCGAGCGGCGGATACGATTTGCCGGCCTATGCGAAGATGACGACGCTGAAGACCTGGGCCGAGGTAGGCCCGCCGAAGGGCACGCTCTATCACTATCCAAATCCCTACAATCATCAGACACTGTCGATTGCGGCCTCTCCGGCGCCGCCGAAGATCGCCCAGCAGATCTACGCGCAGGCCACGCTGACCAAGATGGCGCTGCGCTTTGCGCAGGGCGAAAAGTTGGAGACCGCACTCGCCTGGGGCGAAGGCGAGTGTGAAGGCTTCATGCGAACCTAAGCCGGGGTGTGCCACGGCGGTTCACGCATCCCCGCGTGAGCCGCCAGGGCACCCCACCGTTCGATGGAATGAGCAGATCGAGCCGACACGCGGGTGCCGGCTCCGCCGTTGGACATTCCGCAAGGAAGCTTGACCCAAGGACACTGACATGGCCGATGTCGTCGTTGAGGACGGTCGCGTCGCCCGCACGGCGAGCGCGCGCAAACGGACGGGCCTGCACAATGCGTTGAAGCGGAAATCGACCGTGGCGTTCTTCCTGACGCTGCCGCTGATCCTGCTGATCGCGCTGTTCGTGCTTTACCCTGCCCTGTTCTCGATCCACCTCGCGACGCTGAACAAGTCGATGCAAAAATTCGTCGGCTTCGGCAACTTCACCTTCCTGTTCAAGCGCGAGACGTTCTGGATGGTGGTGGAGCAGTCCTGCATCTTCGCGATCACCGCCGTGTTCTTCAAGGCGCTGATCGGCTTCATCGTCGCGCATTTCGTGCACAACATACCGGCCAAGGGCCAGCGCAAATGGCGCGGCATGCTGCTGGTGCCCTGGGTGATCCCGCCGGCGATGAGCACGCTCGCCTGGCTGTGGCTGTTCGACCCCTCCTACAGCGCCTTCAACTACACGCTCTCCTTCTTCGGCATCGGTCCCATCAACTGGCTCGGCAATGCCGCCTGGGCGCGCTTTTCCGTCATCCTCGTCAACGTCTGGTACGGCGCGCCGTTCTTCCTGATCATGTACCTGGCGGCGCTGAAATCGGTGCCGGACCAGCTCTACGAGGCCGCCGCAATCGACGGCGCCAATTGGTGGCAGAAGATGTGGTACGTGACGCTGCCGATGATGCGCAACATCATCGCGATCACGACGCTGTTCTCGCTGATCGTCACCTTCGCTAATTTCGACATCGTCCGCATCCTGACCTCAGGCGGGCCTCTCGACCAGACCCAGATCTTTGCCACCTATGCGTTCCGGGTCGGCATCGAGAGCAACGACATTCCGCTCGGCGCCAGCGTCTCGCTGTTCATGGTCCCGATCCTCGCCGTCGCAGCGATCTTCATCCTGCGCGACGTCAATAAACGCGKGAACGAATCCTGATGAGCACAATAGCGATCGACAAGGCCGGCCCCCGGCGCAAGGTTAAATATGGCAGCATGAGCCGCGACCGTACCTGGGCGCTGCGCTGGTCCTATTTCTTCCTGGTGCTGTTTGCGATCTTCTTTCTGACGCCGCCGCTCTACATGGTGATCACCTCGCTCAAGAGCAGCGCGGAGATCTCGGCTGCGACCAATCCGTGGTGGGTGTTCCACCCGACGCTGGCGAACTATGTCGAACTACTGACGTCGAACCAATTCCTCCGGTTCTTCTGGAATTCGACCATCGTGTCGCTGGTGGTTGTGCTCGTCACGATGCTGATCAGCATCCCTGCCGCCTTCGCGCTCGCGCGGATGAAGTTCTGGGGCTCGACGACGCTCGCCACCGGCGTGTTCCTGACCTACCTGGTTCCGGACAGCCTCCTCTTCATCCCGCTGTTCAAGATGCTGGCGCTGGTTCAGGACATCACCGGCATCACGCTCCTGAACCGATGGTACGTGCTGCTATTCGTCTATCCGACGCTGACGGTGCCGTTCTGTACCTGGATCATGATCGGCTATTTCGCCTCGATCCCGAAGGAGCTCGACGAGGCCGCGATCATCGACGGCGCCTCGTGGCTTCAGACCCTGACGCGGATCTTTATTCCGGTCGCGCTGCCGGGCCTGATTGCCGCGACCATCTTCGCCTTCACGGTGTCCTGGGCGCAGTTCCTCTATCCCCTGGTGTTCACGACGTCCATCGACCAGCTCGTGCTCCCGGTCGGCATCACCACCACCCTGATCAAGGGCGACGTCTTCAACTGGGGCCAGATCATGACCGGCGCGCTGCTCGGCGCAGCTCCGCCGCTGGTCATCTACGCCTTCCTGATGGACTACTACATCGCCGGCCTGACCGCCGGCGCGACAAAGGGTTGATGTCTCATGGCTGACGTTGCATTGCGGAAGGTGGTCAAGCGTTACGATGATGTCGAAGCCGTGCGCGGCATCGATCTCGATATCTCCGACCACGAGTTCATCGTGCTCGTCGGCCCCTCTGGCTGCGGCAAGTCGACGACGTTGCGCATGATCGCGGGACTGGAGGACATCACCGACGGCGACATCATGATCGGCGGCGACGTCGTCAACGACGTGCCGCCCAAGGACCGCGACATCGCAATGGTGTTCCAGAACTACGCGCTGTACCCGCACATGACGGTCGCGGAGAACATGTCGTTCGGGCTGCGCCTGAAGCACTTTCCCAAGGCCGAGATCAAGGCGCGGGTGACGGAAGCCGCCCGCCTCCTCGACATCACCGACCTGATCGACCGCAAGCCGAAGCAGCTATCCGGCGGCCAGCGCCAGCGTGTCGCGATGGGCCGCGCCATCGTGCGCAATCCGAAAGTGTTCCTGTTCGATGAGCCGCTGTCCAATCTCGACGCCAAGCTGCGCGTGCAGATGCGGATCGAGATCAAGAAGGTGCACCAGAAGGTGCGCACCACCACCGTCTACGTCACCCACGACCAGGTCGAGGCGATGACGTTGGCTGACCGCGTCGTTGTGATGAACAAGGGCCGCATCGAGCAGATCGGCACGCCCAACGAACTCTACCACAAGCCGGCGACGCGCTTCGTTGCCGGCTTCATCGGCTCGCCCGCGATGAATTTCATCCCGTGCCGGCTAGAGGATGTCGGCGGCGCGCTCCAGATCCGTTTGACCGACCGCATCGCCTTTGCGCTGCCACAGGCTCGCGCCGCGCGCTACAACGCGCTGCCGCGCACCGACAAGCTGCTGCTCGGGCTCCGGCCCGAGCACCTCACCGAGTCGCATGCGCATCTGGGGCCGGGCGTCGAGACCTTCGACACCGTGCTCGACGTCACCGAGCCGATGGGGATGGAGACCCTGGTCTATTTCGGGCTCGACGGCACGCCCGTCTGTGGCCGCGTCGATCCCAACGCCGGCGCCAAGGACGGGGCACCCATGCGTTTGGCGATGGACCTCAACAATATGCACCTGCTAAACGAAGACACCGGCGTCGTGCTGTGACGCCGTCTCAAGAAACGCAAGCAGGCGGGGAGCGATGGCGACCAACAAGAAGAAGATTTTCGTTACACAAACTTTGTCGCAAGGGGCCCGCGCCCTCCTCACCCAGCGGGACGATATCGAGCTCGTCGAGTTTCCGAACCTGATCTCGGCCAAGGATTTCGAAGCCTTGCTGAAGAACCACGCGCCGGTTCACGGCGTGGCGCTGGGTGCCACCGCCTTCGGTGAGACCGAGCTCGAGGCCTCGAAGGACATGAAGGTGGTGACCCGCATCGGCGTCGGTTACGACGCCGTCGACGTGCCCGCCCTCTCCCGCCGCAAGGTGCCGCTGATGGTGGCGGGCAGCGCCAACTCGCCCTCGGTCGCCGAGCAGGCGCTGTTCATGATGCTGACGCTGGCCAAGCGCGCCAATGAGATGCACGCCTGCGTCAAGGATGGCCAATGGGCCAACCGGCTCGGCATGCTGCCGTTCGACCTCTACGGCAAGACCGTGCTGATCATCGGCTTCGGCCGCATCGGCAGTCGCACCGCCAAGCGCTGCCAAGCGATGGAAATGAAGGTGCAGGTCTACGATCCCTACAAGCCTGCCGCCGAGATCAAGGCCGCGGGTTGCGAGCCCGTCGGTGACCTCGACGCCGCACTGCCCAACGCCGACTTCGTCACCATTCACTGCCCGAAGACCCCGGAAACCGTCGGCCTGTTCGATGCGGCGCGGATCGGCCGGATGAAGCCGAAATCCTATCTCATCAACACCGCACGCGGCGGCATCGTGAAGGAGGCTGCGCTATACGACGCTCTGGTCTCCGGCAGGATTGCCGGTGCCGGGATCGACGTGTTCGAGGTGGAGCCGCCGCCGGTCAGCAACACGCTGTTCGCGCTGCCCAACGTCATCATGGCCCCGCACGTCGCCGGCGTCACCGTCGAGGCGGTGAGCCGCATGAGCGAGCAGACCGCTCGCAATATCCTGAGTGTGCTGGACGGCGATCCCATCCGGCAGAACATCATCAACCAGGACGTGCTCGGCTGAGCCGACCTCCAGGCGGGCGGTTAGCCGCCCGCCTCCGGAACGCCAGAATGCGTCCCATTTTGGTGCAGATCGAGCCCCAACTCAGCCTTAATCAAACCCGCGTAATAAGTCCGGCCGCGGCGGCAGTGGGACAGACTTGCCGGCCGCGTCGAGCTGGAGGATGAACCCTTGTCAGAGATCGACCCGACCGACCACGCGCTGGCAACCATCGCCAGCATTTTGGAGCACCCCGAGCCCGTCCGCGAGACCGAGACCGAAATGATGGTCGACGGTGAGCAGGTCGTCGCCGATGAGCATCCGATCGCCGACGAGCATGTGGTGGTCGACGAGCACGAGCATCCCGTGGTCGAGGAGCAGCCGCTGGTGCCGGAGCACACCGATGCCGACGGCTACAGCAAGGTCGGTCCGGGGCCGATGGTGGCGATCCGTCTGAAATGGACGGTCCATCGCGGCGATGACGGCCAGTTCTACGTCCACGAGACCATCGGCGAGCAGTCCGCGCCCGTGGTCAGCGGCCCGATGACGAGCGAAGCCGCGGTGCATTTCGTCGACGCGCACGAGGATGAGGCACATCGGCGCTTCGAGGAGCTGCGCAGCGAGATCGCCGGCCGCAGCTCGCTCGCCGATTACGAGCGCAAGGGCGAAGCCTAGCGCTCGCGGGGGCCGAGAAAATCCCGCTTCACGAGCTCGACGCCGGCATGCCGGAGCAAGTCGTAGGACGTCGTGACGTGAAAGAAGAATTGCGGGACGCTGAACGTCAGCAGCAGCGTCCGCCCGGTGAAGGGCAGCTCGGTCCCGTTTTTCAGCCTGAAGAAGACATTCCGTTCCGCCGCACTATCGATCTCGGCGCGCGACAGGCTTTCGATGAACTCGATTGACGTCGCAATGCGCGCTTGAAGCCCGGCGATGTCGTGCTCCAGCGCCGGCAGCGTCACCGGCTCCTGGTCGGCCAGCAAGGCCGGCGCGACCGTGGCATGGCGGCACGCCTCCCCTATCTGCTGCGCCAGATCGTACATGTTCGGCGCCATGCGCATGCCGAGCAGGACGGCCGGATTGAACTTCCGGCTTTCGGCATAGGCGACGCCCTTGTCCAGCAGTGCCGACAGGTTGCGCAGATACGGCACGAAGACGCCGACCGAGGCGTCATACATCGAGATCGTCACCCCAAAATTCCCTTCAATTCCGCCTCGCCAGCGACGGGCATCTGGTCTAAATCCAAGTTTCAAGAGCTGCACAATGACAGCTCGGGCATGGGTGGAAAAGAGATGATCGTTCGAATCGTGGCGGCTTTGGCCGCGGTCCTGCTGGCGAACTTTTCGGCATATGCACAGCAGCCGGCGCCATCGCGCCTCGACGAGATCGTCAAGCGCGGCACTTTGCGCGTCGGCATGACCGGCGACTACAAGCCTTTCACCTACCTGGACAAGGCGACACAGCAGTTCAGCGGCTTCGACGTCGACATGGCGGAGGCGCTCGGCAAGGCGCTCGGCGTCAAGGTCGAATTCGTGCCGACGGCCTGGCCGAAGCTCATGAAGGACTTCGAGGCCGACCAGTTCGACATCGCCATGGGCGGCGTCTCGGTCACGCTCGATCGGCAGAAGAAGGGCTTCTTCTCGATGCCGATCATGCGTGAAGGCAAGACACCGATCGCCCGCTGCGCCGACGCCGGCAAGTACCAGACCATCTCCGACATCGACAAGAAGGGCACCCGCGTCATCGTCAACCCCGGCGGCACCAACGAGCGGTTCGCGCGCGCCAACATCAAGGACGCCGAAATCAACGTCTTCCCCGACAACACCGTGATCTTCGACGAGATCGCCAAGGGCGACGCCGATCTGATGATGACGGACGCCTCCGAGACCCGCTACCAGCAGAAGCAGCATTCCGGCGTGCTGTGCGCGGTGCATCCCGAAAAGCCGTTCGACTTCTCGGAGAAGGCTTACTGGCTCCAGCGCGACATGGCGCTGAAGGCTTTCGTCGACCAGTGGCTGCACATCTCGATGGAGGACGGCAGCTACAGGAAGATCTACGCCGCATGGTTCGACTAGCGACCGATCCCGTCTGTCACTCCAGATGCTTGCGGAAGAAGCTCACGGCCGCGTCGTTGAAGGCGCTGTGAAACGCTTCCCTGTCGAACCCGGGCGGATCAGTGCACAGGATCGGCGCGGCTTCGGCCAGCTTGGGCGGACATGGCGCAAGAAAGGAAAAGTGCGACGAGTTCGGCACGATCCGGAAGTCAGGGCGCGCGGGAAGCATTTGTTCCAGCGTATCGACTGAAGCGGGCACGACACCGTCGCCGCCGAGCGCCGAACGCCATAAGAGAATCGGGATCGTCACATTGGCGACGCGCTCCCGGTTGAAAAGGCCTTCATAAAGCGGCGGATCCGCCAGCACGGCAGCTCTGATGCGGGGGTCGTGTACGGCCGCCTCTGTTGGCACAAGGCCATCGCGAATGGCCTGGCATTTTGGCGTCGTGGCTCCATCTCTATCGCAGAGCGGAGCGAGCGCGCCAAAATCGGGGTTGCCGCCGATCACGACGAGACCGGTATAGGCGCCGCGCGAGAACCCGAACAAACCAACCCGCTTGGGGTCCAGGACCGCCGCTTCCTTCCAGGCGCCGAGCATGAAATCCGTAAGCCGCTTCATGTCGGCGGGACGCTCGACCAGGACGGAGAACTCATCGGTCCGGCTGCTGTCGCTGGCAGTGTCGCCTGGGTGATTGATCGCAGCGACCACGAAGCCGGCATCGGCCAACGCGGTCGCCGTGTCGACGTGGCCCAAAAACGAGCCGCGCCGTCCGTGCGACACGACGATCAGCGGCAGTCGACTGCCCGCTACCGGACAATCCTTCACACCCGGCAGGACGACACCGCCGCCCAGAACGACCTCGGAGGGCGGCGCCGCACAAGGTGTCCACACCATGCCCGTGAGCGCGGGGCCGCCGGCGTCCGCCGACACTTCGATAAATCCGAGCCCGGCCGCGTGCGCCAGTGTCGCAGCAAGGCAAGCGACTACGATCAGAACAAGTTCGCCAAGGCGCGGCCATAGCATTTGCGTGTGCTTTCGGAAGCTTCAACCACAACGGTTTTACTTGCCCATCCCATACCCCGTCCAGAGCTGCGCCGCGCCGCCGTCCAACTCTGGACGGAGTTCAGCGTTATTGAACCCGGAACCGCCGGACCACGACTCATACGGTGACAGTGATCTAGATCACTTTTTGCGATCGAACCGGCGCGTAAGCGTTGGTACGGGGACCAGCTGTTCAGGAGACCGAAATGAGGAAGCTGTTGGCCACGGCCGCATTCCTTTTGGCGAGCACCGCTGCGCAGGCGCAGTACACTTTCGAATATGGCGGGCGCACCATCCGCATCGATCCGGACCGCGGCACGGTGCAGATCCCCGGCGTCTACGACAACACCGGCCAGGGCAAGGCGAAGAAAGCCAAGAAGAACGAGACGACCCCGGGCCAGCAGGCGCCGCAACAGGCCAAGGTTGATCCGCAACCGCCGGCCGCTCCGGCGCCAGCTCCCGCCCCTGCCGCAGCGCCGCCCGCAACCGAACAAGCGCCCGCCGCTGCAGCGCCGCCGCCAGTTCCGCCCCCGCCCGCTCCGCCGCCGTCTGCAACCGCCAGCAACGCGCCGGCTGAGGCGGCCGTGTTGCCGCCACCTGCACAACGCGCCGGCTGAGGCGGCCGTGTTGCCGCCACCTGCAC
>NZ_JBFUGY010000050.1:0-52856 GCF_056402655.1 Bradyrhizobium sp. P3_C3 | reverse complement strand
CTTTGACATTGGCGATCGCAGTCACCTTTCGGCGCAGCGTATGCTCGATCAGCGGCCGCGAGCCACACAGCAGCGACGTCCCGCAGTCGCGCCTTGGCAGCGCGCCGACATCTGGCCGCTCGTACTGGACGTCCTTGAAGACATTCACGGGAACTGCACCGGCGGCGGCAAGATCCTGCGCGAAACCCGGGAAAAGGGAGTCGAGGGCCTGCAGCCCACCGGCCAGAAGAAGATGCGGATGCCGATCCTGGGGAACGCCGGCGCGGGACATGATCGAAGCCGGCAGGACATCGCGTTCGAGAATGAGGACTTCCTGGAAGGCGGAAGCAAGCGCACCGGCGGCAGACAATCCTCCAATCCCCGCTCCGATGACAACCGCGCGTTGCCCAAAATGACGGCTCATACTTATTCCTTTGGTTCGATTCACCACCTTTCTGTGCGTGGACCGCACTACGGGAATGTTTCCAATCGCGGGATCTTTGTTTCGATTGCAACGGAGCGGCCGCGATGCGCACTTCAAGGAGAAACGAACGGCGCCGTGGCGCGGGTCTATTGTGGGTCAGGAGAGTAGCGGGGGCTAGGCGTCCAGCTCACACCCCGATCGCATTCCGCATCACCACGTCGCGATAGAACGCCGCGCTCAGCTTCGGCACGCGCGCTTGGGTCTCGAAGTCGACCCGGTAGAGGCCGAAGCGCTTGCCGTAGCCGTAGATCCACTCGAAATTGTCCATCAGGCTCCACAGGAAATAGCCGCGAATCGGCACGCCCTCGGCGATCGCACGCTGCATCTGGGTCAGGTAATTGCGCAGGAACATGATGCGGTCGAGATCGTAGACCTGGCCGTCGGCGGAAATCTTGTCCTCGGACGAGGTGCCGTTCTCGCTAATATAGATGGTCTCGATGTTCCAGATTTTTGCGGCGAGACGCGGGGCCCAGTAGATCACCTCAGGGCCGACCCGCAGCCATTCCGAGTTCATGTGCGGGAACGAGGTTGGGAACGGCAGCACGCGGAAGCCCGACGCGCGATCGGAGGCCGTGACGTAGTATTGCGGCGCGTAGATGTTGAGCCCGACGAAATCGTTCGGCGTGCCGATGATCTTCAACTCGTCAGGGGTGAATTTCGGCGCATCCGCGCCGGCATAGGCGAGGAAGCCGTCGGTGTACTTGCCCTCCAGCACCACGCCGAGAAAGCCGGCATTGAGCTCCCGCGTTGCTATCTCGGCGGCGCGGATATTTTCCGGCGTCGCGATCGCGGGCACGCAGGCCGCGATGTTTTCGGCGGCACCGACGCGGGTGCCGGCGCGGCCCGACGCGCGGATCGCCTGCACGGCGAGGCCATGCGCCAGCGCGACGTGGTGCCGGGCCTGGTTGAGCTGCTGCAGCGGCAGCTTGAGGCCGGGCGCATCGATGCCCCAGCCATAACCGAAATTCACGAAGCGCCCGACCTCGTTCACGGTGAAGATGGTTTTGACGCGATCGGTCAGGCGCGCGGCGACATAGGCGGAGTAATCTGCAAAAGCCTGCGACGTGTCGCTCGACTGCCAGCCGCCGACGCGATCCTGGAGCGCCTGCGGCAGGTCCCAATGATAGAGCGTCGCATAGGGCTCGATGCCGTTCGCGAGCAACTCGTCGACGAGCCGGTTGTAGAAATCGAGCCCCTTCGGATTGGGCTGGCCCGATCCATCCGGAAACACCCGCGGCCACGCAATCGAGAAGCGGTAGGCCTTGACCCCGAGCGCCCTAATCAGCGCGACGTCGTCCTTGTAGCGGTGATAGTGCTCGTTGGCGCGGTCGCCGGTCGAGCCGTCCTCGATCTTGCCGGGCGTGTGGCTGAAAATGTCCCAGATCGATTTGCCGCGGCCGTCCTCGTCGATGGCGCCCTCGATCTGGTAGGACGAGGTCGCCGTGCCCCACAAAAAGTCCTTGGGAAAGAGCGCGGGCGCGTGGCGATCGGCCGACGCGGGCGTCTCATTATCTGCAGCCTTGTTATCTGCAGCCTTGTTATCTGCAGCCTTGTTATCTGCAGCCTTGGCACCCGCCGCTGCACCAAGCGCGACGAGCCCCGCGAGCTTCGCAAGATCGCGCCGCGAGACATCAGCTGACATCGCTATCTCCGAGCCTGCTCCATATCGATCTGATAGGCGGAAATCCGGTCGATCTCGAATGCGACGGTGGGTGGCGATTCCGCATCGACCGGACCGACGCCGAGAAAGAATTTCGATCCGATCGCGAGATTGACGATCATGTACATGGGATCGTCGAAGCCGATCGGCACCTTGATGTCGGAGACCGGCTTGCGGTCGATGAAATAGACCAGGCGATCCTCCTCCCACAGCACACCGTAATTATGGAACGTGCTCGAAGCATCGCCGACCGCATAGTCGAAGCCGCAGGACTGGATCTTCTGGGTCGACGGAATCCGCCAATGCGTCGTCATCACGAGATCGCCGGGCCGCTCGCCGCGGCCTTCCAGCACGTCGACCTCCGGCGGCCAGCCGCCGTCGTCCGCCAGCATCCAGAACGCCGGCCAGACCGCATGGCCGACCGGCACCTTGGCGCGGATTTCGAAATAGCCGTGCTTCTGCGCGAATGTGCCCTGCGTGGTCAGGATTCCCGAGATGTACTCGTTGTTGAATAGAACGGACTTCAGTTCCGGCGGCGTGCGGCTGGCGACGATCGAGAGCACGCCGTCCCTCACCTTGAACGGATCAAGCCCAAGCGGCGTCCCCGCACGCCCCGAATAGCGCGGATCGACGTAGATCTGCTGCTCGCCATTGGCGCTGGTCTTGCGCTTGAAGTCGGAGCCGTCACCGCCCCAATAGCGCGCTTCCGGCCACGCCGCACCGCCGGCGTAATGCGGCACCCAGCGACCTGTCGCAAGCGGATGCTCGTCAAAGTCATCGTTGAAAGTCCGGCGCAGCGGCAGGAACGCGAGCAAGGCGGGATTGACCGTCTCAAGCTTGCGGCACTCGATCATGGAGGGATCGGTGGTCACTTGCAGCGTCATCGTGCCGGGCGCAGCATCGAGATCGTCCTGCGCGACGCCCGGCGCGGGCACGGCAGACAGGCCGATCGCGACCAGAGCGCCCTTCGTCCAACTGTCGATCATCACCGCACATCGAACTTGGCAGGATGTACGGAGGTTAGCTCGCCTGTCTTCGAGCGGGCAAGCACGGCCATCTGTGCGGGCGGGCGATTTCGAAAAGGTCATCTCGACGTCGCATCCAGGTTCGCCCGGAAATCGCTTCACCCCGGCGCAAGATCGGCGGTTAACCGGGCCAGTTCCGCGCGCTCCAGCTCCGCTAGGGAGGCGCGGGCGCCAAATCCTTCCGCATTCGTTACCGTCCCTTAAGCCTCCGATGGCAGTTTGGCCGGGATCCGCGGCCCTGCCCGTCCAACCGCCGATCCATCAGGTCCAAGGTCGTCGCTCATGTTCGCCGAGACGCTGGAAGCGGTTCAGTCCTCGCCGTCGAAGCGGACTGCCTATGTCCGCTTCGTGCTGGCGGCGCTGGCGTCGATCGCCGTGTTCAAGGCCTTCTGGTTCGCACGCTTCKGCGGCTGGACGGATCGCGAGCTCGCCGACTTCGATGCCTTCCATATCGTCGCGCAGCACGTCTGGCGCGGCGATCTCGACCAAGTCTATCATTTCGATGCCCTGCTGAAGATGCAGATGGAGGCCGCCGGCGGCGCCACCGGCWTCATGCCCTGGACCTATCCGCCGCAATACGACCTCCTGCTCGCGCCGTTCGCATTCCTGCCGGTCGGCGTCGGCTATTTCCTGTTCACCGCCGCGACGCTTGCACTCTATCTCGTGACGCTCCGGGCGATCGCCGGCCGGAATTTCGCGCAGGTGCTGGTGATCCTGTTTCCGGCGATGGCGATCACCATCGGCTGCGGGCAGAACGGCTTTCTGACGGGGGCGCTGATCGGGCTGGTCTGCCTCAACGTGGAGCGGCGGCAGCTGTTGGCCGGCCTCGCGCTCGGCGCCATGGTGATCAAGCCGCACCTGGCGATTGCCGCCGGCGTCTATCTGCTGGTGACGCGGCGCTGGATTGCGCTCGGAACGGCCGCGGCCGTCGTATTGGCGAGCTCACTGCTCTGCACGCTCCTCTTCGGGGGGCAGATCTGGTTCGCGTGGCTCGGAGCGATCAGGGAATCGGCGGGCTATCTCGAGCAGGGCTTCTACCCGCTCTTCCGCATGATCTCGACCTATGCGGCGCTGTACAAGGCCGGCCTTCCCGCAAGCGCCGCCTTCTGGGGACAGACGGCCGTCGCCGGGCTGGCCTTGTTGGCCGTCCTTCTCGGTGCGGCGCGAGGCGCTTCACCGGCCTTCACGCTCGGTGCCGCCGTGATGGTATCCGTGATGATCAGCCCCTATGCGTATGATTACGATCTGCCGATGGTCGGGATCGGTCTGGCCCTGATGCTGCCCGATCTCGCCAGGATGGCGAGCCCGCGCGAGCGGAGCGTCATATACGGGCTGATCCTGTTCGCCGGAGCCTATGGGCTGTTGCAGTCGGGGCGGCTCGCGGTGCAATTCGGGCAGAAGGCCGATCCCGACCAACATTTCGCGCCCGCCCTGGGCGGCTTCGCCCTGATGGCGCTCCTGGTCCTGCTGCTGCGGCTGCTGTGGCGCGGGACGCAGCCGGCGCCCATCCGTCGCAGGCCGCGGAATAACGCCTCTAGGCCCGCTGCAATGCCAGCGTCACGCCGCCGAGCGTGAGCGCCATCGCCGCCCATTCGCGCAGGCCCAGCGGCTCGCCCAGGATGACCGCGGCGGAGACGACGCCGATCACGGGGACGATCAGCATGCCGGTCGAGGCCGAGGTCGGCGGCAGGCGGCGCAACGTCTCGAACCAGGTGACGTAACAGACGCCCATCGGCACCAGCGTCATATAGACGAAGCAGCCGAGTCCCAGCGGGGTGATCGCGGTGATGTCGGGATGCTCGAACAGGATGCCGAGGATCAGCATCGTGGCGCAGCCTAGCCCAACCTGCCAGGCGACGACCACCAGCGGCGGCATCGGCAGCGGCTTGCGGTTGAGCACATTGCCGAGCGCGAACAGGATGGCGCAGAGCAGCGCGAGCGCAATTCCGAGCAGCTTGTCGGCGCCGAACGCAAAGCCGTTGCCGCCGAGGAGCAGCGCGACGCCGGCGACACCGAGGACGAGACCCAAAATATCCCGCATGGTCGGCCGCGTACCCAGCACCGGCCAGGCGAACAGCATGGCCCAGATCGGCATCGTATAGGCGAGCAGAGCCCCTTCGCTCACGGTCACATATTTCATCGCGACCGTGCCGAGCCCCATCCAGGCAAGGACGTTGGTGAGGGTCGCAAACAACAGCCGCGGAATCGCCTCGCGCGGAACGGCGAAGGATTCCTTCCGACTCAGTGCCAGCGCGCCGAGAATGAGCGAGGCGCAGACGCCGGCCAGCCCGCGCGCGAACAGCGGCGGCCATTGCTGGAGCAGCAGCTTCATCAATGGCCAGTTCAGCGCCCAGCCAAGCGCCGTCACGCCAAGGCAGAGAGAGCCGATCGTCCTGTCGCGCCGCGCCGAATCCATGGACAGCGCTTAGCAGGCGGGTGCGGCGCACTCCACCTCGGCTGGCGCATGCGGGCCATGGCGGACGATGGAACCGGGAACGCCGGTACCCGTTCAAATGGGAGCGGGTGGCGGTGGTGCCGCAACGCAAACGAGGGAGACGTACCATGCCCACAGCCGAGTCGGATCACGTCTACAAGATCCTGGAGCTGGTCGGATCATCCGAGACCTCCATCGAGGATGCGATCAAGAATGCGATCAGCCGCGCCGCCAAGACCGTTCGCGAAATGAAATGGTTCGAGGTGGTGCAGACACGCGGTCACATCGAGAATGGCGCCGTCCGCCACTACCAGGTGACGCTGCGCGTCGGCTTCACGCTGATGGACTGACGCGGCAGAGGCCGCGCGAAACATCATGCCGCGGCAGCGTGGTTAACATCCGGCGATGAGAGTCGATCAAAATATCGACGATCTCCTCCGGCTGACTACGGACGCGCAAAATCATCGCGGAAGGTGCAACAGGCCGTTAAGACCAAAGTGAGAGCTTTGCTCCGATTTGGAGCAAGCCGATGGTCACGGACCGCGAACTCGGCAAGACGCGCCTTCCGCTCTGGGCGGGCGGATTCGTCGTGCTGATCTGCGTGGCGATCCTCGGCTTGAGTGTCTGGCGCGAATGGGAAACGCACAACGCCGATCTCCGGAATGCCGAGACCGACGTCGCCAACCTCGCGCATTCCCTGGTCCAGCACGCGGACGACACGTTCGAGCTTGCCGATACGATCCTGGTCGGACTGGTCCATCGCCTCGAACTCGACGGAACCGGCCCGGACACGATCGCGAAGCTCCAGACTTACCTGCCGACCCGCAAATCATCGGACCGCATCCGCGGCATCTTCGTCTATGACGAAACCGGCCGATGGCTTGCCACGACCGAGCATGTCGACTTCTCCAAGCTCAACAACAGCGATCGCGAATATTTCCGGCAGCACCGAGATTCCCCGGCGAAGGACACGCTGATCGGGCGGCCCATCAAGAGCCGCGCCGGCGGCCAGTGGATCATCACCGCGTCACGCCGGATCAACCACCCCGACGGCAGCTTTGCCGGCGTCGCGCTGCTCACGATCGACGTCGCCTATTTCGCGAAATTCTACGAGCGCTTCGACGTCGGGTCGAACGGCTCGGCATCGCTGCTCAACGGCTCCGGTATCATGCTGGCGCGCAGCCACGACGAGAGCGGCGCCTTCATCGGACGCGACCTCTCCAACGCGCCGCTGTTCAGGGAATGGAAAAGCCGTCCGGCGGCAGCGGTCTACTATTTCAAGTCGCCGCTCGATGGTGTGCAGCGGCTGAGCTACTACCAGCGCAGCAGCCGCTATCCGCTGATGGTGCTGGCGAGCAAGTCGCAGGACGACGTGCTGGCGCCCTGGCGACGCGCGGCAGCCGCACGCACGGCCTTTGTGCTCGGCCTCGTCGCGCTGATCGCGGTGATCGGCTTCTACCTGGTCCGCCAGCTCTGGCAGCGGCAGCGAATGGCGCAGGCCCTGGTCGCGAATGAAGCCCATTTCCGCCTGCTCGCCGAGCAATCCAGCGACATGGTATCCCGGATCGGGCTGGATAACCGGCTGCTCTACGTCTCGCCCTCGTGCGCGCGCATCACCGGCTGGTCTCCCGAGGAACTGCTCGGCACGTCGGCGGTGGCCGGTATCCACGCGGACGACATGGAGCGGGTCGAGCAGGCCATCGCATCGCTGAAGAACGGCGAGGCCGAGGAAGCGCGGTTCGTCTATCGCCAGCGCCATCGCGACAAGGGCGATATCTGGGCCGAGGCGGCCTTGCACGTGACCCGAGCCTCCGACAGCGGCGAGGTCGACGGTGTCGTCGCGGTCGTGCGCGACATGACCGAGCAGAAGGACTTGCAGGACAAACTGGCATCGCTCGCGACCACCGATGGCCTGACCGGCCTTGCCAACCGCCGCGCGTTCGACGAACGCCTCGCGGAGGAATGGACGCGCGCCCGGCGCGACGGCACGCAGATCTCGCTCCTGTTGATCGACGTCGATCAGTTCAAGAAATTCAACGATCATTACGGACATCAGGCGGGCGACGGACGCCTGCGCGCACTCGGCCGGATCCTGTCCGCTCAGGCTAGGCGCCCGGCTGACCTCGCGGCGCGCTACGGCGGCGAGGAATTCGCCGTTCTGTTGCCGAACACCGGCCCGGATGGTTGCGCCGAAGTCGGCGAAGGGATTCGCGAGGCACTGCACGACCTCGCCATGCTGCATACGCAAAATCCGCCCTCCCGGCTGGTTACGGCAAGCATCGGCGCTGCGACAAGCCTTCCATCTCAGACCGCGCYGGACTGCAACACGCTGGTCGCCGGCGCCGACCGCGCGCTCTACTCCGCCAAGGACAGCGGCCGCGACCGTATGGTGATGTCGGGACAGGTCGTGCCCTGGCCCGCGAAGAGCGCGTGACGAATCCTGCCAGACGTAGCGAACGCCGCCCTTTCCTGCGTAGCTGGCAAGCGCGGCTAACGCGGTGTGCACATGCGGCGCATCGGCGCGCGCCAAATCCCGCCCACCATCGCTTGCGCACTGATTTCTGAATGGCTACATCCCGAGGCGATGTTGGGGGGCCGCCGGACTTCGACGATCGAGTCCATGCGGTGGGGCCTCATCGTGGGGCAATGCAGACGAGACGGCCGTGAACGAGACCATGCCGGCGGACATCCCGGGGCGCGGGGTGGACGCGCTGAGACAGTTGCGCGCCATGACGGCCGACATCTGCGATGTCGTTCCGCTCACCACGGAGGACGACTTCCATGTCACCACCGTGACGATGATGACCCGCAATGCGTTGCTGGTCGATACGCGCGCGACCGATCAGGAATACGACCGGACGCCTGCACACGTCGCCCGCGGTGCGATGGATCACTTTCAGATCACCTTGTGTGTCGAAGGCGAGATGCGGTTCAGCTCGGGCCGGCGCGAGGTGACGATGGGGCCCGGCGCCATCTGCCTGATCGACATGGCGCAGCCGAACCGGACCGTGTTGCGCGGCGGCGGCAGTCGTACCCGCCTGATGGCGATCATCCTGCAACGCGCCATGCTGGCACCACGGCTTGCTCATCCGGATTCGGCCACGGCAACCTTGCTGCCGTCAAACCATCCTCATACCCGCCTGCTTGCCAGCCATTACGCGGCGCTTACGCTGCCACCCGAGCCCGAGGCGGGCAGCGCCGAGGCCACGATCGACGCGATCGCCGACATCGTTGCCGCGGCCGCTGGCGGGACCGCCGACATTGCGGCCGGAGTCGAACGCGCCGAGCGGCATCTTTATCTTGCGATGATCAAGCGCCGCATCGCGGACAATCTCGAGACCGACGCGCTCACCGCAGACGAGTTGTGCCGCCACTTCCAGATTTCGCGCGCGACCCTCTATCGGCTGTTCGAGGCGGATGGCGGGCTCTCACACTACGTGAGGGAGCAGCGCCTCAATCTCGCTTTCCGCCAGCTGATATCGCCGTCCGCGGAGGACACGCGGCTGATCGACCTCGCCGTCGGCATGCGCTTCAGCAGCGATTCCACCTTCATTCGCGCATTCCGCCGCAAGTTCGGCTTGACGCCGGGCGAACTGAGGGAGCTGGCCGACAATTGGCTCCGCGAGACCGGTGCGGTCCCGACCATCGACACGGTGCTGCATCAACTGGCCCGCCGCCGCACCTCGTAGCCATGAAGCTGCTACGCTCGACACCAGTATCGCAACGTTCGGCCCTTGCGCCCGGATTTGTCGCCGGCGTTCCAGTGGGATATGACTTCGAGCACGGCCGGATGTTTCGGTCCGGCCGGGAGCGTTCCCGTGCCTGACGAGATCAAGCTTGTCCTCTTCGACATGGACAATGTCCTCTGCGAATACGACAGAGGGAGGCGCGTCGCGTTTCTGGCGGAGCTTGCGGGGACCACCAGTGAGTTCGTCTACAAGGCGATCTGGGAGAGCGGATTCGAGCTTCTCGGCGACTCCGGCACGCTCGATGCCGCCGACTATTTGCGGGGATTTGGCGAGCGCATCGGCTATCCCCTGTCGCTCGATGAGTGGGTGGAGGCACGCCGCCGTTCGATGAAGGCCGATCGCGCGATGCTGGAGATTGCGCGCCGCCTGCATGAGACCATCGACGTTGCCGTCCTGACCAACAATACCACGCTGGTCGCCGACCATATCGACACGCTGCTGCCGGAATTGCGTCCGCTGTTCGGCTCCCGCATCTACACGTCGGCCCGGTTCAAGGCGGCCAAGCCGGACCCGCGCTGCTATCGCCTCTGCCTGTCGGAGCTACAGGCGACGCCGCAGACCGTTCTGTTCGTCGACGACCTCGCGGCAAATGTCACCGGCGCGCGGGAAGCGGGCCTCTTCGCGCATCATCACACGTCGGTGGAGGCTTTCCGGCAGGCCCTTTCGGCGCACGGCCTGCTCAGGGACGGATGAACGGGCGCACCGCCTCGCGCGACGTCAGGCGAGGTGGCACGCCACGAAGTGCCCGCCCGCCCCTTCCTTCAGCTCGGGTGCGCTTTCCGCGCAGCGCGGCTGGGCGATCGGACAGCGAGTGTGGAAGTGGCAGCCGGATGGCGGCTTCATCGGGCTCGGCACGTCGCCCTTGAGGCGAATGCGTTCACGCTTGAGCTTGGGATCGGGCACCGGCACCGCCGACAACAGCGCCCTGGTGTAGGGGTGCTGCGGATTGCGGTAGAGATCGCTCGCTTTCGCCAGCTCGACGATCCGGCCGAGGTACATCACGGCGACGCGGTCGGAGATGTGCTCGACCACCGACAGATCGTGCGCGACGAACAGATAGGTGAGGTTCAGCTCGGCCTGGAGATCCTCCAGCAGATTGATCACCTGCGCCTGGATCGACACGTCGAGCGCGGATACCGGCTCGTCGCAGACGATCAGCTTCGGCTCGACCGCGAGCGCCCGCGCGATCACGATGCGCTGGCGTTGGCCGCCCGAGAATTCGTGCGGGTAGCGGCGCATGTGCTCGGCCTTGAGGCCGACCTTCACGAGCAGGCTGGCGACGCGCTCCTCGCGCTCCTTGGCCGACGACCCAAGCTTATGGATGATCAGGGCCTCACCGAGGATGGCGCCGACCGTCATGCGCGGATTGAGCGAGGCGAACGGATCCTGGAACACCAGCTGCATGTTCCGCCGCATCGCGCGCAAATCATTGCCGCTGAGCTGGCGCACGTCCTGGCCGTCGAACACGACCTCGCCGTCGGTCGGCTCGATCAGGCGCAGTACGCAGCGGCCGGTGGTGGATTTGCCGCAGCCGGATTCGCCGACGAGGCCGAGCGTCTCGCCGCGGTTGACCGAGAACGAGACCCCGTCGACCGCATAGACGCTACCGACCTGGCGCGACAACAGGCCGCCGTGCACGGGGAAATATTTCTTCAGGCCGCTGACGCGGAGCAAGGGCTCGGTCATGCCGTGCCTCCCAACTGCGTATCTCCCAAATGACAGGCCATGCGGTGGCCGGGCGCGATCTCGCGCAGCAGCGGCTCCTTCTCGGTGCAGACGTTCATGGCAAACTTGCAGCGCGGGGCGAAGCGGCAACCGACCGGCGGATTGATCAGGATCGGCACCGAGCCGCCGATCGCTTCGAGCCTTGTCTTGTGCTCGCTGTCGAGATCGATGCGCGGGATCGAGCGAATCAGCCCCTGGGTGTAGGGGTGGCCGGGATTGCCGAAGAGGTCGTCGACGAGCGCTTCCTCCACCACCTTGCCGGCATACATCACGACGACGCGCTGCGCGGTCTCGGCGACGACGCCCATGGCGTGGGTGATCAGCATCACCGCCATGCCGAAGCGCTCCTTCATGTCCTGCAGGAGGTCGAGGATTTGCGCCTGGATGGTGACGTCGAGCGCGGTGGTCGGCTCGTCGGCGATGATCAGCTTCGGCCTGCAGGCGAGCGCCATCGCGATCATCACGCGCTGGCGCATGCCGCCTGAGAACTGGTGCGGATAATTGTGCACGCGGCCTTCGGCGTTGGGGATCTGCACCAGCTTCAGCATCTCGATGGTGCGCTCGAGCGCCTGCTTCTTCGTCACCGCTTCATGGCGGCGCAGGCTCTCGGCGATCTGCTCGCCGATGGTGAGCACCGGATTGAGCGAGGTCATCGGCTCCTGGAAGATGAAGCCGATCTCCTTGGCCCTGATCTCGTCGAGCTGACGGCTCGTCAGCGGCACGAGATCGCGGCCCTCGAAGATGATCTGGCCCGCCGCGATGCGGCCCGGCGGCATGGCGATCAACTTCAGGATCGACATCGCGGTCACGGTCTTGCCGCAGCCGGATTCGCCCACGACACAGAGCGTCTCGCCCTTGTTGATGGAGATGTCGACACCGTCGACGGCCTGCAGGATGCCGTCGTCGGTCGAGAAGTGGGTTTTCAGCCCTTTGATTTCCAGCAGCGGCGCCATCAGATCACCCGTCGCGCATCGAGCGCGTCACGCAAGCCGTCGCCGATGAAGTTGATGGCGACCACCGCGATGAAGATCGCGCCGCCCGGAAACAGCGCCCAGTGCGGGCCGATGTCGAGGAAATCCTTGGCGTCGTACAAGAGCCGGCCCCAGGTCGGCGTATCCGGCGGGAAGCCGAGGCCGAGGAAGGACAGCGTCGATTCCGCGATGATGGCGGCAGCCACGTCGATGGTGCCGGCGATGATCACGGGACCGAGCGCATTGGGCAGGATGTGCCGCACCACCTGGCGCACCGGACTTGCGCCGAGCGCACGGGCGGCCTCGACGAACTCCTTCTCGCGGATCGACAGGAACTGGGCGCGCACCAGCCGCGCGACCGGCATCCAGCGCAAGCCGCCGATCACGAGCACGATCAGGATGAAGATGCCGCCCTCGGGACCAAACATCTGCTTCAGCCCGTCGCGGAAGAGATAGATCAGCAGCAGCAGCAGCGGAAGTTGCGGCAGGGACAGGAAGAGATCGGTGAGCCACATCAGGCCGTGACCGAGCGCGCCGCGCGACATGCCGGCGAGCGCGCCGATCAGGACACCGATGAAGACCGAGACCAGCATCGCGGCAAGGCCGACCGCGAGCGAGATGCGGCCGCCATAGATCATGCGGGCCAGGATGTCCTGCCCGAGATCGTCGGTGCCGAACGGATGGGCAAGCGACGGCCCCTGCATGCCCGCCACGATATCGATGTCGTCGATCTTGACCCGCCAGACGAAGGGGCCGGCCACCACCGCCAGGATCAGAATGAGGAGCAGAAACGCACTGACCACGGCGAGCTTGTGGCGGCTGTAGCGCCGCCACATCTCGCGCCAGGGCGAGTAGACGCGCCGCTCAGCGGAGGGAGATGCGAGGGTCAAGCCAGCCATAAAGGACGTCCGCGATGAGATTGAACAGCACGACAAGGCACGCGAAGACGAAGGTAACGGCCATCACCACCGGCGTGTCGTTGGAAAGGATGGAGGAGATCAGTAGCGAGCCGATGCCGGGGATGCGGAAGATCTGCTCGGTGACGATGGCGCCGCCGAACACGGCCGGCATCTGCAACGCAATCAGGGTGACGACCGGGATCATGGCGTTGCGCATGACGTGCTTGACGATGACCGTGGCCTGTCCGAGGCCCTTCGCGCGCGCCGTGGTGACGTAGTCGAGCCGGATCACGTCGAGCATCGCCGAGCGAACGAAACGCGTCATCGACGCCGCCTGAAACAGACCGAGCACCGCCACCGGCATGATCGCCTGCCGGATCATCTCCAGCACCCAAAGGATGCCGGTGCCCTTGATGTCGGTCGTATAGACGAAAGGCAGCCAGTCCAGCGTAACCGAGAAGATCAGGATGAACAGGATGCCGGTGAAGAAGGTCGGCAGCGAGAAGCCGACGAAGGCGAGCGTGTTGGCGATCTGGTCGAACAGCGAATAGGGCTTTGTCGCCGCATAGACCCCGACCGGGATCGCAATCAGGAGCGCCAGAATCTGCGCCGAACCGATCACGTAGAGCGTCGCCGGCAGACGCTGGAGGATCAGCGTGTCGACATTCATCCGGCTGACGAAGGAGAACCCCCAGTCACCGTGCAGCATGGCGTTGAGCCAGTGCAGGTAACGGAGGTGGATCGGATCGTCGAGGCCGAACTTGGCCCGAAGTGCGGCCTGCACCTCGGGCGGGACGTTCGGGTTCGTCGCCAGTTCCGAGAACGGATCGCCTGGCGCAAGCGCCAGCACGACAAACAGCACAACCGAGATTCCGAGAAGACTCGGAATCGCGATCAGGAGGCGACGCAGGACGTACTGACTCATAGGGAAAGACCCCGTCTAGAGCTGGGGGATCATTCCTCGCGGTACCAATCGTGCAGATTGTCGGTTTCGTTGGCCCAGCCGCTGATGATCGGGCGCAGATTGTTGGCTGCCGCTTCCACCTTTAGGCGATGCTGCGCCGGGATGAACACGGTGTCCTGGAACATGAGGTCGTTGGCCTTGATATAGTGCGCCGCGCGCTTGACCGGATCCATTTCGCCTTCGGCTGCTTCGATCGCTGCGTCATAGTCCTTGTTGACCCAGCGCGGGAAGTTCGTGCCCTGCCACTTGTTCTCCTTCGTGGCGACGTTGGTCGACAGATAGCGGCGCATATGCTGAGACGGATCCGGCTGGCTCAGCGGGATCTGGAACATCTGGAGATCGGCGTAGAAATGCGCGTAGGTGTCGGGGTTGGCGACATCGGAGGAGAAGAACACGGACGCCACCACCGACTTCAGCTCGACGTCGATGCCGGCCTTCTGACAGGCCTGCTTGACGATCGCCTGGGTCTTCTGACGCGGTCCGTTGATCGAGGTCTGGTACAGAAGCTTCAGCTTCTTGCCGTCCTTCTCGCGGATGCCATCCGCGCCGGGCTTCCAGCCGGCGTCGTCGAGCAGCTTCGAGGCCTTCTCGATGCTGAATTCCCAGGTCGTGTTCTTGGAGACGAATTTCTCGGGACCATTGAGGAAGTTGGCGGTGGTGCGGCCGGCGCGGCCGTAGATCGCCTTCTTGATGGACTCGCGGTCGACCAGCATCGACAGCGCCTTGCGTACCGCCGGATCGGAGAACAGCGGATGCTTGGTCTTCATCGAGGAGCGCTCGCCATCGACCTCGGTGTTCGGATCGGTGAAGTTGAGCGCGATGAATTCGGTGTCGCCGCCCACGGCATAAACGGTCTTGCCCTTGCCGCCCTTTTCGAGGCGCAGCAGCACGTCGTCCTCGACCTGGATGTTCCATCCGAAATCATATTCGCCGGTCTGGATCACCGCGCGCGCCGCAGAGACGGCGTCGCCGCCGCCCTTCATCTCGACCGTGTCGAAATAAGGCCGGTTCGGCATGTGGTAATCGGGATTGAGCTGGCCGCGGACGAGATCGCCCGGCTTGAACTCGACGAACTTGTAGGGGCCAGTGCCGACCGGCGAGAGGTTGGTGGGCGCCTCCCGCGATTTGGACCCCTTGTAGTCGGCGAACAAATGTTTGGGGATGATGGTGTTGGGAGCCCCGACAAAGGCGTCGGCCCAGAACGGCGTCGGCTTGTTGAAGAGGATGCGAACCGTGAGGTCATCCACCTTCTCGACCGTGATGTCGCGGAGCGTCGCGATGGTCAGGGCGGAGGTCGCGGGATCCCTGGCGTATTCCCAGTTGAACACGACGTCATCGGCGGTGAACGGCTTGCCGTCATGCCATTTGACGCCTGGTTTGAGCTTCCAGGTCACCGACTTGCCGTCGGCGGCGAGGCCGCCGTTCTGGATCGAGGGAATTTCGGCCGCCAGAACCAGCTTCATGTTGCCGTCGGGATCCCAACAAGCGAGGGGCTCGTAGAACAGGCGCGCGCCGTCCTGGTCCTTGGTGCCGGTGGCGAAATGCGGATTGAGCAGGGTCGGCCCCTGCCACCACAGCAGCTTCAGCGCACCGCCGCCGCCGCGCTTGGTCGGCTTGTAGGTCTGGGCACCTTCCGCCATGGCGACGCCGCCGAGCGCGAGGATCTGGTTGGCGAGGGGTGCGGTGAGGCCGACCGCGGCCATACGCATGATGAAGGCACGGCGGTCCATCCGGCCGTCCTTCACGTCACCAATCATCGAACGCAGTTCTTTATCCAGCATGGTTGTCCCCCGTCTGGTTCCCGTATGGATGCAGGCAGCCGCACCGCGGCCGCCGGGTTTTTGCTGGCGGTAGATGGCACACCGAATAGGCCGCGCGTCAACTGCGACCATGTGTATGCAAACGGTGTTCTGGCTGTCTGTTGGGCAAAACTCTGTTCCGCAGCCCAAGCGTTCGGCAATCCGGCGCTAAATCGCGCCGGAATCCACGTTGCACTGCGGAAAATTTGTTCGCGGCATCAGACGAAGTATCGAGGCGAAATTCTACGCCACGGACATGGTCAGCGGCGGCGCGACGTGGTCCGGCAGCGGACAGACGTAAGGTGTCTTGGCGGTCCGCTTCTGCAAGTCCGCTTTCGCGGCCTTGATCAGCTCCGGATCCGTCAACGCCTTGATGCCGATCCCGGCCATCGCCTTCGCCGCCTGCACCATGGCCTTATGAGCGTGTCCGCTCTTGCCCTGCGCCACCACCTGCCAGGTGTGGAACGGCGTGCCGATTGCAACCGTGGGTGCGTGAACCTGCACGGTCGGCACCACCCAGCTCACGTCGCCGACGTCGGTCGAGCCGACCAGCGGGTTGCGCTTGGCATCGAGCGGCACCAGGAAGTCGGCCAGCGGCCGATCAGTCGGCTCCATGCCGATCGCGTAATAGACCGACGCGATGTCCTTGTCGCTCAACGTGGCGCGGATCTGGCTGGCAAAGCCCTTGTCGGCGTCGTCGAAATGCGGCGGCCCCAGCTCTTCCATCACCTGGTGCAGCGCCTGCTCCAGCGGCGTATTCGGCAGGATGTTGGAGACCGCGGAGATGATCTTCATCTCGACCTTGGTCTCGGTCATCAACGCCGCGCCTTCTGCGATCTTGCTGACGCGTCCGACCAGCTCGTTCATGCCGGGCAGATCGCGGGCGCGGATCGAATAGCGCACGCGCGCATGCGCCTGCACCACGTTGGGAGCGATGCCGCCGGTGTCGAGCAGGGCGTAATGCACGCGGGCGTCGCTCGGCATGTGCTCGCGCATGTAGTTCACACCGACATTCATCAGCTCCACGGCGTCGAGCGCGGAGCGGCCGAGATGCGGCGACGCCGCCGCATGCGAGGTGCGGCCGGTGAAGATGAAATCCGCACGCGTGTTGGCGAGCGACGGCGTTACCGCGACTTCCCAGAAGCTGTGCGGATGCCAGGTGATGGCGATGTCGGCGTCTTCAAACACGCCCGAGCGCACCATGAAGGCCTTGGCTGCGCCGCCCTCTTCCGCCGGGCAGCMGTAATAGCGCACGCGGCCGGGCACCTTGTTCTCGGCGAGCCAGTCCTTCATCGCGGTTGCGGCGAGCAGCGCCGCGGAACCAAGCAGATTGTGGCCGCAACCGTGGCCATGGCCGCCGGTCTCGACCGGACGGTGCTCGGCGACGCCGGCCTCCTGGCTAAGGCCCGGCAACGCGTCATATTCACCCATGAAGGCAATGACCGGACCGCCCTCACCCCACTCGCCCATCACCGCGGTCGGGATGCCCGCGACGTTCTCGGTGATACGGAAACCCTGGTGGCGCAGCTCGGCGAGATGCTCGGCGGCGGACCGCGCCTCTGTGTAGCACACCTCGGGCATGCCCCAGACCCTGTCGCTGAGGTCGATGAAACGCGCCTTGATCGTGTCGACGCCACGCCAGATGTCGCTGCGATTATCCATGCTTCGGTCCGTGATCTCTTGGTCAAACGAAGCGGCAATGGTTAGCAGCTTCATTGCACCCCGCCTAGCACGTCGCGGGACAGCAGCCATGCGGCCGGTGCTGGATCGCGCGGCCGCTTGCCACCTGTGCGGGCGTCCTGTGCCTGTCGAAGATTTCACGCGGCGATCTCCGGAATAGTTGGGAACGAGGCTTTCAAGACGGCCTCCTCCAGCCTAAATTATGAGTGCTTCGCGCGTCGTTCCGCCGGCCAAGGCGGAGCAATGCTCTCAGCCAGGAGAACTCCATGCCCGCCCTGACCGAATGGAGAGTGCCGCCGGCCAATCAGCCGCGCGCGAGCGATTACGGTTTCGATCTCGACCGCTCGCTCGCGTCCGTCGTCGGCCTGCACGCCATCATCCCGCCCGACGCCTTCAGTGCCGAAACGCTGGGCACCGAACGCGCCGGCAACGGCGTCGTGATCGACAACGGGCTGGTGCTGACCATCGGCTACCTCATTACCGAGGCGGAATCAGTGTGGCTGCATCTCGCCGACGGGCGCGTCGTCGAGGGGCATGCGCTCGGTTTCGATTCCGTCACCGGCTTCGGCCTCGTGCAGGCGCTCGGTCAGCTCGACGTCGAACCCTTGCCGCTCGGCAACTCGGCGAAAACAAGGGTCGGCGACCGCGTCGTGGTCGGCGGCGCCGGCGGGCGCACGCGCTCGGTCGCGAGCCAGATCGTGGCCAAGCAGGAATTCGCCGGCTATTGGGAATATCTGCTGGACGAGGCGGTGTTCACCTATCCCGCACATCCGAACTGGGGCGGCACGGCGCTGCTCAACGAGCGCGGGGAGTTGATCGGCATCGGCTCGCTGCAGCTCGAGCGCGAACGCGACGGCAAGGCCGAGCACGTCAACATGATCGTGCCGATCGATCTGTTGAAGCCGGTGCTCGACGATCTGCGCAAATTCGGCCGCGTCAACAAACCGTCGCGGCCCTGGCTCGGGCTCTATTCGACCGAAATCGACAACCGCCTGGTGGTGATCGGGATCTCCACCAACGGCCCGGCCGCGCGCGCGGAGCTGAAGACCGGCGATGTCATCCTTGCAGTGGACGGCCAGGAGGTGACGAGCCAGACCGCCTTCTACAAGAAGATGTGGGCGCTCGGCGCCGCCGGCGTCGACGTGCCGCTGACCGTGCATCATGAAGGTGTCACCTTCGACGTCACGGTGACGTCGACCGACCGCTTCAAGCTGCTGAAAGCGCCGAAGCTGCACTGACACCACCGAACTGACGCAAGGAAGCGGCGATGACCGAGGCCGTCGTTGACGACATCGTGACCGTACTGCCGCCGCTGCTCAACGCGCTGGAAGCACTCGGCTTCTTCACCCGGAATCTGCATCCGCCGGCCTTTGCCTCGGTGATGAATGCGATCGGCACGCCCGACGAGGCGCTGCGAGCGGCGCACGCTGCGATCGGCGCCTGGCCCGAGCAGTTCACCGGGCTGCGCGAGCGGCTCGACCGCGCCTGCAACGAGACGCTCGCCGCCTTTGCCGGCATACGCGAGGTCGAGCGCGGCAATGGCGATCTCGTCGCGGTCTTCCGCGCGCTACGCCATCTGCCTCGTGCACAGGAGGCGCTGTATCCGCTGTCGACCCAGTTTCCGCCGGTGAGCGGCTTCTTCCTCAATGCCGCCAATCGCGAGAATGACGATCTGCTGACGCGGCTGGAAGCCGGGGCGGGCGAACACACCGGCATCTTCCACGACCACAACGAGCCCGGCAGCCGCGGCGGCTTCTCGGTCTATGTGCCAGAATATTATTCGCCGGAGCGCGCCATGCCGCTGGTGATGGCGCTGCATGGCGGCAGCGGCAACGGCCGCGGTTTTCTCTGGAGCTGGCTCCGCGACACCCGCAGCCTCGGCGCGATCCTGGTGGCGCCGACCGCGACCGGCCCGACATGGGCGCTGATGGGCGACGATAGCGACACGCCGAACCTCATGCGCATTCTCGACACGGTGCGCAGCCGCTGGACCGTCGACGGCTCGCGCCTGCTGCTGACCGGCATGAGTGACGGCGGCACGTTCTGCTACGTCACCGGGCTCGACGGCGCCTCGCCCTTCACGCATCTCGCGCCGGTGTCGGCGACGTTCCATCCGCTGATGGCGGAGATGGCGGACGCCGTGCGCCTGCAGGGACTGCCGATCTTCATCACCCACGGCAAGCTCGACTGGATGTTTCCGGTACAGACCGCGCGTCAGACGCAGGCGGCCCTCTCCGCTGCCGGCGCCGACGTCACCTATCGCGAGATCGACGACCTCAGCCACACCTATCCGCGCGAGATCAACGCAGAGCTGCTGGAGTGGCTGAACGGCGGATGAACGGGTCGTCCTTATCTGCGCCGTACTGCCGCGGAACCATCACTCCGGGCCGACGTTATCGCCCGTCACCGGAGGTTCGCAGATGCAGACGTTTTTCGGAATGATTTTGGGCGCGCTGCTGCTCGGTTGCGGCGTGTACGTCTATGACTCCATGCAGACGTCGTCGGTCGCCAATGGCGAGGTCGCGACGTCCAATCGCACCATCGTGAACTGGGACGTCGCCAAGGCCGATTGGGATGCGCTGCGCGATCGCGCGCACAAGGACTGGGTCCGCATCTCGTCGAAGTAACGACGCGATATCACGAACAAGGCGCCGTCGCGGGTCCGCGGCGGCGCCTTTGTGTTGACAGCGATCGATCCGGCTCGCGTCAGTTCATCTTGGCCTTGCGGGCATCGGCGATGACCTGCTCGAACTCGGTCATGCTGAGCACGCCCGGCACGCGGTACTTGCCGACGATGAAGGAGGGGGTACCGCTGAAGCCGAAGGCTTCGGCCTGCTCGTTGTTGCGCTTGAGGACGGCGTCGATGTCCTTGGCGCGGTCGGTGAGATCGCGCTTCAGGCGGTCCATGTCGACGCCGGCGGCCGCGAGCAGCTCGTTGATGCGCGGCTCTGTCAGGCGCGAGCTGACACCCATCATGGCGTCATGCGCCTGATGGTATTTGTCCTGGAATTTTGCCGCGAGCGCGATCCGCGCCGCGGTGACCGAGACCGGCCCGAGGATCGGCCAATCCTTCATCACCAGCCTGACCTTGCCGTCGTCCTGGACCACCTGGCGCAGCTCCGGCTCGAGCTTGCGGCAATAGGGACAGTTGTAGTCGGACCATTCGATGATGCTGATGTTGCCGTCGGGATTACCGGCGACGGGAACATCGGGGTCGCGCAACACCTTGGCTTCGGTCAGCACCTCGTCATCGGCGGCGGCCGCGCGCGCAGACGTGATCCGACCTGCCGCAAGGGCACCCGCCCCGATCAGCGTCAGCGCCGCACGCCGCGTCGCCACGAGGCCCTTGTTCCTGAATCCAGCCATATCTCGTCCCGTTTCGGTCCCATCGCTGCAAATACGGTTCGCGACCGGGAACTGTTGCGCGTCATATAGAGCGTTGCGGGCGCGATGTCATCGCCATGCTAGGCGCGGATCGCCGCCGGCGCTGGCGAAGCCGCCGCGCGGGGCAGCATCGCCATCAGCGTCCCGGTCATGGTGGCGATCAGCGTGGTGTTGCCCTCATGCTCGGCAAAGGCCCTGGCCCCGCAGAAGGTGAGCGTGCGGCCGGGCTTGACCACCTCGGCCTTGAAGACGAAGCGCGTGCCGCGGGCGGGTGCCAGCAGCGTGGTCTTGAACTCGACGGTCAGGATGTCGGCCTCGCGCGGCATCAGGGTGAAGGCGGCGACGCCGCAGGCATTGTCGAGGCCTGCCGTGATGATGCCGGCATGGACAAAACCGTTCTGCTGCGTGAAGGCCGCCGAATGCAGCATGGCCAATTCGACCTCGCCCGGCGCGAGGCGGACGATCACGATGCCGAGCGTGCGCATCGCCGGCTGGCCGTCGAACATGGCAATGGTAGCAGCGCGATAGCCCGGATTTTTCGGCTCGAACGCGGCCATGGCTCAGGCCTCGGCCGGCTCGGCAAGATGCTGCAGAGCGACCGCGCGGATCGCATCCGTGAACGGCGCCGACTTCCGCTGGCTGCGGTCCATGTGCACGCCGGTGGTGTCGCAGAACGCGGCGATCTCGCCGGTCTCGGCATTGGTCATGTCGTGCCGGAAGCGGATCGACTTGTCGCGGACCTCCAGCAAATGGCTGCGGATCTCGACGATGTCGCCGGCGAGCAGCTCCCGCCTGTAGGTGATGTTCTGCTGCACGGCGGCCATGCCGCGGCCGGAAGAGCGCAGATAGCTCGGCGTCAGCCCGAGGCGGGCGAACAGATTCCAGTTGGCCTCGTCGAATTTTCCGACATACCACATGATGTTCATGTGGCCGACATGATCGCACTGCCACGGATAGACCGTGCCGCGATAGGTCGCCTCCTGCATCGCAATTCCTCCTGCCGTTTTTCCGCCCTCTGATCATTGATACGGTAGCGTATCAACGCCTCCGCGCGTTAGCAATACGGTACCGTATCAAGAACCGGTGAGGCTTCCTTCATGAACGACGGCAAGGGCGATGTCTGGGTCGAGGCAGGGTTTACCGAGCTCGCCCGCTCGGGGGTCGAGGGTGTCAGGGTCGAGGTGCTCGCCAAGAACCTCGGCGTCACCAAGGGCGGCTTCTACCGCCGCTTCGCCGACCGTGCCGCGCTGCTCGATGCCATGCTGGAACGCTGGCGCGAGGGACGTGCGGCGTCAATCGCGCAGCAGACAAGCCTCGATGGGCAAGAGCCCCGCGAGCGGCTGAAGGCGGTGATCCAGCTCTATTCCGAGCGGCTCAATCCGGAGGGCATGGCGATCGAGCTCGCGATCCGGCAATGGGCCCGCTCGGACGAAAACGCCGCCGCGGCGGTCGCGAGCGTGGACGCGGCGCGGCTCAAGCACGTCGCCGAGCTTTATCGCGCGACCGGCCTCGAGGCCGAGGCGGCCGAGGCGCAGGCCTTCCTGTTCTATTGCTTCATCTTCGGCCAGAGCTTGCTGTTCGTCGAGCGCGGTCCACGCAAACGCTCGCAGCTCGTGGCGAAGTCGGCCGAGAAGCTGCTCGACTAGCGAAATGGCCGGAGCTTTGCTCCGGCCATCGCATCATGTCGAAGCTCAGGCGGCGCCCTTCAGCTTCTTGTTGCACTCGCTGTAATAGCCGCCGCCCTTCTCGATCCACTTCATGCCGCCATTGCCGTTGGTGGTCTTGTTGGCGTTGTACTGGTCGACGCAGGTGTGGAGGCGGGCCTTGCCGGCGGTCTCCTTGGCGTATTTCGGGTCGACCGCATTCGGATAGATTGCGGGTCCGGCCGGCAGGGTTGGCGCGGCAGCGGGGGCGGCCTCCTTCTTCGCCTGCTTCGGCTCGGCAGGAGCGGCGGGCGCAGCCGGAGCAGCGGCGGCCGGCGCGGCGGCAGGCGTCGCATCCGCTCCGCACTGGGCCTTGCGGAAGTCATTCCACTTCGTTGTGCCAAGCGAGCCGTCCTTCTTGGCGGCCTGGTATTTCGCGCTGCACTCCTGCGAGGTCAGCGCCTGCGCCGGCGCGCTCGCGACCAGCGCGGCAAAGCCCGTCAATGCAACCGCACACAGCAATTTTGATTGAATGGTCATCCTTGGTCCTCCTCCTTGGTCTTCCCCGACGGAAGCGAAACGAGGATTGCTATCCTAGCGTGCCGCCCGGCCGCGACAAGGAAGCGATGGCGCCTGCCGCCAAAATATAGTGATCCCCCGGCTCGGATTATTCATGTCGCGTTCAGCAAGGCGAGCCGACGTTCCCAACCCTCCGCAATCTCGCAAGAGTGCACCACCATGACCTTCACGTCTCGCCTCGCCATCGTCGCCCTGACCTCCCTGCTCGCCACCGGCACCGCCTTCGCGCAGACCGCCGCGCCGGCTGCCAAGACCGACGCCAAGACCACAACTGCCGCCGCCCCCGCCGACAAGAAGGCGTCGAAGGAGCGCTCGGCGGAGTCGCTCGAATGCTCCAAGCAAGCGGACGCCAAGGCGCTGAAGGGCAAGGAGCGCAAAAAATTTCGCCGTGAGTGCATGAAGGAAGCGAAGGCCGGCACCGCCGCCCCCGCCGCCCCCGCCGCCCCCGCCGCCGACAAGAAGTAAATCCGTCACACTACGGCTCGCGAGCATCCGTGAGAGGCGCGCGCATTGCGGCATGACGAAGCTGCAATTGTGTGCCTCTCGCTGATTTGCGATAAGGTGGCGTGAAGCAAATCACCGCCTCCCTGCCGTTCGAATGGCCAAGCCGTGCCAAGATCTTGAGCACGGTGGAGACGCTCGTCATCGGCACCGTCGGCGGCCTCGTGTTTCTGGTCGCCGGACTTCCCGGGGGACTGATCTCGGGCTCGATGATCGCGGTCGGGATCGCCGCGATCGCCGGCCGCCAGCTGGCGCTGCCGCCGATCCTGACCCAGACCGTGCTGGTGCTGCTCGGCATTTCACTGGGCTCGGTCGTCTCGCGCCACCTGCTGCAACAGGTCAGCGCCTATCCCCTCACCATCGGCCTGCTTGCGCTCGCGACCTTCTGCTCGACCTTCGGCTCGAGCTATTACCTCCAGCGCATTCATGGCTGGGACCGCACCTCGGCCTTCCTCGCCGGCAGCCCCGGGGCGCTGTCGCAGATCACGATCCTGGCGGTCGAGCGCGGCGCCGACCTGCCCGGCATCGCGGTGGTGCAGACCATGCGCGTCATCATCCTCACCGCGGCGCTACCGATGGTGCTCGCGTTCGCGGGCGTGGCGCCCTCCGTCGCACCGTCGCTGACGACGACGATCGCCTCACCGCTCGAGCTCGTGGAGCTGGTCGCGGCCTCGCTGGCCGCGGCGCTCCTGCTGCGGCTGATCAGGTTTCCGGCGAGCTGGATGTTCGGCGCGATGATCGCCTCCAGCGTGCTGCATGGCGCAGACTGGGTCGAGGGCGGCCTGCCGAACTGGGTGCGCGGCGTGGCGTTGATCGGCATCGGCGCATTGATCGGCAGCCGTTTCGCGCGGATGCGGATCAAGACGCTCGCCGGCCACATCCATGCGGCGCTGGGCTCGTTTGCCGTGGCCATCGCCGTCTCCGCCATCTTCGTCGGCATCATCGCGCTCACCGCGCAGGTGAAATTATCGGATGTCGTCGTCGCCTTCGCGCCGGGCGCGATGGATGCGATGCTGGCGCTCGCGCTCACGCTGCACATCGACCCGATCTTCGTCGGCGCCCATCATTTGTCGCGCTTCGTGTTCGTGACGATCGCGACCCCGGGCATCGTGCACCTGTTCGGCCGCACGCAGGACGATGTGGATGATTAGCGAAGCGCCGCAGTCGTAGCGGAGCTCCGGTCTCGTAGGATGGGCAAAGGCGCGCTAGCGCCGTGCCCACCATGCTCCCGCACTATCGCTAAAAATGGTGGGCACGCTTCCGCCATCGCTCTTCGAGCTACGGCGGACAAGTCGCTTTGCCCACCCTACGGCGCTTGCCTAGCGCTTCGCCGTCCGCAAAAATCCCCACGCCGCGATCGCGGCCATCAACAGCGAGATCAGCACATTGTAGCCGGCGAGCGAGAGACCGAGGAAACGCCACTGCACCTCGTCGCAGCGCACCACCTTGACGGTATCGAGCTTGGACAGCAGGTCGGCGGCATTGCCGAGATTGATGACGGGACCGGAGCAATCGGTCGGGCCCTTCCAGAACCCCCATTCGACGCCGGAATGGTAGGTGCCGAGGCCGGCATTGGCGAGTGTCGCCAGCGCGAGGATCGCAAGGCCCGCGAGCAGCAGCGGCCGCGGCGCCCCGCTCCGCGCCGCAAGCGCCGTGAGCACACCGACCGGGATCGCGAAATAATAGGCGTAGCGCTGCTCCAGGCACAGCGGACAGGGCAGGATCTCCAGCACGAGCTGGAAGAACCAGGCGCCGGCGATGGTCGCGGCGGCAATCAGCGTGACGAGCACCGAGGCAGTCAGCGCGGGACCGGTCCCAGCCGGCCTGAATGCAGGTATTGCGGCACTCTGGGTCGTCACGGCAGCCTCTTCCGATGGGGTCGCTTTCTTAAGGCTCTAACCCCGGCCCAGGCGGCTGTCGAGAACGGCCGGGATCACTTTGGCGCGGGTTGACCCTGCCCTGTCCATGGCTATAGTCCGCCCGCTTTGCGAGGCCCTTTCCAGGGCCGACCGGGAGCCCCTGTGGCGGAATTGGTAGACGCGCTCGACTCAAAATCGAGTTCCGCAAGGAGTGCTGGTTCGATTCCGGCCAGGGGCACCAAGGAAAAAATCATAATAATAACAATAACTTAAGTAGCTGGTTCGATTCCGGATTTGTCCGGAAAGCTTTCGCGACGCATTGAAAATACAAGCAAAAGCCCACTGCAGCCGTCCGATTTGCTGGCATTTTTGCTGGTATCGCCAAGCCAACCGCGCCGCGACGAATTCGCTATTCCGAACGACGGAATCAAGCAGATGGCCGCAAGAATGATCGCGCGGGTGCCAACCCAGAGCAGATCTGACTATAGTGGAGACTTTCGCCGGCGGAGCGCCGGCGAGGACGGCGAAGACGCTGTTGAGACATGAACCGACCACGCGTCGTACGCGACGCTGGTTGACGAGCACGGGCACGCGGACTCTCTGATCGCACGCGCTCAGAAACGGATGGAGGCGACGCTCGCGAGCGGGTTCAATCTCAGGGAGCTTGCGTCCAACCTCGCCGTCAGCGAGCGAACGCTGAACCGGCGCTTCAAGCAGACCATAGGCTTGGCGCCGCTCGAATACCTTCGGAATCTCCAAATCGAAATCGCGAACCGTCTTTTGGATCGAGACCGATCGCGCTCAAAGAAGTCAGCTGCCGCGTCGGATATTCGATTGATGACTGCGAGCACGAACCAGAGTTGCGGTGCGTGGGCGCTCCCATCCGCAACAGCACCGGTCGCCGTCGCGGCGATCAGTGTGAGTGAGTCGACTCGCGCGTCACGCCGAAACGGGTGCCCGGGCTCGCATGGGCCGTGATGACCCATGCCGAACTTCTATCGATCCGACTCGGGTATCAGCCTGACTTGCAATGCTGGATCATCGCCGCTGTTGCGGGGCGCACCCCCATCAAAAAGCGTCGGCAGACCACGGCAAGCACAGCCCACGATGAACGGTCTGTTTGATGGGTTTGCGGAGGCATGCAGGTCGCCACCCGGCTTAGCTTCCGCGCCTTCCCGACACCGGTGGAAAGAACACATCTTGCCATGTAGCCGGCGGTGCCTTCAGCAGCCCCTCCGTCGTCGACCATCCTTGCCGCGGCGTGGACACCTTATGTAATGATCGCAATCGAGCTGTTCGGACCGTCGCGCTGCATCGAGCGGCCAACGCTCTGCGGCTGCTCGACGGTCGACATAGCTGCGACGAAAGCGCTCAGGTCTGTGCGACGGGAATTCGCGAGATCTTCGTTGACTCCACAGAGTGCGAGCTTTCCCCAGCCCTCTTCAGACCGAAATTGTAGTTCAGGTAGTAATACTTTCTGTTGGTGGCCCGACCGTCCGCTTCTTCGCCGGGATTACGAAGCACGAATTCCCGGACCAGATCGTCCTTCACGCCGAAGACGACATCGGAATCGAGGTACTGGTCGCCTGCGACGAAGATGTGTGTCACCAACTGCTCGAAGCCCGGGGCGGAAATCATGAAATGTACGTGTGCCGGCCGCCAAGGATGCCGGCCCTGTGCCTTCAGCATTTCGCCGACCGGGCCGTCGTGCGGTATCGGATAGGCTGCGGGCTTGATCGACCAAAAACTAAATCGACCGCTGGCGTCGGTGCGAAAGCGGGCCCTCATCGCCAGCCCTCCGATCTCGCTGAGTTGCTGCACGTCGTAATTGCCATCCTCGTCGGAATGCCAAACGTCGACCCACGCGCCAGAAAGGGGGAGACCGTCGACGGTCGAGACCGAGCCCGTGACGAAAAGCGGATCGCCTTCAATGCCGTTGGAGATGTCCTTCCCCAATTCTATCTCCGGAGCGTCCTGCACGAAGAACGGACCGAGCACCGTGCTTTCGGTGGCGCCGTGCACTGAAGAATGATTGATCGCGTCGATGAGCATCGAGACGCCCAGCGTGTCCGAGAGCAGAATGAACTCCTGGCGTTTGTCGTCGCACATGTGACCGGTCCGCGTAAGAAAGTCGATGCCGTATTCCCATTCCTTTTGGGTGGGACGCACCTCGCGTACGAAAGCATGGAGGTGTCGCACCAGGGCTTCGCTGATCTGTCGAACGCGGGCATCGGTCGCGCTCTGCAGCCGCTCGAGCACCGCATCGGTGATCGTATTTTCGTTGAAATTGCGCATTGTCACTCCGTGGGTCGCGTTCGTTTTGTTCGGCGGAAGAGAGCATGTCTCCTAAGACATGGCGGGCGGCTCGCCTGCCCAGGCACGCGCGAATAGATCTCGGATTGCGTCGCGCTCAGGAGGACGGGGATTCCAATTGGCGTCGAATCGCAAGGCCCGCCGCACGATCGATACCGTCAACAGGCGGTCGATCCGCGGGTTGCTCGGCCTTGGGCATCGCGGAGGACGCCACGGCGCCTTGTAGTTCATAGAGATCGAGTAGAGTCAAAGTCCGAAGTGTCCGGATCTGATCGATGGCAGGAAATCACTGCCGGCTCTTGATGGAAGAGAGCCCTCGACGCTCGGGCTTTCGCCCGAGCGCTTCAGGATGTTGTCTACTCGGCAGCCGTCGACATATAACCGTCGCGCTGGTCCTGCGCCTTGGCGTATTCGGGTTGGAAGCGGACATTGGCGTAGTGCGAATTCTTCTGCGCCTCTGCGGCCCGCTTGCCGAGTTCCGCCGTATCGCCGAAGCCGACAACCTGGCGAGCCAACTCGGTCAACGGACCGTCCACCTGGTACTCCGTACGCTGCATCGTGAGCAGATTGATGAGGTAGAGCGGCGTTCCGTTGAACTTCTCGAACATCTCGTGCCTGTTGCCCCATTCGGTCAGGAACCGTTCGCTGATCTGACGGAAGATCTTGATGCGGTCGTACGCGCTGATCTCAGCACCGCGCAAAGCCTCGGAAAGCTTCGGACCGATGTAGGGGTCCTCCAGCTCTTTTCTCGACGGTTGGATCACGACGCCGCGGCCGCAGAAATCGATGAGCATGTTGACCATCTTGTTCTGGTTTTCAAGATAGTAGGCACGGCCGAAGTCGATGTAGATATTGTTCGGCTTGAAAAGACCGCCCGGCGTCGCGAAGCCGGTTTCTTCGGCGGCGATCATGAATGCACGGCAGGTCTCGCGGAAGCGGATGAGTTCGGCGAGCTGGGCCTGGACGAGCGGATTGGTGCTGGTACCCAGAGATTGCGTTAGGAGCAGCGCGAGACCAACCATCAGTTCGGCATGGACGCAATGCCGGATCTGGGTCTCGAGATGCACCCAGTCGAACTGCCGCTGCGGATACCACTTGGCATGGTCCGGATTGCCGACGTGTTGGACGCGGTCCCAGGGAATCAGGACGTCGTCGAAGTACACCATCGCATCCAATTCGTCTCCGATCGTGGCCAACGGACGATCATACGGATCCGCATCCGGCTGAGCGTTTGATTTACGGGCGACGACCGAGATGCCCTTCGTGGCGATCGGTACCAGCGCGTAAACGGTCTGCTCCGGCGTCTGACCGGGGCGCCAGAGGTTTCCGATGAGGAGGTGGTTGACGAACGGAACGGAGGTGCCGATCGCTTTCCAGCCTCGCACCAGAATGCCGTCATCGCGCTCTTCGATGATCTTGAGCATCGGCGTCTCGGCCATCGCATTGTCGCGGCCGCGGTCGAACTGCACGTCGAGGAACATCGGCGAGATGGCCAGATCCTGCGAAGTCACTTCTTCCCACTGCCGTTGGATGTTGCCCGAGAGATCGCGCTTCTTTCCGGAGAAGCGGGAGTTTTCCGACCAGGGCTTCTGATCGTCCACCTGGGTGAACATGACGACGTTCATGCCGGCAGGCGGCCGGGTGAAGATACCGCCCTTGAAATGGCGGCAGAGGAAGTCGCAGTATTGCCGGCGCTTGACGACGTCCTCTTTGTTACGCGGCAGGAACCAATGCATCGACTGGCGCTCGCCGTCCTTGTCGATGAAGGTCGCAATTTCCTGGTTCTTCGGATCGAGGTGGAGATCGTAATATCCGGCGATGGCATGGGCATAGCCCTTGGTCGCAGGGTGAGTCGTGACGTCCTCGATCAGTTCGCCTCCGACATAGACTTTCCGGCCGTCGCGGAGCGACTCCAGGTATTCCTTCCCACTTCTCATTTCTATTCTCCGTTAGACGTGGTTGAGTTGACGTTGAAAAGTATCTGCATCCCAGTAGTCCTCGCTCCGGTGGATGAGGCCGTCGCGGATTACCAACAAATGCACGCCGCGAAGCGAAATCGCCTGTTCGCGCGGCGCGATCGGTCCCATTTGGCTCTTGAGCGTCGCCTTCAGGAGGTAGCTCATCATGGCGACGCCGTTCGCACCGACGGCACGCCGGTCCGGCGTCCAGGAAGCATCAGGAAACCAGCCGAAGAAGCGCCCCAGGCCTGAAGCTATTTCCTTCCGACCTTGTTTGACCTTGCGTTGCGCAATCTCTTCGTGACTGGCGTCGAGCGCGTAAAGAGCCGCGACCGCTGCGGCATCGCGAGCGTTGTGGGCTTCGTAGAATCGTTCGACGACCTTCTCGATACTCATGCCGACGCCCCTGCGGATGCGAGGTCCAACGCGACCGTCTTCAAGTAACGGCCCTGCCCGTACAGTAGCGGACGAAGCGACGTAGGCGCCAAGATCGTGCGGATCGCACCGATCACGACGACATGGGTCCCTATCCGTCGGATTTCGGAGGCGTCGCAATCGAACGTTGCGATCGCCTCACGCAGCACGGGCGTAAAAGATGGGACGGGAAGCTCGTCCGCGGGCACGACATCGCCTTCGAGGTACTTCGAAGCGCCGGGCTGTGCGCAACGTTGAGAGAGCCCGGCTTGAGCTTCGCTGAGCAGATTGAGCGAGAACTTTCGGTCTCTCTCAATGTCCGCGGCCGTGGCCGTCTTCGCGTTGATGCAGACCAGAAGAGTCGGTGGCTCCATGCAGACGGGCGTGTACGCGCTCACCGTCATTCCCCATGGCCGTTCTTCCCGAAGCGTGCCTACAACGGCGACGCCTCCCACCACCCGACGCATCACCGTGCGGAAGGCCTCGGGTCGCGGACCGGAAGCGAGATCCCAAAGCGCAGCGTGCGTACTGACGCCCATCTCCAAACGATGTCTCATCGTATAGCCTCCCATCGCAGCCTCGCGCTATTCCCTACCCCGCTCGGAGGAAAGTGCGCGATATGTTGGCAATGTCGCGAGGCTATTCGGGAGAACTACAAAGGGTCCAATCGATATTTGTGATTTCAAATATCTACGCGAATGCTGCGTTCTGCACGCGCTAGAACCATGGCGGCCTGCCAACGCGGCGCCGCGCCCCGACTATCGATGCAGTGGATGTCTAACATCGATCGTATGGATATTGTGACCGATCACCCCGGCCGCGGGCTCCCGAAACCATCAAATCAGGTTGATTTTGTTCGATCGAAACGTGCACACTCTTGTATTATGCCACTTGCCGGTCAGCGGGAGCAGGGCTTTGAACCTTCGCAGCGTCGACCTCAATCTCCTAGTCGTGCTCGATGCACTGCTGACGGAACGAAACGTCAGTCGCGCCGGCGAGCGCATTGGCCTTACGCAATCTGCGATGAGCGCGGCTCTGTCGCGTCTCCGCGAGCTGTTCGACGATCCGCTTCTGGTTCGCTTCGGTCGAGGGCTGGAGCTGACGCGAAACGCCGAAGAGCTCATCGTTCCGGTGCGGGAGACGCTGGAGCGCATCGAGCAGACGCTTTCGAAGAAGGCGCATTTCGATCCGGCCGAAAATGCGCGTAGCTTTTCGATAAGTGCTTCGGACTACGCCGTCCTGGTATTGTTAACGCCGCTGGTACGTGCGCTCGCCACCGAAGCGCCCAATGTGACCGTTCATCTCCTGCCGCGCGCCCGCGACCCGGGGCGCATGTTGCAGACTGGCCAGGCCGACCTCGTGATCGAACCCAGCGAACTGTTTGGCGACGCCGGATTCCCGTCGATGCCTCTACTCAGCGACCGCTGGTTATGTGCTGCCGACGTCCAACATCCGCACATCGCGAAGGATTGCTTGACCCACGAGCAATTCCTGGAACTGCCGCATCTCGTCTATGGCATCGGAATAGACCGGCAGCTAAACTTGGCCGACCAACGCCTTTCCGAGATGGGTATCCAGCGGCGCATTCAAGTCACGGTCGAGAGCTTCCTGCTGGTGCCGTTTCTCATCGAAGGTACCCCGCTCATCAGTCTCGTACTGGAGCGCGAGGTCCGGGCGCTGCATTCTTGCCCGAAGCTCAAACTATTCGAGCCCCCCATTGCTTTGCCCGACATTCACGAAGCCATGTATTGGCATCCTCGACATACCAACGACCCCGCACACGCATGGCTGCGCAATCGACTACGCGATGTAGCCGCCGACCTCGTTTAGGGTGATCGACATCGGCAACGGGAGGACGGCAACCTCAAGCTCCATGTCCACGCGTTGGCTACTAGGGCGCTGTCGCACGGATCGTGGGGGAGGCCGACGAAGCTTGGCGCGAGAAACCGCGCAGCGTCACGCTGTCCGATCTCGTGCAAATTCTTTCAAAGGAGGCATGCGGCGCTCTGGAAGGATACGTTCGCGTGGGTCTTATCCGGCTCGGGATGAACGCGCCTCGATTGCCGTGGCAGAATGTTCGCCACTGATCGGGGCCGGACCGAAGACAAGGCTTTCGGCCGGCGCGGCCAACGAAAGACCGTTTGCCTTGCATTGGGTGTAAAGGAGGTCGATGACTTCGTTGCGGGCCGCCGTCCAGCCGGCGGGACTGTCCACACGGAATAGCAACTCGACTTCAATCGCGGCTGCGTCGATCGAACTCAGGGCGACAATCGGCGACGGGTCCTGGACGATCCGCGTGCTGGCTTCCAGTACGGACCGCATGACTTGCTCGACGAAATTTGGCGTCGTGGTGGCAATGCGTACGGTCAACGTGATCTGGTGCGTCTCGTCGGGGCGGCTGAGATTGGTGACGCCCTGTCTTGCCAAGATGCTGTTCGGCAGAACGACGACATTGTACCCCCCGGTAAGCAGATTGGTGGAGCGCCAGTTAGTCTCAACGACGCGACCTTCCGTACCGTCCTTCAGCTGGATCCAGTCGCCTATGGCATAGGTCCTCCCGAGCGTCAGCGCGATTCCTGAGAAGACATCACCAAGGGTATTTTGCAGCGCGAGGCCAAAAATGATCGCGACAACACCTGACGTCGCGACCAGAGTGCCGACCGGCACACCAAACACAAAGCCAACGATCGACAGCGCCACACCGAGATAGATGACACCGACGGCCATGTCCTGGATCAGATGCGCTTCCCGTGGCCGGCGATTGAGCAACATATAGATGTGGACCAGGCCAATAATGGCCCATGCGAGATGGGTCCACCACAGGATCCTGGCCGATATGGAGAGCAACGCGTCGAAACCCCGCAAGTGAGCGACATCGACGCGTTGCGGAGAGATGCCGCCCAGATAGAGCACGAGGCTCATGCCGACAAAGAACAGAATCTGGGCGATCAATCGGCTTGTCGGACGGTCGCTCCCCTGAACATGCCAAACGATGATACCGGCAATTCCGAGGATGTTGGTCAGAACAAGCGGCATCATGTGATCTTCGTTTAACATGCGTGCTGTTCCAGTCTCGCCTCGATCGCCTGGCGGACCTCGCCGAAGTCGATCGGCTTGGTCAACAGGGCCTGCGCGCCCCGCTCAAGTGCCGTCTTGCGCGTTTCGGCGTCGCCGTACGCCGTGATCATGATCACCGGAACGTCGGGCCGCCGAGCGCGAAGCTCCGGCAGCATCTCCAAGCCATTCATCCCGGGCATGTTGACGTCGGAGAGGATGAGGATCAACGTTTGCTCGCCCGTATCGGAAATGCGGTTCAGGGCCTGCGCTGCCGAGCCGGCAAAGTCCATCACAAAGCGCTGGGCGCGAAGCTCGCGTCGAAATTGCTGGCGGAACAGGACCTCCAAATCGGGTTCGTCATCCACCACAAGAACTGATACAGTCATAGTCAGCCCGCAATACTGTGAGAAAGACCGATGTTGCGCGGCAGCAGGATAGTAAACTCGGTGAATTCGCCGGGCTCGGTCTCGACATTGATCCTGCCGCCATGTTGCTTCACGATGATGTCGTGGCTCATGGAAAGTCCGAGGCCTGTTCCCTCGCCTGGCGGCTTCGTCGTGAAGAACGGATTGAACATTTTCTCCTTCACGTCCGGTGGAATACCAACGCCATTGTCGCGGATGCGGATTTCAACGTAATCGCCGCGATCGAGCGTGACGGCGCAGAGCGCGGGCTCAAATCCGGGATCATCATCGTCACAACGCTTGGCGACGGCATAGAAACCATTGGAGATAACGTTTAGCAGCACCCGCGTGATCTCCTGCGGGAACACGTCGGCCATACCGGTGTCCGGATCGAACTCCCGCCTGAGGGTGACGTCGAACTGTGGTCTCTCAGTGCGCGCGCCATGATAGGCGAGATTGAGGCTCTCCTCGACCAGCGCATTGACGTCGGCAGGCCGATGCTCGCCGCCGCCACGACGCGAATGCAGGAGCATGTTCTTGACGATGGAGTCGGCGCGCTCACCATGCTGCACGATCTTCTGAAGATTGTCTGTTAGCAGCCCGCTCAGTTCATCGATTTCGCCGCGGATGTCGTCCGGGAGCCTGACCGGAGCCAGAACCTCGTTCAACTCGCCGGTCAGTTCGACCGAGAGCGCAGCGAAATTGTTGACGAAGTTGAGCGGGTTCTTGATCTCGTGCGCAATGCCAGCTGTGAGTTGACCGAGCGAAATGAGCTTTTCGGTCTGCACCAGGCGGTCCTGGGCCGCGCGTAGATCGTCGAGGGATCCGGCGAGCTCCTTCGTGCGGGCCTCTACTTCTTCGAACAGCCGCGCGTTCTCGATCGCGATCACGGCCTGATCGGCGAACGTCTTGAGAAGGTTGATCTGGCTAGCGGTGAACGTTCCTGGTTCGGCGCGCGAAACGCCGATTGTGCCGATCGCCGCGCCTTTCCGGAGCATGGGCACGACCACGATGCTTCGATACCCCCTCGCGCGTGCCATGCTCTTGATCGCCGGATGGACATCCGGTTCGGTCTCGATATCGGAGCGAAATGCGATCGCCGAGGTGAGTGCGACCCGGCTATGGATCCCGGAGGACGTGAGCGGCGCGGGAAATGAGGTTCGGATCTCCTCATCGCCGGCCACGCTTCCCGCCGTGCAGGCCGCCAGATGAAGCATGTCGCCGACGACACGCGTCACGAGCGCCGTTTGGCCGACAAGCAACCGCCTCGCGCTTTCGGAGATGACGTCGAATACCGGCTGCACGTCAGTTGGTGAACTGGCGATGACATTGAGGATTCCTGCCGTAACGGTCTGCCGCTCCAACGCGATAGCGAGTTCGCCCTGCAGGCGGGCATTCTCGGCTACTCCGCTCTGCAGTCGTTGTTCGAGCCCATCGCCCCTGTTCCTAAGGTCGGCATCCATTGTGCTGATCATCACTTCCCGACTTAGCGCCCACGGCCCGATGGGGACTAGGCCAACCCCAAGCCGCCATCGATGGCAACCACCTGGCCGGTCATCCATTCCGAGGTTGATCCGGCAAGCCTGACAATCCATTCTGCGACATCGTCCGGAACGCCGCGTCGTCCGAGCGGGATGCGCGCACGCTCCTGTTCCTTGACTGCGGCGGCCTGTTCCTGGGTCAGCCCCATCATGCCGGTGAGGGCGCCGGATTCTGTTGGCCCAGCGGCGACGGCGTTCACCCGTATGCCGAATGGCGCAAGCTCCAGCGCCCAACAACGGGTCAGGTGCTCCAGCGCCGCCTTGCTCGCTGCATAATGAGACAGTCCGGCCGCGGGCCGGTGGCCAAAGGTACTCGACACGTTGATGATAGTGCCGCGCCTCGCCTTCAGGTGCGGAAGGGCAGCCGAGGCAAGCAGGCTAGGACCGAGCACATTAACCGAGAAGATATCCATGATGCGATCGGCCGTGGTATCGGCCAATGGAAGGATTGCGCCGGCGCCGGCGTTGTTGACCAAGGCGTCTATTCTGCCCCAGAGATCCATCGCCTTGGCAATTGTGCGCCTGGCATCATCGGTCGAGGCCGCATCCGCAACGATACCCGCGATATTCGGATGCTCGGCGATCGTTTCGTCCAGAGGACCCGCCCGGCGGCCGGTCACGAGCACCTTGTCGCCCTGGTTGGCAAGGCGGGTCGCCGCCGCTCGCCCGATTCCTGAAGTGCCACCGGTCAGGACAATGACCTTTTCTTCGCTATGCATGTTGACTGCGCTCCTTTGCGGTTACTGGGCGGTCCAGCCGCCATCAACCGAGACGGCGGTTCCGGTGATCTGGTCGGCGGCGGACGAACATAGGAAAGCGACAGTGCCGCCAAGCTGCGCCGGAGAAACAAATTCGAGGGACGGCTGCTTCTCCGCCAGGAGTGTCCTGGCGGCTTCCGTCCGGCTGACCCCTCTTTGCGCAGCGATGTCGTCGATCTGCTTGTCGACCAGGGGCGTTCGCACCCAGCCCGGACATACTGCATTGCACGTGACCCCGCTCCCGGCAGTCTCCAGGCCGACCACTTTGGTCAAGCCGACCAGGCCGTGCTTGGCCGCGACGTAAGCTGCCTTATGCGTCGAAGCGACGAGGCCGTGCGCGGAGGCAATGTTGACGATCCGCCCCCAACACTGCTTCTTCATCTGCGGGACCGCCGCCGCAATGCCGTGGAACGCGGCCGACAGGTTGATCGCCAGGATCGCGTTCCACCTGCCGGCTGGGAATTCTTCGACCGGAGCAGTGAACTGGATGCCGGCATTGTTGACGAGGATGTCGAGCCGGCCGAATTTCTCGACCGTCGCTGCGATCAATCCGCGCACGGCCTCCTCCTTCGACATATCGGCGCCATCGTAAACGGCGCGCACACCATGCTCGCGTTCGATGCCGCCGCGGATCGCCTCGATCTCGCTGGCATCGCCAAAGCCGTTCAAAACGATATCAGCCCGGAGCTTGGCCAGCTCCCTAGCGATACCGAGCCCAATACCGCTGGTCGATCCGGTGACGACGGCTACCCTGCCCTTCAACATGGGAGTTCCTTTCGATGCTTTGGGATGAGATTTGCCGCGAGATCAGTCACGGCGGTGGACGTCGTGCGTAACAATGCCGAGCTCAGGAGCTGGCGGGTCGAGCCGCCGCGGATCGGCTAACGTACGGCGGATATCCTCCAGACCGCTCTGCCAATGCGCCCGCATCGCGTTCAACCCGAATTCGTAATCCTTTGAATGGCGCTCGTAGATCTTGGACTGGTAGATCAGATGGATGATGTTGCAGGAGCGATGGCGAGCCATGTCCGCGATGGCGCGGATTTCCGGATCCTGCTTTGCGCCATCCGGCAACATTTCGAGGATTCGCTGCAACGCCTGACGCATCTTCTGCATCCGAAGCGCCTGGTCCGTGATGGCGCGTGTGCGGCTGGAATACTGAATGTCCTTCTGGCGGCTGGACACCTCCATTAGGTCATTCGGCACACGGCCCCGCGCCGACCAAAGGTCAACCTGGAAGGTCAGCGTGTCGCGCGGCTCGCTCGACAGCACTCGGGATAGAGGCGTGTTCGAAACGACGCCGCCGTCCCAATAGTGCTCACCGTCGACCTCGACCGCTGGGAAGCCCGGCGGCAGGGCACCGGATGCCATGAAATGCTGCGGTCCGAGCCGGCGTTCAGCCGTGTCGAAATAGGTCAGGTTGCCCGTACGGACGTTGACCGCGCCAACGCTGACGCGCACCTCCCCCGCGTTCAGCCGATCAAAATCGACAAGCCGCTCCAACGTCTGCTGCAATGGTGAGGTATCGTAGAAACTCGTCGCCGCGTTGCCCGAGAAGGGCGCCAGGAACGGTGGCGGGAAGCGTGGCTTGAAAAAGCCGGGTTGTCCCTGGAAGAGGGCCCTGAGCGCCGCCAGGGCATTGTACGCTGAGCGGAGATCGAAGGCGAACGGCATCGCATTGGCAAGCCCTTCGCCGACCGGCCATTCCACCGCCGCCGCGCAGATGCTCTCCCAGAACTTGCGTAGCCGTTCGATCCGCTCGGCCTCGGGCGAGCCGGCAATAATGGCGGCGTTCAGCGCGCCGATCGAAATGCCAGCCAACCAGTTCGGCCGTATGCCGGCTTCGTGCAGGCCTTCGTAAACGCCGGCTTGATATGCACCAAGCGCGCCGCCACCCTGCAGCACCAGGGCCACGACATCATATGGCAATGGCTTGGCCGCTTGCGGCGCCGGATCGATTTTCCCGCGCATGACGTTCAACATTTTCTGAAGCTCCGGATGTAGGGCTGATCTCGGTCAGCCGGCATTTGCTTCGATCGAGACGTCGGAGACCGAGCCGCGGCGCGTAGTTACCTGGTCGGCGGCAAGATAGTCGTGGACCACGCCGCCGAGCCCGAGCGTCAGGTCCACGACCAGGTGCTTGGCCGACAGCACCTGCAGCACCGGCAACTCGGCCACGGGTGCCAGGGCATGCGAGTACAGATCCAGGGCAGCGGGCCCGGTCCAAGCGCCCTTCACGGTGATGTCCTCGAGGTGGAATCGGACCAGCTCGCAGATGCGCGGTGAACCATCGACATGCGGAATGATCTTGAGCAGGAAATTGGGAGCTGCGAGCTTGCGGGCTTCCGCTGCGGTATCGAGCGTGCGGTGCTTGTAGCCCATGGTGCCGGTCGCAATGCGGACCGAGCCGTAGTTCAATGTGCCAACCAGCGTGTCGATTTCGACCTCCAGCTTCGGTTGTGCCAGTTTCTTGGGAAACCCCCACAGTTCGCGCCCGCCCGCAATCGGCGGATGGTCGTTCAGAAACATCTGATGGGTGAAGCCACCCAGCTGGCCCTTGTAGGTTACGGGAATGACCTGGCCGCTCTCGGTGTAGTCGCCGAAACCGGTGGAATCCGGCATACGGATAAACTCGTAGTTCACCACCGGTTCGGCGACTTCCAGCGGTTCCGGCACCACACGGCGCAGCGCGTCGGGATCGGTGCGATACTGGATGATGAAATACTCGCGGTTGACGAAGCGATAAGGACCGGGAGGAAAGGCCGGGCTGCTCAGCGGCATCGCGAACGACGATGCACGCACGGTCTCGTGTTTCACGATGGTAAGCTCCAAGTTTGTCGGGGGCGGGCGCATCGCGCTTATCGGCACCCGCCCCTGGTTCGGATTTGACTCAACGCACGGTCAGTAGTCCCAGAACGCCGGCACCCATCGGAAGGCGTCGCCGGCGACCGCGACATGACCGACCGACGGGAACGGCATGTGCGTGGCCACCAGCAGTTCGCGGTTCGCCGCCAGCTCGCGCAAAAGTTCGATCCGGACGCGGGCGGCTTCCTCGGGATCGTGCTCGAAGCCGTTGTGCCAATCCGGGTGCTCGAACCCGACGGTGAAGACGAGGTCGCCGGCGAAGGTCAGTCGGTCGCCGCCGGAGGCGACGCGGACCACGCTGTGTCCGGGGGTGTGGCCACCGGTGCGGCGGACGACGACGCCCGGCGCAACCTCGTGCTCATCCTCGAACGTCCGAAGCTGGTTGTGGTACTCGTTCGCGAACCGCTTGGCGGTGGCCCGAAGCGCCTCCGGGAATCCCGGCGGCATCGAGACGCGGGAGAAATCGGGCGCCTCCCAGAATTTGACCTCGGCGGCCGCCACGTGGATCCGCAGGTCCGGACGCAGCCGATCCTTCACGCCCTCGACCAGCAAACCGCCGACATGGTCCATGTGCATGTGGGTCAGCACCACGTCGGTCACGGATGCCAGATCGATGCTGGCGGCTTCCAGTCGCTTGACCAACTGCCCGGCCCGCGGCAGGTGCAGATCCGGATCCAGCCCAAGACCCGCGTCGATCAGGATGGTCTGCGCTCCGCTGCGCACCACGACCACGTTCAGCGCCCAGTCGAACGCGTCCGGCGGCAGGAACATGTCGTCCAGCCAGGCGGCGCGGGCGGTCGGGTCGGCATTGTGCGCCAGCATCTTGGACGGCAGCGGCAGCACGCCGTCGCTGATCACCATAACATCGATGTCGCCGATCTTCAGTGCGTAGCGCGATGGTACCAATTCGTCGGCTTTCGATCTAACGGAGCGTGCGGCAGTGTCTAAGCTCATGGTTGTCTCCTGTTGAGTATTGCGGATCATCCGATCCATCTTCGAGATTCGAGCGATCGATCCTGAGCGGCTCGTGCTTCCCGTGCAGAAAGCGCGGTCAGTGCTCGTGAGGCGTTCAGAGATCAGTGACACGCTCCGGATCAGCGGACGCAAGAGCGGCGGCACGCTCGGCTCGCGGCGGATAGATCCAGACGGTATTGATATCCCTCTTGGTCTTCTTGGCTTCGTCGCCAACCATTTCGACCTTGCGCTCCCAGCCTCGCGTGAATAGCGCGCCGGCTTTTCCAAGATCGAGGCAGGTGACGTAGGCCTTCTGGTGGTACCGTTTGGTGGGGACGCCGAGCAGCTCGGCGGCCGCATTGTTGCCAGCGAAGGCGCCCATCCGCGTGGCATGCTGGCAGGACATCAGCGCGTAGTTGCCAATCTGGTCACATGCCGCTCTCGCGGCATCGCCGGTGGCAAAAACGCCAGGCACCGACAGCACGCGCAAGTCGGGATCGACGAACAGGCGTCCAAAGTTGTCGCGCTCAGCGGGAATCTGCGCGGTTAGCGGAGCGGCGCGCATGCCGGCCGCCCAGATCACGGTGCCGCTTTCAATATGCTCTCCGCTGGAAAGCGTGACGCCGGACTTGTCGAGCGAGGTGACGCCAACGCCGAGCCGAGTCTCCACCCCCAGCTTATGCAGCGCAGACTCGATGATAGGACGAGGACCTTCGCCCATGTCGGGAGCGATCGAACTGTTTCGTTCGACGACGACGACACGCGGCTTGGCATCCTTGCCGAGGATCTCACGAAGCCGTGCGGGCATTTCTGTCGCGACTTCGATGCCAGTGAACCCGCCGCCGGCCACGACCACCGTGTCGCGCATCTGTGATACCGGCCACCCCGCCAAGTGATGCAAATGCCGATCGAGGGCGATCGCGTCGTCGAGCTGGTCGACACTGAAGCCGTGTTCGGCGAGCCCGGGGATACTGGGACGAAACAGCCGGCTGCCAGTGGCGACAATCAATCGGTCGTAGGTGAGTCTCTGCTTCGCTCCCTTGGCCGCAACGATGTCTACCACTTGGGACTTGGTATCGATGGACTCGGCGCTGCCTTTCACATAGGCAACGTCAACGGCCTTCAGCACGTCCAGGAGCGAAGCTGTCAGGGTCTCCGGTTTCGGCTCATAGAGCCGCGGTCGAATCACCAGCTTCGGCTCCGGTGAAACCAACGCAATTTCAAGCGCCTCGGGCGAAACGCCCTGGATGTCGCGCAGCCGGGCCGCAGAGAGAGCGGCATACATGCCGGCGAATCCGGCGCCAATGATGACGAGTCGCATTTGTTTACTCCTTGGGATTGACTCTCTTCGATGAGGGCGCCGAGCTACGCGCCCATGAATTTGAGCAAGTCTGCGTTGATTATGTCGGGATGCGTCGTACACAGACCGTGCGGTAGCAGATCGTAGATTTTCAGAGTGCTTCGTTTCAGAAGCTTCGCCGACAAGGCTGCCGAATCGCCAACGGGCACGATCTGATCGTCGCCGCCATGCAGGACGAGCGTGGGGATGTCGATGCTCTTCAAATCTTCGGTGAAGTCGGTTTCCGAGAAGGCCTTGATGCCATCGTATTGCGCCTTGGCGTTACCCATCATTGCTTGGCGCCACCAATTCCAGATCACCGCCGGGGACGCCTGTGCACCTGGGCGATTGTAGCCATAGAACGGGCCACTGGCGAATTCGAGATAGAACTGTGCCCTGTTCGCTGCGAGCTGCTTGCGCAATCCGTCAAGCACCTCAATGGGCACGCCCGCCGGATTGGCTTCGGTCTTCAACATCAGGGGAGGCACGGCCCCGATCAGGACCAGTTTGGCCACCCGGTTCCTGCCGTGACGCGCGACATAACGTGCGGCTTCGCCTCCGCCCGTGGAATGACCAACATGAATGGCATTGCGAAGGTCGAGATGCTCGACCACAGTCGCAACGTCGGCTGCATAGTGGTCCATGTCATGGCCATCGCTCACTTGGCTCGAGCGGCCATGACCTCGCCGGTCATGGGCAATGACTCGATAGCCCTTGCTGACGAAGAACAGCATCTGCGCGTCCCAGTCGTCGGAACTGAGCGGCCAACCGTGATGAAAGACGATCGGCTGGGCGGACTTCGCCCCCCAATCCTTGTAGAATATCTGTACGCCGTCCTTGGTAGTGACAGAGGTCGTGGGATCGTTTCCTTGTGCAGGCAACATCGAATGGTCCCTCTCCTTGCCAATCGCCGAAGACGAGCGAACAGTCAGCGATGTCGCGCCAATGAGCGCGCTCGCCAGCAAGTTTCGACGTGACGTGGCTAGGCCGCTGTAGAGTTTTTCCGAAGTCATCCATTCGTCTCCGTGTCGTCAGATCGCTTACGGCTATCTAGGGGATCTCGGGGACCGCTGCCCAAGAGCGATTGCGCCGATTGCAGCGCGATTGCGACTAACGCGTGCTGCGCCGCCAATTGGTCGGTGTCTCGCCGGTCAAACGTTTGAATGCCGCGGCGAACGCGGTCTGAGAGCCGTAGCCAAGGGCTTCCGCCACCGCGACGACCGATGCATCGGTATCGCGCAGCATCTCCATGGCCTGCTCAAGTCGTCGCTGGCGCAGCCAGGCATGAGGCGAAAGGCCTGTGCTCTCCTTGAAGGCACGGCAAAAGTGGAAGCGCGAAAGACCGGCCTCGGAAGCGAGTGCTCCGAGGGAAACGTCCGCATCGCTATCGGAGCGCAACCGCTCGATGGCGCGGCGCAGGACATTCGGCGACAGACCACCCAGAGTTGGCCGAACCGTGATCGACGAGCCAGCATGTGCCGCCAAGAGGCGCGTCGCGAGAAGGTCCATCAATTGCTGCCTGAACAACGCGTCCAGCGTCGCGTGTCCTTCCAGAACATCCACTGCACTCATCAGCAACCGGGATGTAACAGGATCCGAGTGCACTGTCCGCTCCCGAAGATCGACGGGCGCGGCCGCGTCGGCTTCGTCGGCAACGCGCGAGAGTGTTGCGTGCGGAAGATAGAGCTGAAGGACATGCATCGGCCGGTGAATATCCCACCGAGAGGTTGAGCCAGCCGGAATGAGCGTCACGACGCCGGGACGCGCCGTTCCGATCGCAACTGATCGTCCGGTGCGCCGCTCAAGCCGTTGTACGCCGGTCGGGTAGGTCATGATGACGTGATCGACCATCGGCTTGACGACGTCGTGGACGGGCTCGTGCTTCCAGTATGCGATCGTGCCGCTGGACGGTTCCAACGCAACGCGAAAGGGCTTGGTCCTGAGCACGCGTGCCATCTCTTMATTGGCGGGGCGCCGCTCACCGGCCAGCGGATCACTCCTATCCGACTGCGTCGCGCCGGGCGCATTGTCCAGGGGGGCGCGCAAGATGGGCTTGCTCATGAACTTCCACTCGCATTGGGGAAGAACGTTCATTCCGCGCGTCTGCGGATGCATCGCTTCCCGTGTGCTGCGATCATGGCGGCGAGCGCTGTACGAGGGCATCGTGCAGCGGGTCTGGTCGCGCTGGTTCAGCGGATAGATCGACCTATACCTCGGTATAGTTCGGGAGAGATATTCCCCATCACGGGCGCATTCCTTGCAAACGCAGGCGCACTTAGCGAATGAGAGCGACAACGCTGGAATCGGGACCGGCAGTCCCCGGCACCGGAAGCGTGAAGCGAAAATGTGCGCCGCCATTGGGGCGATTCGCGCCCCAAATGTTGCCGCCGTGGGCACTGATGATCGAATGGCAGATCGCGAGGCCGATGCCAATTCCGGCATCCTTGGTGCTGAAGAAGCTGTCGAAGATGCGCGTGAGGTTTACGTCAGCGATGCCAGGCCCGTTGTCGAAGATGGAAAGGCCGACCGAGCCGTCTTCGTCGATCGAAGTTTGGACGTCAATCCGGCGAATCGGCTGACCGGACTGCACAATGGCCTGGACGCTGTTGACGAGCAGGTTGATGATCACCTGTTGCAACTGAATGCGGTCGCCCAGCACCTGGGGAAGCCCGGATGCGAAGGTCGTCGACAAGGCAATTGATCTTGAATCAATGTCGTGGCGAATGAATAGCAGCGCTTCTCTTGCGACCTCATTTATATCCATGAGGCGCTTCTCCGGCTCATGCTTCGCCGCCATACCCCGGATGCGATTAATGATCTCGCTCGCGCGTCGCGCGTTCGTCACGATTCGGGACGTGAGCTGGGTGACCTTTTCGAGGTTTTGATCAGCGCGCGCCAGCCACCTCAAGCTTGTCTCGCCATTGGTCACGATGGCTGCAAGCGGCTGGTTGATTTCATGCGCGATCGAAGTTGCCAACTCTCCGAGAGTTGCGATGCGGCCCGCATGCGCGAAATCAGCTTGAAGTTTCCGAAGTTGGCGCTCTGCGTTCAAGCGCTCACTGATGTCCTGGATTGCGATTAAGGTGTTGTCGAGTTGCTCGGGGGGCACGGGATATGTGACCGTGAACAGGACATCGATGAGCGAACCGTCGCATGCACGGATCCTGGTTTCTTCTATGAGATTGCGTCGACCTTCAAAGTGAGCCACCATGACCCGCTCGGCGAGCCCCGGGGCGGCAGCAAACAGGTATCGAACTGGCTTGATCAGGTCGGCGAGGGTATGAGCCCGAAACAGTGAGACAGCATCGCGATTGACGTCCGTCACTCGAACGACGTCCTTGGCGTGCTCGACTAGGTCAGGATTTCGGCTCAAATAGGAGGCAATATCGCGGATGCCCTTTGCCTTCAATTCGTCGAAGACCTCGCCCGCGCGTCGTGAATCGACCTGCCAGAGAGCCGTCGGTAGGTACTGAATGAGCTTGCGATACCGATCCTCGCTCGCCTGCAGCTCCCAGGACGTGCGGTCATCATCGATCGCGCCGTTGATCGTCACGAGCAGCGTGCCTGGCGGTTTCGGCTCGGCAGAATGCCAGGCCCGGATGATAGGGTTGCGTATAGCGCCGCTCAGGACCATTCTGCGGGTCTCAAGGCGCGAGCGGTCCATGGCAACGTTTTCGATTAGTCCGGCCAGGATTGAGCGGCTTTCAGCCGGCCAGAACGTACCGATCGACTGACCGATCATCTGCTCGTGCCCTGCATGTGCCCCGAACATGCGAACCGCGCGATCATTGGCGGCCAGAATTCGAGTTGCGGTAAGCAGTCCGTTGACCCAGTCCGGATGCTGATCAAGGTCGATAGCGGCCCCGCGGCGCCTGTGCTCCGCGATTGCATCAAGCAGGGGCCGGGCCGGCGAGGCATCAAGCTCCCAAGCAGCGGCCAGAGATCCCTGCAACTCGGCATCCATGCGCAGGTATGCTGCTTCGGTGAGCGGTCCCGCATTTCGGCCAAACTCAACGATGTCAAGGACGGCGCCGGCTGCGTCTCGACGCACCACTTGCCGAACGGCGGCCGCAACCTCGACTCCGGTCAGGCTACGCCGAAAGACGATCCCCTCCCATCGACCTTCGCGGAGCAGTATGTCGATGTGATCGATACCGGAGTGGCCGCGCGAACCGATCTCTGCCATGTGTCGACCGACCATCGCCATGGAAGGCCAGCCGTACAGGACTTCCGATGCGACATTCCAGTACTGGATGACACCGTGCGGGTTGCTGACGATGATGCTTTCGGACACAAGGTCAGCCAGTTCCGTGCCGGGAGCAGAGGCAGCGAGATTCGGCTGGCCGCCTTGCGATACCTGTCGGGCGAGATTAGTCATCTGATGGTGGATCCCATCGCTGGTTGTGTCGCGAGCGGCCTGCGCAGTTCATTGCGTTCTGCAGGAGATGAAAGAGCAACTCATCATTGACCGGCTTGGTCAGGCAGGCATAGGCACCGCCCCTCAGTGCGCGAGCCTCTGTCGCCGGACTTGTGTCCGCAGTGAGAAAAATGACCGGCATCGACGAGCCCAGCTCTCGTAATCGCTCCTGTAGTTCAAGCCCGCTCCGCCCGGGCATGCTCACATCGGTGATCAAGCAATCGAAGCGGCCCGGTTCAAATTCGGCCATGAAAGCCTCCGCCCGATCAAACGAGCGACACGCAACGTCCAGGACCAGGAGGAGATCGCAAAGAGCCTCTCGTACAGCTTGGTCGTCATCTACGATGGCAACTAGGGGTGTTTTGGACAAACAGATGTCTTTCGCTGGCATGGCCCGACGACCATCTGCCCATTGTTGATCGGGTTGTACCTATTCCTTGGTGTAGGCTGGGTTACCTACTTCCCTCGAAGTTCCGCAGGAAGTGCTTCCCAAATCCGGATCAAGTCTCCGACTGACGTTGCTTTCAGCTTTCTTGTCCCGTTGCCGCGATGCAGCTTCACAGTGATCTCGCTTATGCCAAGATCAAAGGCGATCTGCTTGTTGAGGCGGCCCCTTGCTACCTCACCCAGGACTTCGCGTTCTCGCGGAGTCAAGGTTGCAAAGCGGGCAGCGTGTTGCGTGATGCGCCTGGCCGCGGCTCTTTGCGAGACATCCTTTTCGATCGCCGCCGCGACGGCGTCGAGGAGCGTCTGGTCTCTGACTGGCTTCGTCAGGAAGTCGACGGCTCCCGCCTTCATTGCCTGGACGCTCATGGCGATATCGCCATGACCCGTGAGGAAAATGATCGGTCTGGTGTTGCCGTTCAGGGCCAGACGCTGCTGCAGATCCAGCCCGCTTGCTCCGGGCATGCGAACATCGAGAATCAGGCAGCCGGGCCGCTCCGGAAGATCGGCACACAACAATTCCTGCGTCGAGCCAAAGCAGCACGCGTCGATGCCGACCGACAGCAAAAGCTCCCGAAGCGCGGACCGGATCTCCTCGTCGTCGTCCACGATCAAAACAAGTGGGCGGTCTGCAGTGTTGGAATTAAGAGTCATAGGTAAGCGCGTTACGTGCGAAGAAGGCTGCGAGCCCGTGGATACGGTTGCCCCAAGCATTTGGGTGGCCTCCCGATCGCTTCTGCCCCGCGGTCTTTCGCTGCCTCTTCGCAGATGCCCGTAAGGTCCATGTCATGACACGGCCATCACGGTCACTTGGCTTTTACGGCGTGTTTCTAGGACTCGCAGGGTGCCCGCGTCTTGCCCAAAGCCGTCATGTTTTGGCTCATTCCGTGCCAAACGAGGACCATGCGACCACGAGTCACGGAATCACCAGTGCTTGCGAACAGTTACCACCTGCGCTCGGGATTCCGCCGCAGTTGGTAGCAGCAGTTGATTGGGTCGACCGCATTGAGATTGCTTCCGAAGCCGTTGCGACTTTCGCGACGATGTGCCCTCACGAAAAGTTGCATCCCGGGGCGGCCGTAGACAGCCCCTTGCCGATTTCCGATAATGCAGCGCAAAATTCGCATGCCAATCAGAGCCTGCAATCTAACCTTCCGGATCAATTCAAATGGCACAGGCCGGCGTCTATGGATCGAGGCTCGGACAACCCTTGCAGGTGAAGAATGCACCTTCGCTGATTGCACATACGCTGCGCAGCGCCGAACTGGCGGTGACTGAAACCCGAAACGACGACCCGGTGCCCGGCCTTTCCGGTTCCCTGCCCTCCGCGGACGCTTACCTCGTCAGCCTTAAATTTCGTGACTATCCGGACTGCGAGTGCTGGGAGCGAGGCCGAAGTGTCATCAAGACGAATATCCACGGCGGCGCAACCTATCTCTACGATCTGAAACGCGATCCGCGCTACGTCATCGACAAGCCGTTCCACTCCCTCTTTTTCTATCTTCCACGCTCGGCTCTTGACGACATCGCGAGGCAGGCCGGTGCACCGCGCATTGGCGAACTCGCCTATGAACCGGGTATAGGCCACGACGACGCGGTCGTCCGTAACCTCGGAGCGTCGCTCTTGGACGCTCTCCGTCGAGCGGACGAGACCAACCAGCTTTTCGTCGACCACATGTTGCACGCACTTACTGCGCACGTCGCTCAGGCCTATGGTGGGCTCCGACCTAACGCCAAGCCGATCCGCGGTGGCCTTGCTCCGTGGCAGTTAGACCGTGCTTGCGATAGGCTCGAGTCCGACCTCGCGGGAAAACTTTCACTACGGCAGATCGCGGCCGAGTTCGGTCTTTCAGTCGATCATTTTTCGCGAGCGTTTCGAATCTCCACGGGTCTGCCGCCGCATCGATGGCTGCTTCGCCAGCGAGTGAAGACAGCCCAGCAGCTGATGACCGTTCGCGATGTGCCTCTATCCGAGGTGGCGAAATCGGCCGGGTTTGCCAATCAGAGCCACTTTACCAAGGTCTTTTCGACCATAGTCGGCGTCAGCCCGGGAGCCTGGCGGCGAGACATGCGGGGCTCATCGGACAGCGAGACCTGATCCTGATTACTTTATTGCGGCTCATCCCACGCGTCGTCAAACCGACACTCGTGATGGCGATCGCCCCAGCAGCACGTGACGTATTTTCCTGACCACCGCAAGCGACATGCGCGCGTTCTACGCACTACAGTGGTGAAGCGACCTTTCCTAAAACAGGCACGTTTTGTCTGATCCTGCTGTGCGCACAGCAGTGCTAACGCTCGTTGGAGGTTACCAAACGCCCGTCGGCGCTCGTTGCGCCCGGGCGGGCGGGTACCCGTTCACACGCGGAAATTGCTATTTATCTGCCGAGAGCCGTTCGCGCCCATGCGCCGCGCCAAAATCGTGCAGAGGGCCCGCAGGGACGATACCCGTGGGATTGATGGAGCGATGGCTCTGATAGTAGTGACGCTTGATATGCTCGAAATTCACGGTCGATGCGATCCCTGGCCATTGGTAGACGTCACGGACGTACGCGGAGAGGTTGGGATAGTCGGCAACAGATCGAATGTTGCACTTGAAATGGCCGAAATAGACGACGTCAAACCTGATCAGCGTCGTGAAGAGCCGGATGTCCGCCTCGGTCAAACGATCGCCGAAAAGGAAGCGGCTATCTGCCAGACGCTCTTCGAGCCAATCCAGTGTCTCGAACAGCGGACCGACAGCATCATCGTAGGCAGCTTGTGTGGTAGCAAATCCGGCCTTGTAGACACCATTATTGAGCGTGTCATAGACACGGGCATTCACGGCATCGATCTCGTCTCGAATCTCGCTAGGATAGAAGTCGCCCAATCTCGCACCAAGGTGATCGAACGTGAAATTCATCATGCGAACGATTTCGGACGATTCGTTGCTGACGATAGTGCCTTGTTGCTTGTCCCACAGCACTGGCACAGTTGCCCGACCAGTATAGTGGCTGTTGGCCAGCGTGTAGATCTGATGCAGATATTCCGCGCCGTTGACATGGTCGGGTATCACTCCCGGCCCCTTCGCGAAACTCCAGCCGCGCTCGGCCATCAGCCAATGCACAATGGATACGGAGATCTTGTCTTCAAGACCCTTGAGCACTCGCATGATCAGTGTTCGATGGGCCCAGGGACAAGCGAGACTGACGTAAAGGTGATATCGACCAGCCTCAGCTCTGAACCCGCCAACACCGCTCGGACCAGGACTTCCATCGGCGGTAATCCAGTTGCGGAAAGCTGCGTCCTTGCGGACGAAAAAGCCGCCGGTCGCGCCGGTGTCATACCAGGTGTCACGCCATTCACCTTCGACCAACAGTCCCATACCGTCCTCCTGGCGTGATCATCTCGCGGGTTCATCTCTGGTAAGAACGAGAGACAAGAGTCTTATGGCTGGCACCGGTGAGTTTGTCGAGAATGCCGATCGGCGGTGCTTGGATCGCGCCTATATCACGTATTCCAATCACTAAAAGCGGCTCCGATCGGGAGCCGCATTCTGGCGCCAAAGGCAAAGGCCAAAGCTCTAGTGCTTCTTGAAGCGTTCGATGCGCTCGCCGGGCGGATGACCAGGCCAATTGATTACGCCATTTTGCATCGACGGCGAGGCAAAGAGCCGTTCAGCGTATTCGGACACCCTCGGGCAGTCCTTCCACATCCAATCGTAACCAAGAAAGAGAAGACGGAAGAGACTTACACCCCAGAAGATATCAGCCAGGGTAAATCCATCGGGCATCAACCACTCGTTTTTGCTTTCCAATCTTCGATCCAGTTGCACGATAGTGCTGTGCGTTGCTTCGATAATCCTCCACATATTGGTCGGCTGCGATATGAATTCACGCCCCGCTTCTTCCTTTATGATCTTGTGCCTGTAAGCTTCGCGAAGAATGGAGTCTACCGGTAAGCCCTCCAAACGCTTTCGTACTAGTTCGATCTTCTTGTTGTGAGCCCCCTGCATTCCCGCGCGAATTTCTTCGGGGCGATCGTCGCCGTCGGGATTTGCGCCGTAGAACAAACCGGCATGTGGTATTGTGTCGACAATTGCTATTTCAGTCCAAACCCTGTTTTGCCATTGCAGCGGCACCAACGCCCCTCCACTCAAGATGTCGAGATAGGCCGCAATCAGACGTGAGTCCGCGACAACTTCTCCCTTCTCATGATCGACCAGCGTGGGTACCGCCAGGGGGTCAAAGCCCTCGTTCTCAACACTTGAGCTCCCGGAATAGCCGCTAACGAATGGTCGGCTCCGCGCGATGGCAGACGCCATGCGGAGCTTCACATATTCCGCCGAATAATTTTCGCTGAACGGCGGCATAATGATCAGCTCGCTGCTGGCGAATGGAGCCCCGATCTGGAATAGCGCCACGCGAATCTTCTGAGAGCAGATCGACATAGTGAAATGAAAAAGCTCGAGTCGTGGAATTAGCGACTGGTCGCCTCTCCGCTTCGGATGCACACCGCCACTCGACACTATGCACCTCCGCTCAGGATCTCCGATTGCGGAATTCCGCGCTTGCTCCGCCAACGCGTCGACAGACGTTCTTAGATTGATAGTCATAGCGCTTCCTGAATGTTGGGGGTCTGGCACGCACGCTTCTGCCGTGGCCAGACTAGTCGCGGACCGCTCGACTAGAAGCCGACATTTTTCGAACCAAGCGTTCAAGCTATCGGACGATGCTTCCGCCGCCGAGGGAAGGCAGGATCTCGCGACCATCGTTCCAATTCACGGAACGATGCGTCCGATAACGCCCGGCTTCCCGCCCTGCCCGCGCTGTATTTACGTCCAAGACGGCCATCGGCTGCCGCATTGACGTGGTTGGCGGCTGACTCCTCAAAACTCTGGAGCTAAGAAATGACTTGTCTCTTGGTAATTGAAGCGAGCCCCCGCTTTGAACATTCGACTTCCCGCATCTTGACTGCTCAGTTTGTCGAGAAGTGGTCGCGCCTACATCCGAATGCTTCCGTCATTAGGCGCGACCTTGCGCGATCCAACCTACAATTCGTTGACCTTCCGTGGATCGGAGCCGCATTTACCCCGCCTGACCAACATTCGCCGGAATCCGCTGCGGCCTTGAAGACATCAAACACCTTGATCGAGGAACTCAAGGCTGCCGACCACATCGTCATCGGCACGCCAATGTACAATTTTTCCATACCGGCACTCCTCAAAGCTTACATCGATCAGATCGTGCGCGTCGGCGTTACGGTCTCAACCACATATGAAGGCATGTTGAAGGGCAAAAAGGCGACCGTGATCCTCACGACGGGCGGCGACTTCTCTCCTGGAGCTCCATTCGCCTCAGCCAACGTGGCGAGCTCGTATCTCAAGCAGATTCTCGGGTTTGTCGGCATTACCGACGTCAACATCGTTCTCGCCGTCAAGACTCTCACTATCGACCAAGGCGAGACAACCCTTGCGGATTTTGCCAAACGGTTCGATGCCGAAATCTCTGCGGCCGCAGCATGGCCGAGAACGGACCGTTTGGAGTCTCTGACCGTCGCTTGATCGCACTCTTTGAGTGACAGATTTGATCGCTCAGGATGCTGGCCGTTCCAGCATCCTGCAAACCAAAACACATTCCGGACCAGTAACGAAACTCAGGCAGAATGGGAGCACCAACGCGATGAACGTCCAGATCACCGACAAAGACAGATTTGAACAGACACCGTATAGTATGTGGCTGCAGACAGAGATTCTGCACACGCTGCAAAGGACGGTGAGCGATCATCCAGGGGAGTACTCGTTCATCGTCAACTGTCAGGTCATGGAGCTTTATTGGGCTCTCATTGTCCGAGAACTTCAGGCCGCACAGAGCAGTCTGAGACAGAATGACCTTGCGAAGGCTCAGCAAGCCTTGCGCCGAGTGGTCGATGCACATGAACCACTCAATGCCACGTGGCGTTCTCTATCGTGGCTGACCCCGTCTGACCTGCTTCCGATGCTGGGCGCGGCTGGAGCGACGTTAGGGCGCGACACTGCTCTCCAAGGTTGGACCTACCGCCACATGGTCTATCTGTTCGGAATCAAACAAGGGGAACATTTGGAGCACTTCAAGCCGCAGCCGCGCAGATGGCAGCAACTGAATGAGGCCCTTAACGCTCCGAGCGTCTACGACGACGTGCTGGCATTCCTGCATCGTGAAAAGCTTCCCATTCCTCGAGCTCAGTTTGAGCGTGATTTCGCTCAGCCGTACAAACCTAGCCCCGAGGTCGAGCGGGCTTGGCAAATTGGGTACGATAAGCGACCCGAGATCGAGAACTTGGGTGAGACACTTGCCGATATTGCCGAGGAGTTCACGACCTGGAAATATCGCCACCTAATGCTGACCCGACGTACCCTGGGATCTCGTAAGGCCTACTTCGGCGTCTCCGGAATTGAGTGGCTGACGCCGACTCTCGAAGAGATTCCATTCCCGGAACTCTTTTCGGCCAGGACGTTCATCGGCGACCCCCCAGCGGGCTGCCCCGTGGGCAAAGCCAAGGAGTGAGCTTTCGCGACCGCCAGAGTTTAGGGGGAAGCAGCCGCGACGGCCGCTTCCCTCCAATCCACGCGGATCGGCGTGCCTGCAATGGCTCCTCGGTTCTTGCACAGAATCGATAGCAGGCACGGAGCGAACGAACGCTCATTTGGGCATAGCAAATCAAGATCGCCGGTTGTTTGGTGGGATGGCAGCAGTTTCATTTGGCCGTTGCAGCCGGCGCGGGCATCGCAACCATTCGCCGGATTGAACGAATGACGGGTGCTATCAACGCCCAGTTCGAAACGGTCGAAAAGATCCGCCGGGCGCTCGAAGGGGCCGGCGTTGAGGTTATCGGAGAGCCTAAGCTGTCATTCGGCCTGCAATATTGACCCCCTAAGCCGGGGGATCGGCGTCCAAAATTGACCCCCTATAGGTTGGTCTGTTGCGCTGCCTGCTTTGGAATGAAGCAGGTGGTCGAGGATGCTGATCGTGGAGACGATTGCGCGGATTCGGCGCGAGCACTTCATCAAGGGCAAGACGATCAAGGAGATTGCCCGTGA
>NZ_JBFUGY010000049.1:0-54663 GCF_056402655.1 Bradyrhizobium sp. P3_C3 | reverse complement strand
GTGTTCTTCGACGTCTGACGATCCGGCGGTCGTCCCGCAGGATCATTCCACCTGGTCGCCTCGATTGATCGATCCGCGCGTGGTGGCTTGCGGTGGTTGCGGGCGCATCTCGCGCGATCCCGGCCGCTCGGCCGGGGCGCGCCCCACTCTTGGCTTCAGCTCCGTCAAATCGATGAAGACGTCGGCCTGCCGGCGCAGTTCGTCGGCCACCATGGGAGGCTGGCTCGCAAGCGTGGAGACGACCGTCACGCGGACGCCGCGGCGTTGCACGGCTTCCACCAGTGAACGAAAATCCCCATCGCCCGAGAACAGCACGATCTGATTGACGTGCTCGGCGAGTTCCATGGCGTTCACGGCGAGTTCCACATCCATGCTGCCCCTCATCTTGCGGCGGCCGGTCGTGGCGTCAACGAACTCCTTGGCGAGCTTGGTGACGACGGTGTACCCGTTATAGTCGAGCCAATCGATCAATGGGCGGATTGACGAGTATTCCTGATCCTCGCTCACGGTCGTGTAGTAGAAGGCTCGCAGCAGCGTACCTCGGCCGTGAAATTCGCCGAGCAGGCGCCTGTAGTCGATATCGAAACCGAGCGCCTTGGTGGCGGCATAGAGATTGGGGCCATCGATGAAGACCGCAATCTTCTCAAGCGAAGACATTATGCACTAATCCCCAGTTCCGCATTGAAGCCGGCAGGTTCAGCCGCCAGGGCTGTGTGCCGGCCGGAAAACACCGAAGTCGCCGATGGCCCGCGGAAAAAGGCGGCGCAGACGGCCGGAGGGGGGGCCGTCCCGCGCCAGTTAAGGGAGGTTGCTGCTATCAGCGCCAGGATTCCGAATGCAGTCACGTTAAGGCGTGCGCATGCCACGCTCAACTGTACGGAGGTAAACGGCGCGTATCCAAAGGGTTGGATGCTCTATACGAAGGTAAGTGGCGCGCTGGTTCGGATCTCGACAGCCCGGCGCGATCACGAATGGCCTCAAGCTTCGCCGCCATGGAGCTGGGCGCGAAAGGCGCGCGGCGACAGGCCCGTGGCTGCGGCATAGACGCGGCTGAAATAGGCGGGATCCTCGAAGCCGAGCGCGTAGGCGATCGTCGAGACCGGCAAATTGGTGTAGACGAGGTTGCGACGCGCCTCGCGGATCAGCCGGTTGAGGATCAGGTGCGAGGCGGTGTCGCCGGTCGCCGCCCGCGTCAGCCGGTTGAGATGGGTCGGCGTGATCGACAGCGCGCCTGCATAGTCCGCAACGCTCCAGCGTTCCAGATGATGCTGTTCCAACAGCGCCTCGAAGCGGCGGAACAGCCCGCTTTCCGCCGCGCCGTTGCCGCCGCTCTCGCTGGTGAGCGCGCGGGCCACCAGCCCGATCATGGCCGCCGACAGTGCACGCAGCACGTGCGCGCGGCCGAAATCGCGCGCGGCGTGCTCGGCGAAGATCTGCTTCATGGTGGTGCGGATCTGCGGCGTGCCGCGCACCACGGCCGATCGGGACAGGGCGCCGCGCAGTCCTTCCGAGGCAAGCAGTGCCTCGTCCAGAATTTCCGCGGCGATGGTCAGCACCCAGCCCTGGGTATCGGGCTCGAAGCGGAAGCCGTGGACATGGCCGACCGGCACGTTGACGACCTGCATCGGCCGGAGCGGCATCACGCGCCCGTCGAGTGTCGCCTCGCCGCCGCCGCGCTCGATCAGCAGCACCTGGTGCAGCCGGGCATGGCGGTGCACGGCCAGCGTCCAGTCGTGCAGCACCGAGCGCGACGCGATCGTCTCGCAATGCACGACGTCGGGCAGATCGCCGGACTCGCCGAAGAGGTTGTAGACCCGGATTGCCGGGGCTGAGGCTGCGGTTCTCATGTTCGAATAGTACAAGACAAAGACGAAACCCTCCATCGGTTTGCGGCGCCGCATCTGCAAAAAACGCAGCGACGGGAGGACGTAAAAATGAAAGTTCAGGTCTGCATCATCGGCGGTGGGCCGTCCGGGCTGCTGTTGTCCCAGCTTCTGCACCTGAAGGGCATCGATACGGTCGTGCTGGAGAAATACAGCCGCGACCACGTGCTCGCCCGCATCCGTGCCGGCGTGCTCGAGCACGGCTTCGCCAGGTTGATGCGCGAGGCGCAGTGCGGCGAGCGGATGGACCGCGAGGGCGAGATCCACAACGGTTTCGAGATCGCCCATGACGGCGTGCTCTCCCATATCGACCTGCACAAGCATTCCGGCGGCAACTCGGTGCTGGTCTACGGCCAGACCGAACTGACGCGCGACCTCTACGAGGCGCGCGATCGCCTCGGCGGCAAGGTCGTGCACAACGCCGAGGACGTGACGCCACACGATCTGACGTCGGACCGGCCCTACGTGACCTATCGATCAAACGACGAGATTGTCCGCATCGATTGCGATTACGTCGTTGGCGCCGACGGCTTTCACGGCGTCAGCCGCAGGTCCATCCCGAAGGACGTGCTGCGCGAATACGAGAAGGTCTATCCATTCGGCTGGCTCGGCGTGCTGTCGCGCACGAAACCGGTGTCGCCCGAGCTGATCTATGTGAAGCATGAACGCGGCTTTGCGCTCTGCTCGCTGCGCTCACAAGTGCTGAGCCGCTACTACGTCCAGGTGCCGTTGACCGACAAGGTGGAGGACTGGAGCGACGATGCATTCTGGACGGAGCTGAAGCGCCGTCTGCCGGACGAGGTCGCCGGCCGCCTGATCACCGGGCCCTCGATCGAGAAGAGCATCGCGCCCCTGCGCAGCTTCGTCGCCGAGCCGATGAGCTACGGCCGCCTGTTCCTCGCCGGCGATGCCGCCCACATCGTGCCGCCGACCGGCGCGCGCGGGCTCAACAGCGCGGCGTCCGACATCTACTATCTCTACCACGCCATGCTTGCGCATTATCAGCACGGCGACGATTCCGGCCTTGCGGGCTATTCCGCCAAGGCGCTTGCGCGGATATGGAAAGCGCAGCGTTTTTCGTGGTGGATGACGATGCTGCTGCATCGTTTTCCCGACCGTTCCGAATATGAGGACCGGCTTCAGCAGACGGAGCTCGAGTACCTGCTCTCGTCCGAGACGGCGCAACGGTTGCTCGCGGAGAACTACGTGGGGCTGCCGTTTTAGCGACGGTTTGTGACCGCTCAGCTGACGTTGCCGCTCCAAAGGGGACCTCTCCTCGCGGCACGAGGCGGGTTCGCCCGTCAGGCCGGTTCCCTTTCAATAAGTGGTGACGGACGCCGAAATGCTCTGTTGCCTTGTGCGATCGTTCCTACCTCCTCAAACGAACAGGAGGGCGCAGATGACGAACACAGCGCTTGTGGTCGGCGCCAGCGGTATTGTCGGCAGCAATCTCGCCCGCCATCTCAGCGATCGCGGCTGGCAGGTGCTCGGGCTCGCAAGGCGCCCACCAAGCGGCCTCGATGGTGTTCGTCCCATCGCGGCCGATCTGCAGGATCCGGCCTCGCTTCGCGACATCCTGGCGAGCCTTCGTCCCACTCACGTGTTTCTCGCCACATGGCTACGTCAGCCGACCGAGGCGGAAAATATCCGCGTTAACGCTGCGATGGTGCGCAACGTGCTGGGGGCACTTTCCGGCGCAGATACGCTTTCTCATGTCGCGCTGGTCACCGGGCTAAAGCATTACCTGGGACCGTTCGAGTCCTACGGTAAAGGCAGGCTGCCCGCGACGCCATTCCGAGAGGAGCAACCGCGGCTCGATGTCGAAAACTTCTACTACGCTCAGGAGGACGAACTATTCGATGCGGCCAGGCGCGGTGGTTTCAGCTGGAGCATTCACCGCCCGCACACGATCATCGGTTATGCGATAGGCAACGTCATGAACATGGGAACGACGCTTGCCGTCTACGCGACGATCTGTCGAGAAACGGGGCGGCCATTTCTCTTTCCAGGCTCGGCGATGCAATGGACCGGCTTGACGGATATGACGGATGCCAGATTGCTGGCGCGGCACCTGGAATGGGCCGCGACGACGACGGTCGCGCGAGACCAGGCATTCAACGTCGTAAATGGCGATGTCTTCCGATGGAGCTGGATGTGGGCGCGACTGGCCGGCCGGTTCGGGTTGCAGCCTGCGCCCTTTCCAGAGGAAATTTCGCCGCTTGAGCGTCAGCTTGCCGATTCAGGTCGTATATGGGCTGATATCGCGCTCAAGTATGATCTCGTCGAAAGAGACCTCTCCGTCCTTTCGTCGGCATGGCACACTGATGCCGACTTGGGCCGACCTATCGAAGTCGTCACCGATATGAGCAAGAGCCGTAAGCTCGGTTTCCTTGAATATCAGGCGACGGACGACAGTTTTTTCGATCTCTTCAGCAGGTTGCGTGCCGCGAACGTCATTCCTTGAGCCTTCTGACGAAGAGTAAACAACCGCTACTTTCCTTCCAGCGTATTGACTGGCGTCCACTCTGGCGATGGTGGATTTGCGGCGAGGGCTTTTGCGCGCTTGGCGAACAGCGCCGACGCCGGGTCGATCTTCGCGACGCCATCGAACGCCTCGGCCGCCTTCGCAAACTCCCTCGCCCGCCAGGAGGCGAGCCCCTCCGCATACGCCGCGGCCATCTTTGTTTGCGCCGCGCTCTCTGCGCCCTTGTCCGCCAGCGGCTCGAACACCTGGATCGCCTCGCCGCGGCCGAGCACCCTGATCGCATCGAGCTCACGCCAGGCGAAAGTGTCGCCGGTCTGCGCCATCGTCGTTTCCGAGGCCATGATGGCGGTGCCGTAATATTTGTTGGCGCCCTCGAGGCGCGAGGCGACGTTCACGGTGTCGCTCATCACGGTGTAGTTGAAGCGGCGGCGCGAGCCGATATTGCCGACCACGGCCTCGCCGCTGTTGAGCCCGATGCGGTGCGACAGGCCGTGGCTTGCGAAGGCGGGATTGCTGGCGTTCAATTCCGCGAGCTTCTCGTGGCACTTCAGCGCGGCGTGAACCGCGTTGCGCGCGTGGGCGGGATCGTCGGCCGGCGCGCCGAACATCGCGACGATGGAATCGCCGATATATTTGTCGACATAGCCGCCATGGCTCTCGATGATGTCGGTCATGGCCGAGAGATATTCGTTCATCAGGGTCACCAGCTCGCCCGGCGTCATCGTCTCGGCGATCGAGGAGAAGCCGCTGAGGTCGGAGAAGAACATGGTGACGTTGCGCATCTCGCCGCCGAGCGCCGGCATCTTGCCGGAGGCAACCATGGTGTTGATCACTTCGGGCGCGAGATAGAAGGCAAAGCTCTGGCGCAGGAAGCGCTCGTCGCGATCGGCCAGCACGAAGCGGTAGCCGATCATCATCGCGAGCGCGGCGAGACTTGCGAGCGCGGGCTCGGTCAGCGGCAGCGCCACGGCTTGGACGAATGCCCCAACAGTCACGGCAGTGTAAGCGGCGGTAAGGACGAACCAGACAATCAGTGCGCCGCTCGGTGCGAGCATGCAGGCTGCGCAGGCGATGACCGCTGCAAATATAGCGGTGAGAACGGTTCGCAGCGGAAAGCCGAGTTCAGTCACGGCATCGCGCTCGATCAGGTTTCGCACCACGGTGGCGTGCACGAAGACGCCGGCGATGTCGCTGCGGGCCTTCTGTGCGGTGCTTGCCGGGGCGGGCAGGGCACAGCGCGCGGCCGGCGCCCCGTCATATCCGCCCGCAAGGCGCATCGAGGTGAGCTTGCGATCCTCGAAGTTCAGGGCGGTGCCGAGCAGCACGACCTTACCGTCGAAGGCGTGGCGGAAGAAATCGCGGTCGCCTTTTTCGACGCAGGCGCGCAGATCGGCGAAGGAATAGGTCGGAACGTCGCGGCCCATTCCGCGGAAGTTGAGCGTCAGCGTGTTCGGCACCGCGCTCGGGACCGAATAGCCGGACAGCTCGGTCGCACCGGACGGCGCAATCGCGGGCTTTCCGCCGAGCGCGCGCGCGGCGAGCTCGACTGCCATCGCGGGGGCCGGCTTGCCGTCGATGGAGAAGCTGAGTGGCATGCGCCGGATGACATCGTCCGCGTCGGTATGGACATTGAGCGCGCGGATGTTGGTACGCACCGCCAATTGTTGCGCACGATACGGCCTCTCCGGATGGTCGTTGCTGAGGATCTCGCCGAGCACGAGCTTGTCGCCGTCGGAGAGTTGCCGCAACGCTATCAGGTAGTCCCGGTCAAACCCTCTCATGCGCGCGCCGAGCGGCGCCTCGCCGAAGGGGATTTCCGACTGCTCGATCGAGCTTGGAAAGATGACGTCGAAGCCGATCACCTTGGCGCCGCCGTCGGTGATGCCAGTGAGCACGCGGCCGATCTCGCGTGTCCAGGTCTGCGTCGGCGATCCCTTGAAGGGTGGGGTGTCGTAGGTCTCGCCGTCGATGGCCACGACGACGACCGGCGAATCGGCGGGATCGCGGCGATCGCCGACAAGCTCCCAGCGCAGCGCCGTGAGGATATCGAGCGAGAGACCTTGCAGCGTCTGAAGCGGCGGGGACGTGAAGACCGCGCCCGCAACCAGCGCAATCAGGATCGCCGCAACGATGTCCCGTCCCCCGAGCCGCCGCATCGCCCCGTCGCAGACCGCCTATTCGAGCCGCAGCAGGCGACCGACGATCGGCGTCGGCGATGACGTGGCGCTGGCATCGACCTGGAAGGCGTAGCGCTTGGCGCCGAGGATGGCGAGATAGCTGCCGCCCGGGGTCAGCGTCTTTCCGGCCTTGGCAAAGTCGTAGAACTTGCCGCCGACCATGATCTCGCTCTTGAGCGGCACGCTGATCGTGGGCTCCTTGCCGTCGGTGCGTTCGATGACCAGCGTGCTGCCGCTCTTGGCCTGTATCAGCGGGGCGACGCCATAGAGCGTCGGCAGCTTGGCCGGCGGCGCTCCCTTCGCGTCCGATCGCATGGTACGGAAGGTCGTTGCGGCGCTCTGGTTCGCCTCGCGCTCGGACAGTTTTGCTGCATTGGTATCGCAGGGCACTTTCTCGCGCTTAACCTCGCCGAGCTGCACGGTGCTCTGCTCGGCGCCGACCAGGACGACGCCTTCGCTGATGGTCTCGCGCTGGCAGGATTTGAGGTAGCTGAGCGTGATGCTGGCCTTGGGCCCGAGCTTGATGATCTTGCCGGGCGCGACATAGTCCATGAACGCGATGCCATCGACCTTGCCTTGGACGTCCTCGACGATCGCGGCAGGGGTCTCCGCCAAAGCGGGGGCCGCAAGACAGAACGCGCCGACACCAGCGCTGATCAGGCTTCTCATGGGAATTCTCATCCAATTCGACCGATAAATCGCCGGTCCCCGTTCTGGTCCGATGCTTAGCAGCGGCGCGTCCAGACAAATGTGACCGGAATCACTCTTGGTTGTTGGTGCACTCTAGCAGGAACAGGTTCAAACCTGCGACCGGAGAAAAGCGAAGCCGCGGCAAGCTATTTGCCGGATGGATCATGTCAGGCGGCCGGGACGGGCTCAGGCAACCGGTCCTCGACCGCAGGGCTCTCTGCCGCACACTCTATAATGGGCGCGAGAGGGGCTTCGGTCTTCTGATACGGCGTCGCCTGCTGACCGGCGGCGATTTACACGACCTCGTCCCAGCGCGACAGGAAGGCCTCGACGCAGGCCGGGTCGAACTGCCGGCCCTGGTTCTCGACCAGATAGTCGCGCGCCACGTCGAGCGGCATCGGCTCTTTATATGGCCGGCGCGTCGTCAGGGCGTCGAAGACGTCGGCGACCGCGACGACACGCGCGGCGACCGGGATCTCGTCTGCCTGAAGGCCGTTCGGATAGCCCGCGCCGTCCCAGCGCTCGTGATGGCCTGCGGCAATTTGCGCACCGAGCTGGATCAGCTCGCAGCTGGAGTCCGCCAGGATCTTTTCGCCGATCGTCGCATGGGTGCGGATCACCGCCATCTCATCGTCGGTGAGCCTGCCGGGCTTGAGGAGGATATGGTCGGGGATGGCGACCTTGCCGACGTCGTGCAGGGGCGCGGCCAGATAGATGTCGCGGCAGAGCCGGGGCGGCAGCCCGAGCTGCTCGGCGATGATGCGGCTGTAGCGGGCGACCCGCAACGTGTGCTCGCCGGTGTCGTTGTCGCGGTATTCGACCGCGAGCGCGAGCCGCAGGATGATCTCCTCCTCGCGCTCGCCGAGCTTCTGGGTCGCGGCCGCGACCGCGCTCGCCAGATCGGCGGCACGGTCGTTCTGCTTGCGCACGGCTGCACCAAGGCGCACCAAATTGCGCAGCCGCACCGTCATCTCGACGCTCTGTGGCTGTTTCGGTAAGAAATCGGTTGCACCAACCTGCAGCGCTTCCATCTTGACGTCATCGGTCTGTCGCGACGTGATCATCGCGATCGGGATGTCGGCGCAGCCGGGCAGGGCGCGGAAGGCGCGGATGAAGCTGATGCCGTCCATATGCGGCATCTCGTAGTCGACCAGCACGAGGTCGAAGACGCGCTCGCGTGCGCAAGCCAGCGCCTCGACGGGATCGAGGAAAGTCGTGGCCTCGACCAGGCCTTCGGCTTCGATATGACGTTTCAGGAAATTGAGGACAGAGCGGCTGTCATCAACGAGAAGCGCTTGGGTCAGCATCGGCGGCCGGTCTCGTTCGGATGCGAGGCGTGACCTCCACGAATAGTCTTTGCGATTTAACGCGGAGCAAACGCCCGGGCTGCGGCGAACTGACTCAAGACTGCGCACAGCGCATGCGAATTGAGCGAGCCATGCACGCCTGCATGCATGCGCGAAGTTCTTCGGTTTGTGACCCGTAGTTGTACGGTGATGCCCATTAGGGGTTTGCACACTCTCCCAAGCGAATAGTCGTCGCGCGAGATTCGCGTCATGCGTGCAGCGAATCCCGAGGAAATCTGGGGGACGAATGCCGTCTGATGTCACTGAGCCGAAGTGGTCCCTACGGCTGCCTGCAGATTGCAGCATCGCTGCGATCCGCAGCGTATATGACCTGATCCGCGAAGCTTTCGGCCGGCAGGACCGGCTCGAGATCGATTGTTCGAGCGTCGACAAGGCCGACGTAACCTCGATCCAGCTTCTGCTGTCGACCGCCAAGACGGGCGAGGCCCAAGGCCGCCCGGTGGTGCTCACATCATTCTCCCAGTCTCTGCGCAACACCCTTCGCCGCGCCGGCTTCGCCAGCGATGCGATGATCGAACAGCACTTCCCGCAAAAGAAAGATGGCACCTGATGGCCACGATTCTCACGGTCGACGATTCCCCCAGCATCCGTCAGATGATCAAGGTCGTGCTCGAGCCGGCCGGTCACAACGTGATCGAGGCCGGCGACGGCGCACAAGGGCTCGCCAAGGCGCAGGCCGGCAAGCTCGACCTCGTCATCACCGACCTCAATATGCCCGTCATGAACGGGCTGGAGCTGATCCGGGCGCTGCGCAAGCTGCCGAGCGCGGTCGGTATGCCCATCGTGTTCCTGACCACCGAATCCAACGATACGGTGAAGCAGGAAGCCAAGAGCGCCGGCGCCACCGGCTGGATTACCAAGCCGTTCAAGCCGGAGCAGCTGCTCGCCGTGGTCGGCAAGCTGGTGCGTGCATGAACGCGATGGACCCGACAGAGGTCTTTCGCCAGGAAGCCAGCGAGCTGTTCGAGGTCCTGGAAGGGGCTCTGCTCGATCTCGGCCTGCGTCCCGACGCCCGCGAGCTGGTCGATTCCGCCTTCCGCGCCCTGCATACCATCAAGGGCTCGGGCGCCATGTTCGGCTTCGACAAGGTCGCCTCCTTTACCCACGAATTCGAGACCGCGTTCGACCGCGTCCGCAAGGGCGAGATCAAGCCGACGCAGGAGCTGATCTCGGTCGCGCTTGCGGCCAAGGACTATATCCGCGCGCTGATCGAGGATCCGCAGTCGACCGACGACATCATCGGCGAGGCCATCCTCGACGACCTCAAGCGCTTCGTGTTTCCCGACCAGTCTGCCGCTCTCGTCGCCGAAATCGCCGAAGCGCCGCCGCTGGCCCCCGGTGAGAGCAAGCAGGCCGGCTGGCACCTGTATCTGGAATTCGAATCCCACGTCCTGCGCAACGGCTCGAACCCGCTCGATCTGCTGGAAGACCTTTGCAAGCTCGGCCCGTGCTTCGTCGTGCCTGTGACCGACGGCATCCCGTTCCTCGACGAGATGGAGCCGGAAGACTGCTATCTGAAGTGGGACGTCAAGCTGCACGCCGCCTGCGACAAGGACGCGATCGACGACGTCTTCATGTTCGTCCAGGACGAGATGAAGCTGACGCTCTCGCCGCTTGAGCAGGTCGAAGCGCCCGCGCCGCTGCCGTTGTTCCAGCTTCTCGACGAGGAGCCGGCTCCGGCTCCTGTGGCCGAAATGGCCGTGCCGGCGGTCGAGGTCGCTGCCGCGCCCGTCGCCGCACAGCCCGCCGCCAAGGCAGAGCCGAAGCCGGAAGCCAAGCTTGAATCGAAGTCTGAACCGAAACCCGAGGCCAAGCGTGACGATCGCGGCATCGCCACCGTCCGCGTCCAGGCCGAGCGTCTCGACGAGTTGATGGACCGGGTCGGCGAACTCGTCATCGCCCAGGCGCGGCTGACGCAGCTCGCCTCGTCCGGCTCGGATCTCTCGATCAAGATGATCGCCGAGGAAATCGAGCGCCTCGCCTCCTCCTTGCGCGACACCACGATGGGCGCGCGCATGGTACCGATCGGCTCGCTGTTCGGCCGCTTCCGCCGCCTGGTGCATGATTTGTCGCGCGACCTGTCGAAGCCGGTCGAATTCGTCACCACGGGCGAGGACACCGAGCTCGACAAGACCATGATCGAGTGCCTGGCCGATCCGCTGGTTCACCTGATTCGCAACGCCATCGACCATGGCATCGAAGACACCGCGACCCGCTCCGCCAACGGCAAGACGGAGCAAGGCCGGATCGAGCTCGCGGCCGTTCATTCCGGTGCGCAGGTGCTCGTCACCGTGAAGGACAATGGCGGCGGCCTCAACACCGCGCGCATCCGCGCGAAAGCGGAAGAGCAGGGGCTGATCGCCTCCGGCGCCGTGCTGACCGATCACGAGATCCACCAGTTCCTGTTCCACCCGGGCTTCTCGACCGCGCAGACCATCTCGGCGCTGTCGGGCCGCGGCGTCGGCATGGACGTGGTCAAGCGCACCATCGAGAACATGCGCGGCACGATCGACCTGTCGACCCGGCCGGGCCAGGGCACCACGGTGACGCTGCGTCTGCCGCTGACGCTTGCAATCATCGAGGGTCTTTTGATCCGCGTCGGCGAGGGCCGCTACATCATTCCGTTGTCGGCGGTGGAGGAATGCGTCGAGCTGACGGCCGAGGACGAACGCTCCCGCGGTCGCAATTTCCTCAACGTGCGCGGCAACCTCGTGCCGTTCCTGCGCTTGCGCGAGATCATGACCGCATCGGGCGCGCCCGACCGGCATCAGAAGACGATCATCATCTCGACCGGCGAGACCCGCGTCGGCCTGGTCGCCGACCAGATCATCGGCAACCACCAGACCGTGATCAAATCGTTGTCCAAGCTGCACTCCGACGTCACGATCTTCTCCGGCGCGACCATTCTGGGCGACGGTACGGCAGCGCTGATCCTCGATGTCGCACAGCTCGTGGCGATGGCGCAGTCGAAGGTCGAGAAGCAGCACATCAGCGAGGCGGCGTGATGAACGAGGCGGGCGAACATCAGGTCGACGCGATGCAGGTCGTGATGATCGGCCTCAGCGAGGAGAAGTTTGCGCTCGATGCCGGCCTCGTGCGCGAGATCATCGATCCCGTGCCGGTGACCAAGGTGGCGGGCGCGCGGGCCTTCGTTCCGAGCGTCATCAACGTGCGCGGCAACGTCATTCCGCTCGCCGACCTGCGCATTCGCTTCGGCATGCCGCAGCTCGACGACTCCGCCGACACCCGCATCGTCGTCATCGAGATCGAGCTCGACGGCGAGCCGGTGCTGGTCGGCGTCACCGCCGACAAGGTCTATGAGGTCACGGAGATATCGCAGACCGACGTGCAGCAGACGCCGCGCGTCGGCATGCACTGGAAGCCGGAATTCATCCGTTTCATCGCCAAGTGGCGAGAAGAGTTTGTCATCGTTCCCAACATGGAACGCATCCTGAATTGAAATGAGGTCTCGGGGCGAGACTGGGGTAGGGGCTGGAAATGAGATTCACGGTCAAGGCAAAGCTTGCCATCGCGTTCGGTGTGGTCCTGTTGCTGTCGATGGCGGCGGGCGGCCTCGCTTATGTGAAACTGAGCGAGATGATCGACACCGCCGACAGTCTGGTGTCGCGTGCCAACCGGATGGACCGTGCGGCGGAGATCGAGAAGGGTATCCTGCTTCAGGTTCGCGCCGAGAAGAACCTCATTCTCGCGCCTGAAGGCGAGGCGGATCGTTTTATCGCCGAAATCGCCAAGCAGCGCGAGACGCTCTCGAAGTTGAAGGAAGAGATCCAGGCCGCGGCTTCCCCCGAAGGCAAGAAACTCATGGAGAATTTCGGCGTCGCGTATGCGCGGATGAACGCCGTTCAGGACGACGCCCTCAAGACCGCCCGGACCGACAAGGCGAAAGCCGCCGAGCGCTCCATGACCGAGGTCCGCAAGGCGGTCGCCGAGGCCATGGAAGCCGCCAACGTCTACGTCACCAACGTCAAGAAGAACATGGCCGCTCAGGCGGCCCAGGCTCACGAGGACGGCAACCGGGCCCAGCTCCTGCTGATCTCGGCCGTGCTGGCTTCGCTTGTCATCGGCCTGATCGCCGCGATCTGGATTTCCTTGAGCATCTCCCGCGGTCTCGGCCGCGCCGTCGGGCTCGCCGGCGCGGTTGCCGATGGCGATCTCAGCCAGTCGATCAAGGTCACAAGCAACGACGAAATCGGCGATCTCGTTACCTCGCTGAACTCCATGGTCGAGAAGCTCAAGCAGATCGTCGCCGAAGCACTCACCGCGGCGCAGAACGTCTCGGCCGGCAGCCAGGAGCTTTCGGCCAGTGCCGAGCAGCTGTCGCAGGGCGCGACCGAACAGGCTTCGTCGGCCGAAGAAGCCTCGTCCTCGATGGAAGAGATGGCCTCGAACGTGAAGCAGAATGCCGACAACGCCAACCAGACCGAGAAGATCGCCGCGCAGTCGGCCAAGGACGCGGAAGCCAGCGGCGTCGCCGTCGGGCGCGCCGTCAACGCGATGCAGACCATCGCCGAGAAGATCACGATCGTGCAGGAGATCGCGCGCCAGACCGACCTGCTTGCCCTCAACGCCGCGGTCGAGGCCGCGCGCGCCGGTGAGCATGGCAAGGGCTTTGCCGTGGTCGCGTCCGAAGTGCGCAAGCTCGCCGAACGAAGCCAGGCGGCCGCGGCCGACATCGGCACGCTGTCGACGGAAACCGTGAAGGTCGCGCGGGAAGCCGGCGACATGCTGTCCAAGCTCGTGCCCGACATCAAGAAGACCGCCGAGCTGGTCCAGGAGATCACGGCGGCCTGCCGCGAGCAGGACGTTGGCTCGGCCCAGATCAACCAGGCGATCCAGCAGCTCGACAAGGTCGGCCAGCAGAACGCCAGCGCCTCCGAGCAGGTGTCCTCGACCTCAGAGGAGCTCGCCTCGCAGGCCGAGCAGCTTCAGTCCACCATCTCGTTCTTCCGCATCGAGCATGCCGGTCGCGGCGAGGCTGCTGCGCCCGCGCCGATCGACCGTGCGGTCACCCAGCTCCGCGCCAAGGCCGCGCACATGGCGGCAGCGGACCGCGGCGTCAAGAAGCCCGCGCCCGCCCGCAAGCCGGCGCGCGCGATGAAGGTCGCCAATGGCGGCGGCTTCGCCTTTGACATGCAGGACGGCGAAGACGACCGCGACGCCGAGTTTCAGCGCTGATCGCAACTTGAAAACAATCTGACTCTGGACCGTACCATGGCCGCAACCTCGCAATATCTGACGCTCGGGCTCGCCGGCGAGACGTTCGGCATCAGCATCCGCAATGTCCGGGAAATTCTCGACATGCGGCCGATCTCACGGCTGCCGCATGCGCCGAATTTCCTGCTCGGCATGATCGACGTGCGCGGCAGCGGCTATCCCATCGTCGACCTCCGCAACAAGCTCGGCCTGCCGGCCGTGGAAGCGACTGAAGCGACCCGCATCATCATCCTCGACGTGCCGATGAAGGATCGCCTGGTCGGCGTCGGCTTCGTGGCCGATTGCGTGTTCGAGGTCACCGATATCGACGAGCAGGCGATCGAGCCCATCCCCGAGGTCGGCGGCAAATGGCAGTCCGACTATGCCGCCGGGATCGGCCGCAAGGGCGAGAAATTCGTCGTCATCTTCGATCTCGCCAAGCTGATGGCGAACGACGAGATCCCGGAAGGGCGCGATACCTCTCGCGCCGCCTGAATTTGCAAGCGTGAAGCGTGGTCAAGCGTAAGCACCCCAATTCGAACCAACGAGACTGACATGAGATTCACCGTCAAAGCCAAGCTTGCCAGCGCCTTCGGCGTCGTCATCCTGCTGTCCATGATCGCCGGTGCGGTCGGCTATATGAAGCTGGCGGACATGGTCAGCACCACCGAGCTTCTGGTCAGCCGTGCGGGCCGGATGGAAAAGGCCGCGGAGCTGAAGGAAGGCATCCTGTTCCTTGTGCGCGCGGAGAAGAACGCGATTCTCGCAGCGTCCGATGCAGAGCACGAGCAGTTCCAGGCCGACCTCATCAAGAACCGCGATGCGATCACCAAGTCGAAGGACGAGATCTACGCGGCTGCCAGCGAAAGCGGCAAGAAGCTGATGGAGGTCTTCAACGTCGCTTTCGCCAAGCTCAACGCCTATCAGGACGAGACGGTCCGGCTCGCGAAGACCGACAAGCCAAAGGCCCTGGACCGCTCCATGCATGATGGCCGCAAGGTCGTTGCGGACGCGATCGAAGCGGCCGACGTCTACATCAAGAATGTCAAGAAGAACATGGCTGAGCAGGCCGAGCAGTCCAAGCAAGACGGTGCGCGCGCCGAGATGCTGCTTATGAGCCTGGTCATTGCCTCGCTCCTGATCGCCGCGGTCGCGGCGACCTGGATTGCGCTGAACATCAGCCGTGCGCTGGCGCAGGCGGTGGGTCTCGCTGATGCGGTGGCGATCGGCGATCTCAGCCACAAGATCGAGTCCACCAGCAACGACGAGATCGGCGATCTCATCAAGTCGCTGAACGCGATGACGGTGAACCTGAATGCGACGGCGGCGCTTGCGAACCAGATCGCGCAAGGCGACCTCATGGTCGAGGCCAAGCCGCTGTCGGACAAGGATACGCTCGGTCTCGCCCTCGAGCGCATGGTGGAGAAGCTCCGGCAGATCGTGTCGGAAGCCCTGACCGCCGCGCAGAACGTCTCCGCCGGCAGCCAGGAACTGTCCGCCAGCGCCGAGCAGCTCTCGCAGGGCGCGACCGAGCAGGCCTCGTCCGCCGAGGAAGCCTCCTCCTCGATGGAGGAGATGGCCTCGAACGTGAAGCAGAACGCGGACAACGCCAACCAGACCGAGAAGATCGCCGCGCAGTCCGCCAAGGACGCCGAGGCTAGCGGTGCCGCGGTCGGCCGCGCCGTCAACGCGATGCAGACCATTGCCGAGAAGATCACGATCGTGCAGGAGATCGCGCGCCAGACCGATCTGCTCGCGCTCAATGCGGCGGTCGAGGCCGCGCGCGCCGGTGAGCACGGCAAGGGCTTTGCCGTGGTTGCGTCCGAAGTGCGCAAGCTCGCCGAACGCAGCCAGGCGGCCGCCGCCGAGATCGGCACGCTCTCGACTGAAACCGTCAAGGTCGCGCAGGAGGCCGGCAATATGCTCTCCAGGCTCGTCCCTGATATCAAGAGGACGGCTGAGCTCGTCGAGGAAATCACCGCCGCCTGCCGCGAGCAGGACGTCGGCTCGGCCCAGATCAACCAGGCGATCCAGCAGCTCGACAAGGTCGGCCAGCAGAACGCCAGCGCGTCCGAACAGGTCTCCTCGACCTCGGAGGAGCTCGCCTCGCAGGCCGAGCAGCTTCAGTCGACGATCGCTTATTTCCGCATCGAGCAGGGACGCAGCCAGGCCGCCGCGCCGATCGACCGGGCGGTTACCCAGCTCCGCGCCAAGGCGGCGACAATGGCGGCCGTCGAGCGGCCGGCCAAGAAGCCGCAGGTGAGGCCGGCGCGCGCGATGAAGGCGGCCGGTGGCGGCGGCTTCGCCTTCGACATGAACGACGGCGAGGACGATCGGGACGCCGATTTCCAGCGCTGAGACCCGTCAAGAGGTCGGCCCATCCTTCGCCGGTGGGCCGATCCGCCGTCAGTGATCGTGTAAACGCGTGGGATTCAAGATGGCCCGTTCGGCCCGACATTCAGTGCAGGCGGCCATCGCGGATCGGGGCATTCAGCCATGATGCCCGCCGTGCAGGATACGGTCGTCCATCTGTCCGACCGGCACTTCCGGACCATCGCCGAGCTGATCGAGGGTCAGGTCGGCATCAAGCTGCCGCAGGGCAAGCGGCTGATGCTGGAGGGGCGGCTGCACAAGCGCGTGCGCGCGCTGAACTTCTCCGACCTCAACGAGTATGTCGACAACCTGTTCGAGGCCGACCATTTCGACACCGAGCTGACCCATCTCATCGATGTGGTGACGACGAACAAGACCGACTTCTTCCGGGAGCCCCAGCACTTCACCTTCATGAGGGACGTCGCGATCCCGGCCCTGCTCAAGTCGCACGGGCGGAAGAACGCGAACCTGAAGATCTGGAGCTCGGCGAGCTCCACCGGCATGGAAGCCTACACCACCGCCATGGTGCTGGACGACATGACGCGGAACGGCTCGCGGTTTCAGTACCGCATCCTCGGGACCGACATCTCGACCGCGGTGCTGCGCCTTGCCAAGTCCGCGATCTACACCCGCGACGTGCTCGCCCCGGTGCCGGAGCCCTTCGTGAAGCGTTATTTCCTGTCGTCGCGGGACAAGTTGCGCGGCGAGGTGCGGGTGGTGCCGGAATTGCGGCGCATGACGCATTTCATGAGGATGAACCTCATGGATAAGTCCTACCCCGTCGACCGGGACGTCGACATCATCTTCTGCCGCAACGTCCTGATCTATTTCGAGCGCGAGACCCAGCGCAAGGTGATCGAGCAATTGTGCAGCCATTTGCGGCCCGGCGGCTATCTTCTGGTCGGTCATTCGGAATCGATGATTCACAGTGCAGTGCCGGGTCTGAAGCAAGTTCAGCCAACCATTTTCAAGGTCTAGCCGGAGCGCAACCAGAATGCCGAGGGAGAAAGTTCGCGTACTGATCGTGGACGATTCGGCGTCGGTGCGCCAAATCCTGCAAACGATCCTCAACGACGACCCTGAGATCGAGGTGATGGGGACGGCCTCCGATCCGTTCGCCGCGGCGCGTCGTCTCCAGAACGAAATCCCCGATGTCATGATCCTCGATTTGGAAATGCCGCGCATGGACGGCATGACCTTCCTGCGCAAGATCATGGCGCAGCGCCCGATCCCGGTGATCATCTGCTCCTCGCTCACCGAGGAAGGTTCCAACGTGATGTTCGAGGCGTTCGAGGCGGGCGCGGTCGACATCGTGCCGAAGCCGAAGATCGACACCCGGCAGGCGCTGCTCGAATGCTCGACGCGGCTGCGCGAGGCCGTCAAATCGGCAGCGCGCGCCCGGGTGCGCCCGCGGGCGGAGCGCCGTACGATCGAGAGGAAGCTGACCGCCGACGCCATCATCCCGCCGCCGGTGCAGGGCAAGGTCCGGCCGACCACTGAGCGCATCGTGTGCATCGGCGCATCGACCGGCGGCACCGAAGCGCTCAACGACGTCCTCGAGATGCTGCCGCCGCACTGTCCTCCCATCGTCATCGTCCAGCACATGCCGGCAGGGTTCACCGCGGCCTTCGCCAGGCGTCTCGACAGCGTCTGCCAGGTCCGCGTCAAGGAAGCCGAGGACGGCGAGCCGGTGCTGCCGGGCTGCGCCTATATCGCGCCGGGCGCCCGTCACATGCTGCTCCAGCGCATCGGCCTGCGTTACCAGATCGCGATCAAGGACGGCCCGCCGGTGTCGCGGCATCGCCCCTCGGTCGACGTGCTGTTTCGCTCCGCGGCCCAGCATGCCGGCGCCAACGCGCTCGGCGTGATCATGACGGGCATGGGCGACGACGGCGCGCGCGGCATGCTGGAGATGCGCAAGCTCGGCGCCTCGACGCGCGCGCAGGACGAGGAGAGCTGCGTGGTGTTCGGCATGCCCAAGGAAGCCATCGCGCATGGCGGTGTCGAGAAGGTCGTCTCGCTGCATCATATCCCGCGCGAGATCATGCTCTGGTATCAGGCCGGACACGTTGCGGTGGCAGGTTGATTGCGATGTCCGCCATTCCGGCCAATACGCTCACCGAGGCGATCGTCGCGATCGAGGACGTCTCGTCGCGGATCGAGGACGTCTTCGCGCGCGTCGGTCACGAGCTCGGTCGCGGTCACCTGATCTTCAAGGAGCTGAACCAGGGTCTCGCGACGCTCTCGGAGGAACTCTCCGGTGCCGAGATCGAGGGCGCCGCCACCGCGCTACAGGAGATCGCCGCACGGCTCAGCGAGCTGGCAGAGGCGCTGCCGGCCGAGAGCGCCCTGCTTGCGACCATCGGCACCAGCACGGCGGAGGCGTCCGCGCTGCTCAAGCCGCTGTTCAAGCACATCCAGATGATCACCATCATCGCGCGTAGCGCGCGGATCGAGGCGGCTTCGCTCGATGGCGACCGCGAGGGCTTTCTCGCCTTCACGCAGGAAGCCTACGATCTCGGCAAGGCGGTACAAGGTTCGATCGAGGGCTGCGCGCGGGACCAGCAGCGCCTGTCGGAGGCCGTTGCGACTGCCGCCGGTCGCCAGAAGGAGTTCGAGAGCCGTTATCGGAATCAATTGGTGTCGGAGAGCGCCGAGCTCGGCGCAGCCTATTCCGGATTGCGCGGCCAACGCCGCGACAGCAGCCAGCTCGCCGACCTCGCGAGCACCAGCACCAGGAAAATTGCCGAGGCGGTTGGCGGCGCGATCATTTCCTTGCAGGCCGGCGACAGCACGCGCCAGCGCCTCGAACATGTCTGTCATGGCCTCGGCCAGGTGTCGGAAGCTGCGCCGGGCCTCGTTCCCGAACGGGGTGCGAGCGAGGACGGCGCGCGCACGATCTGCCAGTTGCAGGCGGCCCTGCTCAGGGACGCCCAGCGTGAATTTGGCGGCGACATCGGCCAGATCGTTCGCGCGCTCACGGCCATCCTGCACGATGCGGGCAATGTCGTCGGCCATGGCCGCACGCTGTTCGGCGGCGAGGATGGCGGCCCGTCATCGTTCCTGGCGCGCATCAAGCAGGCACTGGCACATGCCTCGACCCTGATCGCCACCTGCGAAAGCGCCGGCCGCTCGGTCGACGAGGCGCTCGCCATCGTCGAGGACACGCTGGCAAAGTTTCGCCAGGCCATCGCCGGGCTCGCCGAGGCGACCGTCGACATCACCCTGATCGGAAAGAATGCCGGCCTGAAGGCAAGCCATCTGGGCAGCCGCGGCAGCGCGTTCGTCGTGATCGCCAACGAGCTCAAGGCGACCGCCGACCAGGTTTCGGCGGGCGCGGGGCGCTTGCGGCCTGTGCTCGACGGCATCGAGCGCTCTGCGAACGAGCTAAAGGAGCTCCGCGTCCGGGGCGATCCCACGCAGCTCGCCAAGTTCGAGCCGCAGATCCTCCAGGCGCTGCGCGAGGTCGAGGTCGGTAACGAACGGCTCGGCAAGCTGATGGGCCGGCTCGTCGATGAAGGCGCGGAATTCGAAGGCCTGATGAATTCGGCGCAAGGTCTGATGAGCTCACTGGGCGAGAGCTCCGCGGCCTTGCCTGCGGTTGCCGCGCGCCTCGAGACCGCGAGCGCGGGCGCGCAGGGGCCGCAACCGGAGGCGCAGGATCAGGCGATGCTCGACGATCTCTTCGCGCGCTACACGATGGAGCGCGAGCGGGACGTTCACCGCGAATTCCTGCAAACGCTTGGCCTTGCGTCGAGCGCCGCCACGCGTCGCGTCGAAGCGGTCGAGACCGCGGATGACGGCATCGAGTTGTTCTGACGTTCGCCGCCGGCGTCGCGCGTCGGCGCCAATTCGACGGATTGGGTTTTCGGGGCATTAACCTTGCCCGAAGGGCTGGCGGTTAAGTCATTGTCGCGCCCCAGAGTTGGTCGCAAATACAGGGCGATCTTCACCTCGGAAAATTCCCCATGCTGAGAGACGGTAAATACGCTGCCTGGTTCAGAACCCCACGAGGTCAGGGCACCGGCATCGTGGATCTGGCCGAGGGCCGGATCTCGGGCCGCGACAGCTTCTTTACTTATGGTGGTTCCTACCGCGTCGATGAGCGGCACTTCTCGGCCGTCCTGACCGTGAACCGGCACGCTGACGGCCCGCTGAGCGTGTTTGGGCCTGATGAGGTCGAGGTCAAACTCTCGGGTGTGTGCAACGGCCTGGTGGCGAGCTGTTCGGGAACGGCCAAGGAAGCACCCGACGTGAAGTTCGAGGCGACGCTGATCTACAGCCAGGAAGATGCGCCGGCAGCCGACGCCAAATGCGCGGTCGTAAAGCTCAACGCCGACAAGCTGCCCAAGGGCCTCGACAGCCGTTCTCGGCCGCGTCACCCGTTCACGCCGCAACCTCTTAAATCAGAGTCAAATCCACAATGATCCAAGCGATCGCCGCGAGCAGCAGATCCGTGCCGACGACGATCAACGCAATAATGAGCCAATCAGGATCCTTGCGGCGCAAGCGAGCGATCCGTTGGTGCGCCAACGCCGCCACGGAAGAGAAAGCTGAAGGGCGCCAAACGGCTACCCCAGAGGTGGCGCTGTTACTTAGCGGAGGGGATATCAAGCAAATCTCTGTCAAGGATGACGAATTGAAATCGACGGCTGGTAAATATGACCAGCATAAAGTTACCGTCGCTACATGCAAGAGGGTGGCAGAGAGTGGTTTTGACGCCGACGGAAGCCGCTAAACACATTCGGCCCGATCGAAGTTGCGGAAACCCCCACCCCGGGCGCGCTACGTCCGCTTTAAATGGCGAAATTGACGTCCAGAATGAATTTTGAAGAGGGTGCTTGCGCCAGCAGGATGCGCCCGCCCCGCAGCGTCGCCCTCCCTTGTCCCGGCCAACTCCTTGCATTTTAGTTTTGCATTGACGCTGTTTTCGCGAAAATCATGGGCAACGGCATCGCAGCAACCGTGCCTTTAGACGTAAAAACTAGGTTGAGGTCCGTGTAAAGGGCGGACAGGAACATGCCTCAGATCTGGATGACGTACGACGAACTTGCGACGCTCAGCGGCTGCAGCGCTGCCGAAGCAAGATTACGGGCGATCCATTTGTCGCTCGACCGTCGCAAGAGCCGCAACGGCGCAACTCGCGTCAAGCTCGATCTTGCGCTAACGGCTAAATTCTTTGCATCCATCCGTGAGGCGGATTTTGATCTGGATAGCGCCATTGAGGCACTCCAAGCAACGCATCGGCAGATGGCTGAACTCCTCACCCCTAACGAGTTCCGTGCTGGGCACAGGTCGGCCTAATTGTCGCGCAGCTGGGCCAGCAAAAGGTGCGCCCCAAGCCTCCCGCGAAAGTTGTCCCGTACCAGGCATAAATTTGTAACCCGGAATTCCAGCCGAGTTCTGCTTCAAGTCGGATCGAGCCGTGGAGCTTGTAGAGGATGCCCATGAAAAAGCTAGATATCGGGGCTGCACAACGCCGTGGCGACGGCGGTCTTGGGTGTGCCGGTTATCGGTTTGATCGGAACGGCCGGTGCGGAAGTCGTCAAGCTGCAGGCTGACCTTAAGGGAGCAATGACGCGCCTCCGAACAGCTCGTCCGGATCGGGAACGGCAGATGCGACCAGATGAAAGTTCTGTCCTATGCCGGCCCAACGGGTCCGGCAGTCGGCGCATTTTCATGGGCCGAGCGAACCGCGCAAGAACGCCGGCATCGTCTTGCTATTCAAATCAGCGCAAAAACCCAATCCAGAGCACCGCGATCTTCACGGACACTCAGGCCGCGGATCTTTTGGCCGGTGCACGCCGCGGCTAATCCGGGTGGTGAACTGCGGGGGCGCAAATGGTGAAGTAGGGAGCGAACGCTCGCTGGCGCCATTATTGTTGACGACCGATGCCCATCTCGCGCTGGAGTTGGGGTGTCAGGCCCATTGCCCCTTCAGTTCGGCCTTGGCCAGTTCCGAGATTTCTCGTTGCCGGTGCGGGATTGGAAAGTGGCGAGGGAGGAGGGATAGGCGAGGTCGTTGAATTTGTTGCACTGCCGGCATATCCGCTGCGAATGCCGTTTGAGTACGTCGCTTGGGCGTGAGCGGACAGCGACGTGCCGAGGAGCGTGGCCCCGGCCAAGAGCATTGCGAAATGATGCATTTCAGTTTTCGATCCGGTTAAGTTGCCTACACTGCCACTGTGATCCCAAAGCTGCGCGTTGCCAACTGCAACTTGACGCCAAGTTCGCATCAGCGTGTGTGGGCGGCTAGGAGGGCGGTCTAGGCAAAAAAGCGAGGATCGTTTGAGCAAGGAGCACCCCAACGGTACCGCCCGCTACTTTTTGGAGCACGTCTATCGATGAGGGATCGCGATCAGGCGTCAGTCCTTGGAGAACTTCCAAGCCGACCGCGACGGCCACCACAAGCGCACAGGTCAAGCCAAAACGTCCAGGTAAAAGGAACGACAAAAGGAGGCCTAACAGTCCATATGCGCTGAAGCGCTCGATGACGACAACCCAGTAGGCTTCGTGATGGCCCACAAGAACAGGCCTTCCCGCCAACCGCGCGAGCGTGGCGTAGACGATAAGCGCAAAGCAAATCCCAGCGGCGGCGATAAGGTGGTTACGACGCATGCTGGCAGAGTATAACAATCGGAATCTAATCGGCCGAAAAAGCGCTGGTATCGTTAAAGGATCTGCCATGCCGGTCCGCTTCAGGCTATGCGATGGCATCCTTATGGCCCTATCGGCAGCAAAAGATTGAGCTAGAAGACAGCGGAAATCAATATTTCTTGGCTGGATCGCAGCGGCCACTTGGAAGGCCTTCACGGCATCAACCGCTACGACGTTCTCCGGACGCAAACCGCCGCATCGGGGAGACGTTACGTTGGTCAGGACGCATCAGAAACTGTGGGGGCGGCGAGGACCGCGAAGGTCGGACGTAGGGTTCCCATTTGAGATATTCGGTGCGTCGCGCCCGCGAGATGGCCGAACGGGTAGCATAGCCAGCCGCAAAAGAGGTCGCTGCGATTACAACCAAGAGCACCAAACCGAGCATTTAACGGAGACCTCATGAACGACACAGGGCTACCGTGCGCAGTCAGTTCAACCCGGATAAGGCAATTTCGCGGAAACCCTATGACTGCGATCAAATGAATTTGCGTAGGATAGGGGGAACCAAGTTTGCAGCGGGCCCATGTTTGTAGGTTGACCGAAGGCGCCGCTTCCTGACGCGAATTGCCTAAGTCGACGGCGTCGTCGTCGCGAAAGGACCTCTCGGGTGAAGTAACCCGACGCAAATTCAGCACCGAAGATCGCTAGTATGAAAACAAGGCCAACATGGCGCCAGCGAAGCATTTTGCGTGCCACCTTTCAGTTTCTAGCCGATCCTACGTGCCCAGCCCGTACCTAGAATCTGAATAAAGGACACAGCACAACTCAAAGTAATTCCTGTACCTCACGATTGCGGGCCAGTCGATATGAGGCCGTTGACCAGTATAGGTTCTTAGTTCGCCGCTGCCCCTCAATATCGCGACAGCAATTCTTTCCACGGCTGGGCGAAATCGCCGAAGTGAACCATGACGACCTCGCAGCGAACGTCACGAGAGCAGCAGATCGGCTGTTCGGGGATCGCTTCGCTGTTGTGGAAGTAATGCAGCTAGTCCGCCGTGCGTTTCGCTTTCTGTTAGGGTTTCACACTGCTGTCTGGCGCTTTCACGGGAGTATCCCACGGGCGCTTTCCATTGACGTCCCGGTCCCACGGCCGCACGGTTGATCCGCTTTTTTGCTCTGCCGCGTCCCTAGCGCGCGCGGCCTTGATTTGGTCGCGAAATGATATTTCGGGCATTGCAGCAGGCGGCACAGCCGGCTGTGCAGCAACCGGAGCCGCAAAAAGGGCAATCAGGAGATATGCTTTCATCCCGTCCGATAGCACGTCTGGGGACGCCGGTCCGATTTACTTTGTCCGCAACAACCCCGGGGTTGGCAGAGTCCTGGCTAGCGTCTAAGCGACCGCCGGATCAGCGAAATTCTAGGTAAGTTTGGTGCTCCGCCGCTTTTACCCACATATTAGTCGCCACCTTGAACTCAGAGTGCGGCATCCACAGAGGCTCTGGCGCGTACGTGCTGTCGAGCAGGGCCGAATGAAGCAAACAGTGGCATGAACACGGGTCCTCCCGCGGAGGCGCCGGCGCGCCGAGCAGCGTCGAACCAAGACAGTCAAGGTCAGGCCGGAGTAGCAGGCAGGTCATCCGCGACTGAGGCGAACTCCGCTGACGTCGTTTCGCACGCTACGCCCGTCAGCTTTTGAGTGTCCTATCAGCCTCGACCGAGACGCCCAATCGTTGCACATGTGGCGGTCAAGTGGACTGTGAAGACACAAGTTCTACTCGGACGTGGCGAGCTTTGCCACGATTTCACCTTTGAGTGATTCGCTAACTCTAAGCTTGATCGGCAACTACAGCTCTACGCAAGCGTCAGGCGTAACGTTGATTGTCCAAATCGCAGTGGCTCGGGGTGACGCGTTCGGCGCCCAGTACGCACAAAGCCCCTCGCGGGAACAATTGGGGAATTGGCCGAGAGGATGGCCGACACCGATGCGCAGCCCTTATTTATTGACGGATTTCGTATCGGTCGCATCGAGGATCGCCCCGCCTTACCATGGCGATCTCCTGGAAGTTGTTTTTCGGGTCACAGCGCAATAGCCCGTACTCCGACAAGTACGGGTATGGTACCCGCCAACAGAGGTTCCTGCCGGCCGGAACCTCGTGTGAATACCCATCTATCGTGTAGTGGCAGACCTCTCTGAGGCCAGATTCTGACTTTCTGCCCGTGTCTTGAACTGTCCCCTGTGCATGAGCCTGGACCAGCGAAACCAATGCGAAGAATGAGATGGAAAAGATGCGCATTTTTGTCTCCTCTTGGTTTCAATTCCTTTCAAATCCTAGATTGAGGTCGGCCCCGATCTGTTCCGGACCGCGTGCCACCCTGACCGCGGCGACCGCAAAAGTTCCCCGTAGCGCTCGTAAGGGAAGCCTTCGCGTGAAGCGCATCTGTATCATAGGTCACGCGATGGTGCCCGTCTGCGGCAGTTACGAGATGCGCTTCACGAGAATATTTCTGCTTTGGTGATGTGCCTAGCCGCTGAATGTGCCCCGAGGTGGTCGAAAGCACCAGGCCGAGGGACAGGCAAGACCACACGGGGACGGGGGCAGAGCAAGATAGGCTAGACAGGTCGCCACGGCGCCCGGCGACGGGTCTAGTGCCAAGCACGCAGAAGTCCGTTATGGATGAAATCGGCGAGGACTTGCACAATATCCGCCGAAGGCGAAGAAATGAGGGAGCTTGCCGGGCTGGCGCAGACGCGGGAGCCGGGACATCGGGCTCAGCCCGATGACTGTATCGCGGCCGGACGTGTGACCTGCAGCATCAAATGTTTGAACGGTCGCTATAACACTAGGCAAAGCCAGCCGGCTGGGCTCTGACTAGACACCTACCCCCTAAGAGGTATTCCATCTCCCTCAAAAGAGCGTCCTCTCCGCCTTTGCACCGCCGGTTTTTTTTGTCCTTATGCACATTGGCAGGCAGAGTGTGCCTCACTGCGATCTCTTGGGGCCGCGCGGACGACTGTTTCTTCTTCCACGCTTCTCCCACGTGCACGATAGAATGTCCGTCTTCGATGATGTAAGGCTGGACCTCCGCCAGGAAACCCGACGACTCGGATGGGCCAAGCCCTCATCAACCTCTCTTTCCTGCCATTCTCCAAAAGTGTCACGTCCCAACCCGATGTGATCCAAGACAGACGCTCCGTGAGAACACGGAGGACCGCAATTGCCAAGAATTGATGCAGGCAAGTTTTTACGTGTCGTGAAGACCCGGTCCGATGCTCACTCTCCACGGTCGGCGATCGCGGTCCATAGCCGAGGCTGACCCGGCACCTGAATTCGAATCCAGCGATAGGGCACACGCGCCCACGGCTTGATCGCCGGCGTCAGATTGTCGAGCACCAGATCGCCACTTCGGGTCCGCACGACGAGAATGAGGTGATGCTTTCCCCAACGGGTCACGACCTCGCTCAGCAGCAGCGCGCTTGAGGGCAAGCCTCGATCGAGTAGTTTGTGGCGCTTGGTCACTGCGTAATCATTGCAATCCCCACGATCCGGATTGATCAACCAGTCTTCGACACCCGAGCTCAATTCCGCGCCGTCCGGACTAATGCTACGGTTGACCGTTTGATTGATCTCTTTGAGAATGGCCCAGCGTTCGCCAGTCAGGCGAACCAGGCCCCCGCGAAAGAGTGGCTGCGTGCGACATTCGCCCGCGTAGCGTAGGCAGAACATCGTGTAGGCCATCGGCGGAAGCGTCGGCATTGCGAACCGCATGTGCCGTAATGTTGGCGACGGGGGCCCCGTCGGCGTCTCCAGCGGCGCTGCATTGACGGCCTCAGGCCAAGCGATTATCCCCGCAATCGCCAGCACAGCAGTTGTAAAAAAGGGCGCATATCATGTTTCCCTATGTGTCGGGGGACGGTAGGTGCAACGATGAGAGTTCCCGTGCTCCTCACTTCAAACTCGCTCGAGTTGCGCGTCGTGCCTGCAACCTCACAGCAATTTGAGATTGCATACGTTAGCGTAACACCTCTCGGGGAAATCGGTTCCGGAGGAAATCGCAGACTTTCCCCTAACGGTGCGCCAAGTCCCGATACATGTGCAGTTTGTGCCAGTGACTGAACCCTAAAGTGAGGCCGCAGCGTTCTTTGCACCGGTCGGCCCGTCGTGTGGCTGTCCGGATTGCTAGCTTCAATGGTGGCCTTCGGAGCTTATAGCTGGAAGAATTGGGGGCAATTTTCGATCCCAACTAGCCCATTGAATTTGTGTTCGGGATGGTCGTCGGGTTGACTCCGTGCGAGGGAAATCACTCCCGAAATGGTTCAGTGCTTATCGCAGAATCGCTTGCAGGGCCGTTTTTAAGCAGCGCAGTATCCTATAGGGGGTCTGGAGCTCCCGGGCTGCTTGCTATCAGCGTCGGCGGTCTCTCTCTCTCGAACAAGGTGTGCGGTCGCGTCGGATTTGGTCGGTAATTCCCCGAGGTCTTCATCATCGGAAGACCCCTCGCATAACCCAGAACGAGAGCCGCCCACAGCTGACTGTCCCGCGCCACTCAATCTTCGCTGATCCTAAGAAGTGCACACCCTCAAAGCTGTTCTTCGGGTAGGCGTTGAATAGCTCACCAACGGCTCCTAAGTTTACTTCGAGTGCCTTGGAATCAGGAGACGTCGATGCGAAGGTTTGCCATTGTCGCAGCTGTCCTAGTCGTGCCGGCGCTCGCAGCCGCGCAAAACCAGGGCGAGAAAAAAGCGGATCAGAAGCCGGACAACTGCTTTTACACCGTCGGAAATCAGGCAATTCAAGTGCCGCTCGGCGCGAGTGTTTGCCGCAGACAACCGGCACCGTACGACGACAAGTATTCGTTGCTTCGCTGCACTCCCCCGCTCGATGAGATCGACTCGGACATTAAGCGTGGGGACGCTCGCTGCGATCGCTACGAAGAGCGTCAGTAGGAAACGTGCGCTTCCGTAGGAACGCTCTCCGTCCAAGGCTATTTCTCTTGCTCAAGTATATGAGGGCCAGCATGCTCAAGAAGTTGAACCTGCCGATCTTCGAGGGGCGCTGGCACTCTGCGATCTCGCGATTTATTCATCCAGCTCGGGATTAATAACCGCAGTCGAATGCAACCTCCTTCCCGACGTCGTGTCAGTAAATGCCGAACGCCTGGTGGTGAATGCCTACAAAATCGTTGAACGCCGGCGGGACAAGTTTGACAGCCGCGTGTCGTGAGACGGTTCCAAACTTTGACGCAGCGCCTACACGCGGTTGGTAGGGCACACCTATCGGCGCGAGTACGGACGGCGCTCAATTCATGACGGTGCACCTGGATCCTGCGGCCAACAGACCGGTGACCCACAGCCCAGCGCCACGAAAGGGATGTCGAGGATGAGCCAAAGAAGGTCGATGACGAAGTGCATCATTGACGCGGCACCGACGCACAGAACCGTCGGCCGTTCCACTTCAATTGGATTCGTGACCGCGTCTGTCAGCCTTGCTTGGTGGCCTTCGATTTGAGCGACAGGCCAAGGCGCAGCGCCATGCGTTTGATCGCGTGGGGCGACCGGCCGAGCTGCTTTGCCGCCTCTTCCAGCGAAGTAGAAGTCCTGGCCAGCTCCATCAACCTACGGTCTTCCTTGAATGACCAGGGCTTGCGCGCCATATCCGAAATGATCCTCTCGCAGATACAAGACAAAGCCGCCAAACGGACCCATGTCGCTCGACGGCTTTGCTTGGGTGGGGCCGGGCTTGGGGGAGCCCGGTGCGGAGATGGATAGGCGATCGGTGAGAGTTCGCAACAAGCAACGCGGATTAAGCTAACTGCTCAACCTTACCGGGATGAAATCGGTGCGTGGCGCTCCGTATAACCACGGAAATTTCGTCGCACGAGGCCGATTCGTGTGTGCCGGTAGCCGCGATCGAGAATGTTGCCACCATGTCCGGCTGTCGCAGAACCAGCGGACTGCCTTCGCGAGCCCACTCTCAAAAGTCTCGCGCGGCCGCCATCCGAGTTCGCGTTCGATTTTGCCGGGGTCCATGGTATAGCGAAGGTCGTGGCCGTGCCGATCGGCCACGAAGTCGATGAGGCCGCGGTGTAGAACTGCGGGCCGGGCAAGAATTTGTCCACTGCCGCACTTGAGCACGAGCGTCAGCGCTTCCGTGTGGTCGGCGACATGGTGCCAGTCGCGGACATTGCTGTCGTCGCTATAGACCGGCAGCGGCTGCCAGTCCGTGCTGATTATGTGTGGGTGATAGGACCCGTAATTGTTCGAGCAGTTGGTCACCATGGTGGGAAGCTCGTAGGTCTCCCGCCAGGCGCGAACGAGATGATCGGGCGAGGCCTTGCTTGCCGAATAGGGCGAGTTCGGCGCATGGCCAGTCTGCTCGCTGAAGAGGCCGCTGGTGCCGAGCGAGACGAACACCTCATCGGTCGAGGCGTGAAAAAAGCGGAAGCTGGCGCGCCTCTCCGGCGTCAGCCGCCACCAGCGGGCGTCAAGCTCGAAAATTGCTCCGGCGTGTTGACGGGGTGCCGAAGATCGTGGCTCCGTGCCCACGCGCGGCGGCCTGGTCCAGCATCTCCGGCAGGCGGTTGCCGTAGAAGATGTTGTCCCACAGCACTAGGGCGACGGGGTCCTTGCAGAACTGGCGCGGTCGACGATGAAGGCATCCGCCAGTCCACGCGGGCTGTCCTGATGGGGATAGGAGAAGCACAGGCCGATCTCAGAGCCGTCGCTGAAATAGCAGCTGTCTTGCTGCGTCGTGATGATGAGGGGACAGGCAAAGAGCTGCTTCGGCACCACGGCGGTCATCGGATAGAACCCCATCCCGGCCAAAGATAGTGCCCTTATGTGACCTCAAAGCCCAAGCGAATGTCTGCCACGTGATAATGCATAAGTCAGTGCATGCCAGCTAGCTCTGGCAGCCGGTAGACATGGCCATCATGACAGACTTTACTGCACTTGGCCTGTTCGGACGATCGTAATGACGTGAACGAAGGCCGATTCCATCGCAATCGTCACGCTGGTCTTGGCGGCCCAAACATGGCCGGGCCCGGCCCGCGCCGGCGGCGAAATGTCGACGGCAGACGACATGGCTCTTTCTCCCGACAGTCTGATTCCTCGCGAGGAATGGAAACGCAGGGTCGGCGATGCACGTAAGCGCGCCGAGCAGGTGCCGCGGGACTGGCGGCTCAACCGACCCGCGGCGCATGGTCGAGCCAGATCCGCCGGAGAGGATAGCCACCAGCGCGTGCTAAGCGACGACACGTTGCAGCCAGGGGGATATCGTCTCGACAGACAAGGGGTCTTGGCGCTTCGGTCCGGCACCGACGGACAGAATGCGGACTTCGTGCCGATAGTTCCGCGCGCTAGCTGGCTGGCGCGAAATTTATTTCTCCGTTGCACCCACCTTTAAAATTCATACCGACTGATACAAATTGAGCCGTCGCGCGTAAAATTGTCACTTGCAACAATCTTAGTCGAGAATTGATCCAACTATGACGCGTGCGTGCAGCGGCATCGCGTCGGCGAATTTTCTCTCGATGTTCGCTCTTCGCTCATCTCGTGATGACACTCGTCACGAGATCGTCGAATTCGTTCGGATATCATCGCACAAACGAACAGTGCGAATACGCAGATGCTTCAAAAGGCCCGGGCGGCATTGCCTTTCAGTAAAATTCGAGAACGAGCGTTCGAAGGCGCGTTCCTCAGCGTGGCGTTGATCGCTATGGCGGGCTGGATCTATTTCATCACCCTGTTGCTGGTGAGATTGGTCCTATGGTTTCTCAGTTGAACGAACGCGTATGACCGATCCTCAAGCAGATTGCTGCCCAAGATTTCTCACGCCTGACAACCAAATCAGCAGTAGTCATCATCATGTCGACACAACTGCACGATGAGAATGATGAGTCTGGGAGAAGCGTTCCGCAAATGAAAAGATTTTCCGATGACACCAGTCTTGATCGTGATCTTGATCTTCTTCGCCGGCTTCGGTGTTGGCTACGCCGCGCGTGCGTGGCGATCGCGAAAGCGCAAGCACATGCGCCAACTCTACGCACCCTATGGTTCCTCCACATCCCGGCCGGCCACTCGGCGCGCATTTTGACGATATGCAATCGGAGCGAGATTTAATTATTGACGGGCCGAGAGAGTGGCTGGCGGAACACATCTGGTATGACCGAGGTAACCATGTTCGGTTAGGTTAAATCGCGGCCGCCGTTGTCTGCCGGGTTGGTGGCTGGCTAGGTTTGCGCCCGGATTTTGTAGGCCATTGATTGCCACCTTGCGCTGTTGAGTTGGGATTTGAGTTGATGATCTGGCTCGTTGCGTTGGTCATACCGGTTGCGGGTGGACCGCTGTTCGTCTGGGTCTATGGCCGTCGCCTTGGCTCGTTAAGCGGGCCGTGGATCTCGGGAGGGGTAGCGAGCCATGACTGACCTCAGGAATAACGCTCCGCGGCGATATTTCGTTGATGCAGGCGGGCAACGCGTTTTGATAGGGTTGACTCTCGAAGAGACCTTCGAATTCGAACGGCTCGATAGCCAACCGGTCGGCAATCCGGAAAATAGCTCCGTCGTACGCGACGAAGACATCCTGTGGCCCGTTACCGGTGAGCAGCGTTGGCAAGAGCTGTACGCCAAGCACGAAGGTGCATGGAAGGCATGGATAGCTCAAAACCGCGGTGAGCGGCCCGCAGGCTTTAGCCTTTATTAACCATCTGGACCCATTTTCTGTCTGGCTCCTCAATCGGAAAATGCACGTATGTTCCAGCTGTTCCTGCGGGCCCGTACCCACAATTTTCTGAGAGACCGCATTAGGGGAGAGGCGGAGTTCCGCGCCCGGTCCCCCGAGCGCGACGCCGAAACCGATCAGTCCCGCATCGGCGCCATCATGACCGCAATCGAAGACGCTTTGCAGGCCGCCGAGCGAGAGCAATCGGGCCTGAACCGGCGGGTCGAGGACGTGCTGGCACGCGCGGCCGTAACGCTCGGCAATGGCGATGACGAATATCTGGAGCGTGAGGCCCTAGATAATCATCATCAGGACCTATTCGATAGGGAAATCCAAAATGGCCAGCGCCGCCTGAAGGAACTGGGTTCTTCCATTGCTCACTACAAGCTCCTCAAAGCGGAGGTGTTGTGCCGGTTTCCCGATTACAAGCCTGGTGTGAGGGAAAGCCGTTAAGCCTTATCGGTCATAGGACGCGACCTAGGACTCGTCGCTCCACTGCATAAAGCAGTGTCGCAGCAAAATGTAACTGCTGAGTGTAACAGTCGTGCATCCCAAAAATGCGCACGACAGCAATTGGACCGCATACATCAAAATCACCTCGTTCTACGAACGAGATTACGCGGTTCCGTTTAAATGGAACCTAACGGCGGCGCCAAGTCGGCGACCATACTAGTAGACCAAGACCCCGTGGGGGTCCAACGGGTTCATATAGCGCACATAAGTTCGTACTGGCCCGTAATAATAATGAGGCTCATCCTTCGTACGGGGATCGAACGTATAGGGATAAGCCTGTTGAAGCGACTTGTGCCGAATCTTGACTACGGTCGGACATCCGCAGCGCGGACCGCAATATGGATTTGGACCCCGGTCAATGTAAGGAACGCGCGTTGCATGCTTCACCACAGGGATCGCGTAGTCGGCAGCAGATGACGGGGTCACCAATGTGGATAAGCACCAGATGAGCGCAGCTAATCCAAATATTGATCGCATGGTAGGTCCCCCAACTGGAGTAGATCTTAGACGTTCTGCGAGGAACGAGCAATATCCCCAAAAGCCAGCTGTGGAGCCGACCCGCTCCGCGACATCTACGGCACCTGCCCGCTCCAACTAGCCGCTTAACGCTCTGAGACGTGCGGGATCGACGGTCCGAATCGCCCCCTTCAAGAACTCTTTGCCCCGGCTGGAGGCTTGCCGATAGGCCGACACTAGCGCCTGCGTCTGATCCGGTTGCCGCGTCAACATGAGACGTACATCACCCTGGGCCAAGTCCCTTAGATCTGGGCTGGCAAGGGCATCAAATTGAGTGACTGCAGCAAGTCTCAAGGGCATCAGTCGCGCGTCGCTCGGCGCAGTGAAGTAGCTCATTTTCAACGATTCGATTGCTGCAGGTCCGTCGGGGTCTTGCCCGGCCTCCAGCACCGCCAATGCTAACCACAATTCGGCATCATACGGCGCCAAGGAAAGAGCGTGCTTGAGATGCGAACGGGCAAGTTCGCTGTTTGCTCGAATCCCGTGATCGGCTCTCGCCTGCTGGATCGCCTGTAGTGCCAGAACCAGCGCCTGGTTGCCTTCAAGGTCGGAGCGCAACGGTGAGATCGTTCCGATCCATTCGACTGGTGCGTTAGAGTTGAGATTGATCTTGGTTGGATCCTTTGGGAAATCCGGCCGATTCAAAGCCGTCATTTCCGCGGCTCCTGATGCGATCCCGAAGCAGCCGACCGCTGCGGCAAGGGCTAATATTAGGGCACGAATTCTGGTTGTTGAATTCATCAAATCTCCCAAGAGAAAACGGCATGCCATGCGTCAACTAAAGAGCGAGCATACTGTCGTCCTGAAGGGCTAAAAGCGTTAGATTGCCCGTAGCATAAGCGCCAGTATCGATGTTTATTCGGTTCGGCCGTATGTCTGGCTGCTGGACGGGGGTGTGGCCGTGGACGATGTATTTTCCGAAGTTCTGATTGCTTTCGAGAAATTCTTCACGGATCCAGAGCATGTCCTGCTCTTGTTGTCTTGCCAAGGCGACGCCAGGCTTGACGCCCGCATGCACGAAAAAGAAATCGCCGCATACGAAGCGCGCGCGCAGGCTCCTCAAAAAATACAGCTGACGGACCGGAATTGCCTGCGATAATTGCCGAATGAGTTCGTCTTGTTCAGCCGGATCTGGATTGAGAGAGGGGCTAAGTCCATATGACGCCAAGGTTTGGAGCCCGCCATATCGTTTCCAGTTCTGAAGCTGCGAGGGGGCGTTCAGTACGTCCAAAAGGAAGGTCTCATGATTGCCTTTCAAAAACACCGATTCATGCTTCATGCCACGTTCGATCAGCAGTTCGATGGTTCGATTCGAGTCAGGTCCTCGGTCAATGTAGTCTCCGAGGAAAACGTGGATTGCGCGCCTCGATCCTATCGTGGTGAGATCGCGGTCGATTACGGTGAACATTTGCTGGAGAAGATCGGCGCATCCATGAATGTCGCTTATCGCATAGATGCGAATGCCCTCCGGCAGAATCGGCTTTCGCGTCCGATTTCTCGATTTCGACAATCTCATCATCTGCCGAACTTGGCGGCCTTTTCGTCTTCCGGCGTCAATCGCTCGAATAACTGCGTTGAGCGCACATAGTAAACGGAATCGCAAGAATCTGCTTGGCTTTTGAGTCCATTTGGCGGGCGAAATGCCGCAGAATTTCAAACTCTTGAGATTAGCTTCCTAGCCAATAAGCATGCGGGGAGCAACCAATGCGTAAAATCACAACTTTGGCTCTGGGGGTTATCGCCGCCGGTCTCATTTGGTTCGAGCCGGTCCATGCGGGACTTCTGGGAATGCCGATGGGGCTTCAATCCGCAATCCAGCGCATTAAGCTCGAGACCCCAACCCTTCCGCCAATGGCATATACGCAATTCTGCCTGCGGTATCGGGACGAGTGCCGCACACGGCCGATGTTTCGGGGCGGGCCGGTTCGGCTGACCGAGGATCGATGGGGGGATCTGAAGGAAGTCAACCAGATCGTTAACCGGGAGATCGCCCCCGAGAGAAATGAGCTCGGCTTGGCCGGCGAACAATGGGTGATCAACCCAGCGCGCGGCGATTGCAACGACTATGCAGTCAGCAAGCGGCATGAATTGCTGGCGCGTGGCTGGCCGGCGCGGGCCCTGCTGTTGAGCGAGGTCGTCGTCAATTCCGGCGAGCATCACCTCATTCTCGTTGTCCGTACCACGAACGGAGATTTGGTGCTCGACAATATGACCTCTCAGATCAAGCCGTGGTCGCGCGTCCCCTATCGTTGGGTGCGCATGCAGATGCCCAACTCAAAGCTTTGGACGACGATCGTAAGCAGCAGGGTCTAGGTGGCCTGAGATTGAGCTGGTTCGTCCTGTGCTTTGCGCAAGGCCTAGGCCGATCACCGCGGCTAGCATGATCTGGGCCGTCGGGTTCAACATGCTTACGTCGACAAAGCTCTCGCAAAGGGCGACAACCACGATAGCGGCCGTCGCGGACGCGAAGAACGAGTCCCGTCCGCGCCCGACGGCGCCGCACAAGGCGAATAAGAAAAGCTGAAGCGTAAACCCTGCAAGAATTGGCACGGCGACGCGTCCCCATTCGATGGCAACCAAAACTGCGGTCGAAGGGGCGGCAAGCGTGCTGCCAGCACCATAATCTTGATAAATCCGCGCGACCCGTGCGAACGTACCGACGCCACTTCCGGTCCAGGAGCTATCGGACATGGCGCGCCGCGCCACGGCGAGAGATGCCTGATCGTCGTATCTAACGAAGTCCAGGAGATCAACGAAGGGAGTGGATTGTGCCAGGGATAGCGTTGCCACGGCCGCCATTGCGATCAGGACCGCTGCCAAGATTGCCGATGGCCAGGGCCGGAAACCGAGGCGGCGGGCAGTCGCAACGAAAAGCATGGTAGCGAACCCAAGTCCGGTCAGCCCAAACAGCATTCCCTTTCCAAACGCGGCAAAGGAAGCAAGGGAAACAACGATTCCCGTGATGCCGAGAGCAATGCGCAAGAGCAGCGGAGCGCTCAAGGGGAGGACGGCGCCGGCGCGGTTTGAATATCGCTCCATTGCCATGGCAATCATTGCACTGTTTCCCAGTGCCGCAATGACGGCAGCCACGGCAAAGGAATGGCTATTTGACCTGCCGATGTCCGGGACGGCTGTCGCGAGAAACTCGATCTGATGACCGGCCAAGCTCTCAAGCGCAAGGAATGTCGCTGCGCCCGTCACTGTAAGCAGAAGGATTTCTGCCCGTTTTCGATCTCTGGCGATCACGAACGTTGAGATGATCAGTGATAACACGGTCAAATACCACGTCAGGCTGCGCAAGGTGCTTCCCGGATCGATGCTGATCCGGCTGGCCAAAAAGGGGTCATTTAGTGCGACCGCTGCGGTGGGCCAGATGGGACTGGTAAGCGATGCAATTGGAAGTGGAACGATTTGAAGGATCATCCATACGATGGGGAAAAGCACTGCCCAAGCAAATCTGCGGAGCGTCGCAGCGGCGGTGATATCCGCCGGGCTCGCCTCAGTGGCGACCGACGCCAGCATGATCGGGGCGAGCAAATACAGGGTGTGCTGGATGAAGATGTAGCTAATGAATGGTGCGGCTGGAGTTGCGGCTAACAGTGCGATCAGAAGGGAAAAGGCGATCGACAATTGAAGACTTCAAAATGGTTAGGGAGGAGCGCGAGCGGGCGACGATTCGCAAGTCGATTTAATATCGCATGCGGAGACAGCGCCGCCAAACGCCTTTTGCCGGCACCTTGAGCCAGTCGGTTGCGTCTACGGACGCACCGGCAGGCCATTTACCGTCCGGAGTGGTCGGCCGACATTCGTCTGTAGAGTGCGGCTACGGATGTCTTGCGAGAAAACGTTTGTTTCCGCGAATAACGGGCGAGCAACGTGGTCTGCGCCAACAGGCCGAAAGCATAGCCGGTTTGCGGGGCGAATCCCATCAGAAACCCATATCCGCACGCAGCAGCTATTCCTGCACCAAACGATAGCTGGATCAGGAACGTGACAATGACCGCGATCAGGCTGAAAGGCACAAGAATCCACACGCGAAAACGCCAAGCGAGGACCGCACCAGCGAGAAATAGGAATATGGCAACTGGGGTCATTGTGTGTCTCCAGCGCCACCATTCCACCTACTTTCCTAAGGAACCCTCAACACGTTCCCGAACAAGTCGCCTTTCCTCATCGTGCAGGACAGCTCTCGGTTAGCAATTGGTAAGCAACAGTAAGTCCGCCGATCGGGACCGTTCCGCGGATCGAAGTAGACTTTCCCTCAATTTCGATAGAGAGCTCGTTAGCCTGTTGCCAATCACGGGTTGCGAACTCCGCGGCGTTGCGAGGCAACAACAGAGCTTGGCCAGCCTGCACGACGGGTGCATTAAACACCGCAATTCGGCCATTCCCAGATGTCAGGGTGACCTTCGGCTCGCCGCGCGGCATCCGCTCTAGGATGATGAGAAGGACTTCGATGCCTTGCCGGCCGCATTGGAGGCTGAGGCCCGCGAGCCCAATGTCGGACCTCTTCACATCAGCAACGTGCATAATAGAGACCGCGTCCGGTCCGCCTGACGGGTTGCTGGTCTTGACCAGCTGCCACCCTCCACTAAGCAGGATGATGTTGCTGCCGTTGCCCACCTCTTTAGACACTTCGGTATCGCATTCTCGCTGCCGATCGACTCCGACCCCGGTAACGCATCCCCGCGTCCCGGAGTTGGTCTGCTCTGATCGCGCGTTCGGAATTGAAAGCAGCGCGATGATGGCGAGGGCGCAATGGAGGCTCTTCATCGAAACTCGGACTGACATTTTAAACCGTGACTTGACTCCCTGCTCACTTTTTTGGCACTAGCAGGCGCCCTTTTCAAATTTGAATTAATGCATCGCATTATTTTATTGCAATGCAATATTACCGATGATCTGCTGGTGGGTGCAAAGTTCAATTAAGCATTGGCATTGTCAAGGAGGCGATCTTGTTCCCTCAGAGCTCAATCTCGACCCGTCCGACAGACGGTCACCGCGCGCCGGACGCGCCGGCGTTATCGGGGGATACAATCGATAGTGCTCGGTTGGTTGAAGATCTGCGGGACCGCCGGATCGGCATTAAAATCCCTTATTCCGCTCTTGCACATCTGGTCGCGTCGTTTGACGCCGCAGTGATCCTGTTTGCGAGCGTGGTTGGGACTGGACTGTACCAAATTCTTGCCAAGAGCAGCCTTGATCACCTTGAGCCAGTGCTCGGGGTTGGCCCCGTTGCAGCATTGCTCTATGTGCTGATTGGCTACTCGACCGGGTTGTATGATCTTCGTGCCGCGCTTGCGAAGAAGCGAAGGGATTCGGGCCGGATCTTCGCGCAATGGACCCTAGTTATTCTCTTGCTTACCTCGTTGGCTTTCTTGATGAAGAGCGGTGCCGTATACTCTCGCGGCTCTGTCATCTTCGTAAGTCTGCTTGCGCCCTTTCTACTGATGGGTTGTCGGCGGTTTGCCAAACGCATCGTGGCCGGTGTGGTTGCTGACGGGCAGGTAAAGGGCCAGCGCGCCGTCTTGCTGGGCACTGGCGAGGAATTGGCCGCGCTTGGTTTCGAAGAATTGCTAGGAAAATATGGCTTTACGGAAGTCGAGCGCGTGGCGTTCCCGGCTGGAGGAGGAGGCGGCTTTGCGATGAGCGCGGGCGAGGCCACAACGCTAGAGCACGCGATCGCGGTCGCACGCATTCGAGGGGCCGAAGCAATCGTTTTGGCATTTCCTTGGAGCGATACCCGCAAGGTCGAACTCGTTCGCGATGGGCTTAGGATCTCGCCGCTTCCGGTTCGATTGCTGCCGGACCGCCGAATCCGCTCGCTGGCGGGCAATCCCTCGTTCAGATTGCAGAATTCACTTTCGGTGGAAATTCAGCGGGGACCGCTGTCGCGGGCGGAGCAGGCATCCAAGCGCCTGCTCGATATCGTCGGAGCCATCATCGGGCTGGTCGTGTTCGCTCCCTTGATGATTCTGAGTGCGATCGTCATCAAGTTGGACTCACCTGGACCGGTGTTCTTTCGGCAGAAGCGCAACGGCTTCAACGCTAAGGAGTTTTCCATCTTCAAGTTCAGGACGATGACCGTCATGGAGGATGGTGCCACGGTAGTCCAGGCCAAGCGGTTTGATCCGCGGGTCACTAAGTTTGGACGGCTCCTCCGTCGAAGCAGCATCGACGAGGTTCCCCAACTCGTTAACGTTCTGATGGGGGACATGTCGCTGGTCGGGCCAAGGCCGCATGCGCTGGCGCATGATAACCACTATGGCAAATTGCTGTCGGATTATGCGTTCCGGCACCACGTCAAACCGGGCATTACCGGCTGGGCCCAAGTCAAGGGCTATCGAGGCGAGACCGCCCTCGTGGAGCAAATGAAGGGACGGATCGATTGCGACCTCTGGTACATTAATAACTGGAGCCTCGCGCTTGACCTTAAGGTCCTCATGCTCACCTGTTTGGAACTTACAAACCGCCGGAATGTGTATTGAGCCTGTCTGTCTGGGGCACCGTGCGCCCTGTAACTGCAATGCAACATCTTCAGGTTATCGTCGTTGCGACCGGCGTTTTGGGTCCGCTGTTCGTTGACTCGTTTGGGGAATTCGCTGAGTTTGCGGACTGATAAATTGGGGACTTGGGTGGTGTTGAAGCGGGGCTTCGTCCTGGTGGGCATACTTTCGGCTGTTCTGCTCAGTTCGGCGGGGTGTTCGATCATGCCGATGTCGGGTCCTGAGGACCACGTCATCAAGAGCGAGCAGACGGTCAATGGCCCGGAATATGGGCTGGTGAAGCTAACCCCCACGGTCGTCGATATCGTCAGGGAGTACGGTCCTGGTGCCATTGCTGGATCCTTCCCGGACAATCGCCCGCCGCCATCCATTAAATTCGGCATTGGCGACGTCGTAGCAGTATCCATTTTCGAAGCGGCCGCGGGCGGCCTGTTCATCCCGGCCGAGGCTGGCGTTCGCCCGGGTAACTTTGTTTCGCTGCCAAACCAAAATGTCGATTCGGCCGGATTCATCACCGTTCCGTATGCGGGTGCGATCAAGGCGAATGGCCGTACGCCAAGTGAAATTCAGCAGGATATCGTCAAGGCGATTGGGAATCGTGCGATCGAGCCGCAGGTGGTGGTGTCGCTGATCACCCAAAATACGTCGCTCATCAGCGTCCTCGGTGAGGTCAATGCGCCGACACGTCTCACCGCAAACGCGGCCGGCGAGCGTATACTGGACGTCATCTCGCGGGCCGGCGGCCCGAAGGGACAGGGCTGGGAAACCTGGGTGACGCTTGAGCGTCACGGAAAGCGCGCCACGGTTCCCTTTGGGGCCTTGGTTTACACCCCTATGAACAATATTTGGGTGCATCCCGGCGATACGATTTATGTCTATCGCGAGCCGCAGATCTTCTTGGCCTTTGGTGCGTCGGGCGCGCAGGGGCAGTTCCCGTTCGACATGTGGAAAATCAACATGGCGCAGGCCATGGCCAAGGCCGGAGGCCTGCTGGACGCCCAAGCCGAGCCCAGCGGTGTCTACGTTTACCGACGGGAGCCGCGGGAACTCGCGGAGCGGCTGGGTGTGGATTGTTCCAAGTTCGTCGGTCCCACGGTGCCGATCGTCTACAACGCGGATTTCAGGGATCCGGCTGCCTACTTCCTTGCGACCAAATTTGACATGCGGGACAAGGACGTGCTGTTCGCGGCCAATGCGGCAACGGTTGATACTGCCAAATTCCTGCAGTTCGTTCGTGTCGTGATCGCGACTGCCAACGACACGATTGTCACAGCGAACAACGCGCAGATCCTCAAGATCACTTCGAGACAATAGTGTAGTGAATCGTCCGTGAACAATCTTTGGGTTTGAGGCGGTTTGAGATTGCAGGGATTGGGAGGTTAAGGCCATCAGCCCCTGCGATTTTAGTTTCCTTGTGCTGCGGACCGTGATTCTGTGACGCATCCGAGGGGATGATGCGGCGAAGAAACACAACAATCGAGTGACCTTGTTCCCGGGCGCGGCTGGACCAGATCATCAACATGAAGCACGAACTTTTTCTGCTCGCCGGCAAGATCGATTGGGACTGGATCGACCGCGAGATCGCTCCGCTCTACAGCGATAAGGGCCGGCCCGGGATAGGCGGATAGGTGACGCGCGGCCGCCAAATGATCCGCAGGACTGGTGTCGTTCCAAAAGTTATCCCACGTCTCGTAGGTGCCGAGCGGACTCAACCTTGCGGATCAACTCTGTGGTCACAACGGCGCGCGCGTAACAACGCGGACCTCGTCCCCAAGGCAACCCTAGTCTAACGTGCTTTGGGTGACGCCCGGACCGCGGTCTTGCTCAATGCTTGCTCGGTATCCCAGCCGCCGGCTCCAGCCGACGAATGTCTAAGCGCGTAATGATCACATGAGTATGCGAGTCTCCATCGAAGCTTGCGAAATAGAATCGCCCTTCAGGATCCCATGCATCGTATCCCGTATGCGCGTTAAGGGAGGGGTCCAGGCCGGCAAAATTACAGAGGGTTTTGGTGGTTGCTGTGCGCAGGTCAAACGCAAACAGAGCGCCTGCCTTGCCATCGGATTGAAAACTTGTGCCGATATAAGCCGTGTTTCCACTAGGCGCGACATTGAACAACCAAACAAGGCTAGTTTTGAAGGTCGAGCTGCCCAAAATACGACCAGGACGGACCATCATCGTTGAACCTGTAAGTGTGACCCTTGTCGTCTGAGAAGAAGCAGTGCTTTCCCGCGTCGATACACTGACCAACCTCAAGAGCCTGCGGGATTTTCAGCGGCCAATCCTTGCGCTCGCCGAATCCCGTTTCGGGATCGTAGTAGAAGACGTGCGCGAAAACTGAGGGGCTGTCCGGGGTGCTTGCTGCCGGTTATCTACGCACATGACCCGACCGGAATAGACAAAATGCTGGTCATAAATACCTGGCCTGCCCAAGCGGGTTGTTCGGCCGCTGGACACGTCGTAGCGGAAGATCTCGCCGGTGGGTACGCCTGCGGCATAAATCACGTTTCGCCGAGGATCAGAGGCAAGCGTTACAACGTTGCAGGCAAGCTCTTGCGATTGGCATTTGCCATCAACGTCTTCCCTACGCGGTGGAGGCTTGTAGGGAATAAATCAGCTTTCTAAGGCAATCTGATGTTGACCGTTAAACGCGCGTAGTTTCCTGCTGGGCAATGTCATTCGATCCAGATGCAGGACGCAAACGGGGGCGCCTTAACGCCAAGGTCGAAATTCTAGTTCACAGCAGGGATCGCGACGGTTAAGCCTTCAGACGCAAAGCGCGTTCCAATTGCAAACGAGAACCTATTCGCACGGTGGAAAGACCTGCAACACTTCGTCGAAATTTGACATCAGCGGCACTAGAAGAAGTGGCTGAGTCTTATTGGCGCCCGAGACAGGATCGTTTCGAACGCCGCTAGTATCGCCAGGGCCTGAACTCGCGGGGCTCCACGCCAGGAATATCGGCGAACAGCCCTTCACCCCTCAGTGCGCGGTCCAATTGAAGGCGAAAATCTAGTCTCACTGTTGCAAGGCCGGCCAAGAGTACATCGTGGTGTCTCCATCCGGCTCCTTTTAACACCTTCACCGCGTCCCGGATCAGGCCCGTTCGGACCATGGCTACAAATTCCTTGCGGGCGCTCTCCTGCAGGTCAGCTGGAAGGACGTCATAGATGGCCAAGACATATGGGCTGCGCAAAGCGATCCAACCCTCATACGGTGCGAGGCGATACGACATCCGCAATTCGTCAAGATGCTCGCTGACCTGGCCGCCCTGATTGATCGCACTCCAATACTCGATGAACCATAAGAGCCCATCGGTCGGGACGCAGCTTAGGGCTTTTCTTACAGACGAGCGAAGCGAGCTTAGGCGCTCATTTGCAAGGCGCGCATCAAGGGAGTTTACCGCCATCTCATAGAGACGCAGGCGGATGATCGCCGCCGCCCTGATTTCGCGAGGGTTACAGGCTGCCCGATTCTCGGCTCTAGCCAATGCAGTTTCGGCAATTGGATTACGCCCAAATGCGGTCCCGGAGAGAACCGCGCTTGCAATGTTGTCCAACTGCACGTCCTGAGTTGGACTAAAAAAAAACAGCACGGCCCAGCCTGCTGAAAAGAGGGCGATGAGTACGAGGATCGATCTGCCAACGGCATTGGCCATTCGCAGCCGGTTAGTCCACGTACCCGTATCGCGAGTAATATTGGTTGCGGTAATAGCCTCCGCTGTGCGTATCGTAACGGCTCATGGCGGCGACGTTCACCTTATTGAGAACCGCGCCCAGGAGGCGCTCACGAACTATTGGCGTTTCTTGGATGACACGCTCGACGACATCGACCTTCGATTTCGCCCATTCAATAACCAAAATGTACGAGTCGGCTAACGTACCTGTCGCGCGCACGTCAATAACCGGCGCCAACGGACTGAGGTCCAAGATGATGCGGTCATATTGCTCGCGCAAATCCTGAAAGAACTTTTGCATTTGCATGGAGGCTAGCAGGTCGCTCGAGTTCGAGAAACGTGAGGCTACCACGCACGGCAGGAAATGCAGATTGGTCTGCGGATCGACCCAGAGCGCGTCCTTTAAGTTTATCGTCCCGAATACGACCTCGATAAGACCAACGTCTGCCGAACGACCAAGACGATGGGTCAGACTTGGATTACGAATGTCGCCATCAATGAGAAGGGTGCGCAGTCCGCTCTGCGCCGTGGTTTGAGCCAAAGCCTCGCTCACTGTCGATTTCCCTTCGTTGGGAAGAGCCGAAGTGATCGCGACGACCTTATGAGGTGAGCCATAGTTGCTCAGATCGGTCGCCAATTTGATCGAACGAAATGCTTCTGCGAACCGCGAAAATGGCGAATTGATCGCGAAGCGCCCAACGCTGTCGTCAATCGCAAGCTGCCGGCCGCCGGGGCCGGTCACGTGAGTCGATCCCGCCTCCATGACCCGGCTTGGCTGGCCGGCGGCAACAGTCGGACGAGAGCCCGGCCGCGAAGTCGGCATCCAATCGCGCGGGAACGGCAACCATTCCTTGAGGCGGCTCAGCGAGCCCTTTGCGGTCTGGTCTGCTTCGAAACTGACGATCGGGACAGAGGCGAGACAGTTGGTCTGGAGTAGCCTTTCGACCTGATGGACGGTCCGGAAGACGCGGTCGAGCATTTCAAGGAAGATCGCCACCAGACCCGCAAGAATGCCGCCACCGACGATACCCGCTAAGAGAACCAAGGCCGTCTTGGGGGAGGTCTTCGGTGTAGATAGCGCAGAGGCCTGAGTGATGACCCTTGCCTCCGTTATCGGGAAAGATTGCTGCTGCACCGAGACCATGTAGAGCTGCAGGAAATTATCGGACAAGGCGCGGGCGCTTTGCGCGTTGCTTTCCAAATCCCTCAACACGATCTGGGCCTGGCTCGTATCATTTGATACGGCAATCGTATCGTTGAGGCTCTTTTGGCTCGCTTCCTCGCGAGCGTTGGCAATCGCAAGATCGCTCTTGTAGGCCTCCGCCGTCCGGCGAAGCTCATCCAGGATGGAACGCCGGATCTCGCGCATCTGGTTGCGCAGGTTCACAACCGCCAAATGCGTTGGGCCATATCGATTGGACCAGTCTGATGCCTTAGCAGCGTAATCAAGATAGGTTCCGCGCAGCTTGGTAATGACCGGATTGGCCATTGAATCATTGACGGTCGCCAAATCATTCAAAATGACCTGAGGGTCGCTCTCGTCAGCATTCAGAATTGCAGTGATCCGTTGCAGCTTGGCCTCCGCCTCCGCCCGCTTTCCGCGGGCCTCGGTTAGACCGCTGTTGATCTCGGCGAGTTGCTGCTCAGTCAGCAGGCGACCGCCGGCGTCCACGATATTGTTCTTGGCCTTGTAATCGGCCACCGCGCGTTCGGCGGAGGAGGCCTGGGCGCGAAGCTCCTTCAGGCGATCCTGGAGCCATACTGCGGCACGGCGCGAGGCTTGGTATTTCGATTCAAGGGTGTCGGTAATGTAATTCTCTGCGACCGCGTTTGCGATTTGTGCTGCCAGATCAGGCGATAGCGATTGGTATGATATTTCGATGACGTAACTTTGGGCGACGCGCTTGATAGTCAGCCCGCTCACAATGCGTCCAATCGCCGTTCGCATGAGCCCGTCATCGGAAGGCTTCTCTTCCGGAAAAAAGCTTGCGAGGAGCTGGGTCACTTGGCTTAAGAAACCCGCGTCCTCGCGCATAAATACCGTCGAATCCAAGAGCCGCAAGTCCTTGATGACCGCCGAGGCAATGGTCTCGGATTTCAGAACTTCGACTTGGCTATCGACCATGGCCGTGTCGATCGGATTGTCTCCCGCTGCTCCGACTTGCGTCTGCAGACCCTGCATCTTACGGCTGTCCATCAGAAGGACGGCGGTGCCGGTGTAGCGCTTGGGCGCGGTCAATAGGTAAACGCCCGCCATGCCAAGGCAGAGCAGTACCGTGATGATCATCACCGGGTATTGCCGACTGATCAGGCCAAGGGCTACAGAAAGGGTGTGCTCATACGACGCCGAATCGTTGCCTTGGATTTGCGTCGAGGCATGAGAATTTGAAGGTCGTGTTTGAAGCATCCGGCCCGTCTACCCTGAGTGATGTTCGTCGCGGCTACTCAAAGTCAAGCGACCGTATCCGAACGCCGGAAAATTCGGATAGATCGTTGAAGGAAGGCCCAAAGCCCTCAGCACGAACCTGAGACGGTACAGACGATCGTCGTGGTCGTTCCGCCCGCTGAGCCCGCACCGCCTGCGCTTGAACTGAAATAATTTGTCGGATTGTTGGACACGCTGTTGGCGACAAAAGTTTGAAAGGACGAGCCGGTACCCGATGTTCCGCCCGTCGCTGACGTTTGGCCGCCGACGCCGCCCGAGGAGCCGGTCGTGGCGCCCGAGAGAGCCACGCTTCGGGTTGGATCGTTTCCGGTGAGGGCCGCGTATTGCGCGTTGGCATCAGCCGATCCGGTGGCACCAAGGTCGCTTTGGATTTCAAGGGAAAACGTCAGATCGGTCGTCTTGCAGACGTTGGCTGCCTTTCCGAGGCCCGTCCCGATAGCCTTCTGGAGGGCAGAGGCCGAAGCCCCCTTGTTGGTCAGATCCTTCAAAATCGCCAACACCGCAGGAAGCGCCTGAGGATAGGACGCCACGAAGGTTTGTACATCGGCGGCCACGTCATCCGGGCTACGAGGTCCATTTGACCCTTCGAGCAACGAGGACGGATTGGTGGTAAAAGCAGCTGCCTTTTGTGCGGTATCAGGATCGTTCACGCAAGCGGCGAACGCGCCTTCGGGCAGGGATAACGCAACCGCACAAAACATGGCTGAAAAGATCAGCTTTGACGACACCCACCGTCCCGCAATGCTCATAATTCCAACCTCTTCAAACCCGCCTAATCCAGTGTTTTTAAAGGAAAATTAGGCAAATGTACAGCGGCTCATGACTTATTGGAAGGATAGGTTAACAACTTTGCTCTATTCGAAAATGATTGAGCCATGCCCATGCCCAAAATGGGGCAGACCGCCAGAGCAAAGCCCGAAACTTGCAGCGGAAAATCAACTTGCGAATGAAGGATCGCCAATAAGCCAATCCAAAAGGCCGCGGTCGGCAGGATCGCGTCACGATTACGCCCCAACATTCCTCGGAACAGCACGACTAAGGAAGCAATCCAACCGATCCCTAAGATCAAGGCAAAGGGAACGCCCATTTCAGCGGCCACTTCGAGCGTCGAATTATGGGCCTGCTCCCATACTCCATAGGACGGAATATCGCCGCTTCGATATTCGGGAAAGACCCAACGAAAGGTCCCCAGGCCAGAACCGAGCCAGGGAAAGTCTCGGATCATTTCCATTGTCGATACGTACGCCTGCCAGCGTCCCGAATCGAAGAATCCTTGCACCCCGAATTTCTGGTTGACCATGGGTGCAAGGATCGAAATAGCGCCGACAATCAAAAACATTGCCGCAATCGGAAAAGCCCAGACGAGTCTCCGCTTCCTTAGTCCTCGGCGAAAATATGTTCCAATCGCCCCGGCCAGACAAAACAGCGATAGGACGGATCCTGCGCGCGATCCTGTCAGCATCGTCGTGGAAAGCATTGCAAAGCACGCCAGCAGATAAAGGGTTCTTGGTGGCGAGAAGGTGTGCAGGCGAGACCTGATCACCTCGCGCCACGGAAGCGGCGGTCCGGAGGACCGATCGCTGCTCATCTTAGAAAAGACCAGAACCCACCCAATGGTTGCGGCCCCGAAATAGCAAGCGGCAACATTCGGATTGATGAAGGTTGCAGTGACCGAGCCTAAATAGTTGTACTTCCGGTGCCAAAGCAAATAGTCCGGCCAGAAGATGTGGGCAATCAGTCCATAGCTGGCGTAGGCCAAGGTCGATCCCAAAAATGACACCAGCAAAAGGCGGGCGGCGCGCCGGTCGCGGCCAACAAGATACCCGCACAGCATAGACAGGAGGCAGGCGATCTGTGATCCGGCCGAGAAGAAGGGCTGATTGAGGGTTACGGAAATCGAGCCGTTCAATTGCTCACCCAGGATTGTGGAAGTCTGCTCCCAGATTGGGGCCATCGGTCGCTGCGACAGCGGTGACGTGAGACACAATTGTTCGCTGACGACGAATGCCCAAGACAAAGAGATCGCCGCAAATCCGCAGAGGAAAGCAAGGTCTCGCGAGCTAATCGCCTGCGGGACGGTCAGCAAAAGCACGGTAGAAAGCAACAATACCCAGACCGCAACAATCCGCATATCCATCGACGCGAAAGGAAGCGGCGCCAGGGCAACCAGGACGCAGAGCCCTGACGTCGCCAACATGGCAGGATAGCTGGGTTTCTTTTCGTTGCCGACTGTAGGAACATCAGCTCTGTTCTGGATCGAAGATCGTTGGTCGCGATCAAGAAGACCCATCAATCAAAGTCCTTCAGAGCCGACCCGCGTCTCCATTCGATGAGCGAGCTTTCCAAATCGTAAGAAAACTTGAAGCCGCTTGTGACGAGTCGTTTAGGCAGAATGTTCGTCGAGAACCATAGCTTCCTTACGCGGTCCCGATTGATGCCCGTCTTGAGGCCAGCCGACTGCAAGGCTTCAAAGGGAAGTACGGCGAGATTCATGAACCAGATTGGAATGGTCAGCCGCGGCTTTTTGTAGCCAGCGATCCGAGAGAACGCAGCGCAGATTTCGCTGATTGTGTATCTGTGCTCAAACGAGAAATTATAGATGCAGACACCGTCGTTCTGGCTCGACATGAAGATCATGGATGAGACAAGATCTTTCACGTAGCCGCACGATTTGATCGTGTCTGTCCGCCCCGGATAGACGAAGGCATTCCGTTCCATCATCCGCGAGAGCCTGGTGAAATTTCCCCGCTCGTGAAGCCCGTAGATGACGGCAGGGCGAACGATCGTCAGCTTCCGATCCAAGGCTTCGGACTGCCAGAGCTGATGGATTTTCTCGGCCGCGAGCTTTGAGCGCCCGTAAGCGCTCACGGGCGCGGGCGTGGCCTCTTCATCGAGCGCTGCTTCGCTTGGTCCGTAGATCGAGATGGAGCTTGTGAAGACTATGTTGCTGCAGCCTATTGCGTTGGCGAATCTGCAGACGTTCACCGCCCCTAGGACGTTCGTATAATAGTAATCACCGTCCGGGTGCCCAGGCGTAACGTGGATCGCAGCCAGGTTGAAAATGTCGGTGGGGCTCCCGTCCGATATGCCGGAATCGATGGTCTCCCGCACATCGTGGTGCAGGTATTCGACGCCGGCTACATTGGCCCTGGGCTGTCCGATGTCGATCGACACGACGCGCTTATACCTTTGCGATGCCACGAGGCATGTTGCCAGATGGGTTCCAATGAAGCCTGCGCCGCCAAAAATGATAGCTTGAGTAGCGTTAGACATCTGATCAGGGCTCATCGCGACTTAGATTATTCGCCTCGCTACGATAGGCCTCTCTCAGAACGTCGTAGTTGACGGCGCGAGTCAGATCGACCGGTTCTTGTAGGAGACGTCGCTGCAAAAGCTGCGCATGGAGCACGCGAATGCGCCTCGCGTCCAGCTCACCAAACCTTGTCCCATAGGGGCGCAAGAAACCACGCTGCGCATCCATGAGTCGAGTGATCAGCGGCCGCGAAAGCGACGTATCGCTAGAGTTGGCGATGATGGGAATTGTTCGGTCGTAGTCGGCGTATGCAGCACTCCAACCCGCGGCGGTCGCGAGAACGAACTTCTCGAGACTGCGCCGCTTGCCGAGAGTGCGCTCTTGAACAAAGTAGACCGGTCCTGCGGCGTGCACGCCGTAGGAGGCGGGACTTAGCGTCTTGTACTCTATGTTCCTCCGCGCCAACTCCTGACCTTCAATGTCGAGGCGGCCAAGAAGCACGTCTATCTTCCGGTCCAGCAGATCCTGCAAGGGGTCCTCACTTTCGATTGGGAGGAGCTTGCTTTGCGCCAGGGAGTTCTTCGCAACAAACTCGTAGAGAACGACAGAAAGCTCGGGTCCCCTCTGGTACCCTATTCGCTTTCCCTCCAGATCCGAGGGCCGCAACAGCGTGATGTCGGGCAGGGTAAAAAACTCGATTGGACTTGCCGCATAGCATCCTGCGAAGGCGACAATTGCGAGTCCTTCCGATCGCGCTTTAAGGAACGCCGCGGCCGATGCGACTCCTATGGTATTTTCGTCCGCCGCAACAGCAGCTATCGCATCACCATCCCCTGAGCCGGCTACCATGCGCACGTCAAGGCCTGCCCGCGCGAACAGAGCGTCGGACGCGGCCAGAATCGTTCCAGCCGACGCGGGCGATATGGCGCGGTTGAGTTTGAGCGTGTATTGAGCCGCGGCCGGAAGGTTAGCCCCTTCGCTTGGGGTGGATGTCAACCAAACGAAAAGGAACGTGCCTAATACGCAGGCGAGATTAAACCCGGCAACAACGCGCGGCGTGAAACGAGCCGTATAGGCTCTGTGTCGAACTCTCTTCATCAGTATGTTCGTGCTCGGAACCGAGCCAGTGGATATTTCAGGCGACGCGCTAAACATGCAGGGGAGCGCAAACATAGCGGCCGCAGGAATTTTAGTATAACTCACGGTATTCATACCTAAAGGAAGCCGAGCCCGACCCTACTCCCAACGCTCTCTGTAATCTCTGGTATCCTCCCAAAGGTACAACAATGCAATCGCTGCTCCCAGCATAGCAGACTTGGACTTTGATCGACTGGCCGCAAATGTTGTTGATGATGACGATCTGATCAATGATCTTGGGATTGATAATCTGCGCGCGCGTCATGGGGTTCACCGCGATGCAGGCTCGCCCATCCGGTGTTTTGTGCGGGGCCGCGTACGTTCCAGTCATTCCCTGGAAGACATTTTTTGGTTGTGTAGAGACTCCAACGCCACCAGAGATGGGCGCAGTCGTTCGCCCAAATTGAGCGTGAGTGGATCTTACGGGAAACGTCAGCGCGATGAGCAGCAACCCGAACCTAACTGCTTGCAGTGAAATTTTGCGAACGGTGTTGCTTGTCATCGACTGTCCATCTGTTGGCCGTTCACCGTTCGAGGCGCGAACCAGTATGCAATATTTCGATGAGACCGAAACCCGAAACATGGTGAAATGAAACGTCCTGGCCACCGAATAAAATGGCTGGCGTTGGGGGGCTAACCGTTAGGATCTCCATGCCGGCGGCCGAAAGAGCGGCCAGTGCCGCGTCAGCGTCGGAGCACGTATAGCATAAGTGGTAGATCATGCTGCCCGTCTTCTTGATTAGCATATCGATTGGGGACGGACCATCACCCGGCCAAATCACCTCAATATCAGGCATCGTCAAGTGATGATACATGGCAAGGTTGACCCGCTGGAGGGGATCAAACGCCGAATTCCCTGCTGTATAGCCAAGCGACGCCAGATAGCGAAATGCGTCATCCGGAGAGGCGACAGCCAGGCCGAAGTGATGAAAGGCAAGGTTAGTCAAGGCTGGAGCAATCTCGCGGGATTCCGACACTTCGAGCTCAGATCTTCTTCTGAATGAGCTCAACAAACTCGCCGACGTTCTTCAGTCCGCCGATCTCGGATGCGGAAAACTTGACGCCAAACGACTTCGAGACCGCTAGAACGAGACGAATGTGAGACAGGCTATCCCAGCCGTCAACGTCATCGGCCATGGTCTCCGGCGTCAAGGCGAGGTTGTCCTCATCGAACACGTCGCGGAAGACCGATGTAAGCTTAGCGTAGATTTGAGCTTGATCCATAGTGGATATCCTTGACATCGACGTTTGCGCATCGACCGTTGGTGACTATTCAATGATCGGACGATGCTGCCGTAGCCCGTTCGGGAGCTCGCGATGAAACCTTTGGCTTGTTAGTCTTCTCCTGACAGGCAAAAGAACTCAAGACGCCAGCCAATCTTTCCGACCAGATGTCGGCCAAGTGTCGCTTTGCATGCACCTCGTCAGAGTAATCCAAATCTGCGTCAAGATCGCCCATCGATACTGAGACGAAGTTTGATCGTTCCTTGAACTGCCCGGACAATTCCTGAAGCTTTTGTTCGTAGCCGAGCTGATACGGACTTGCGTCGCGGTGCCACGACGGGATCGGAAGATCGACGAGTACGACCCGCTCTCCCGAATCAAGTAACGACGCAACCGTACTCCTCAGCAGGTCGAACTGCGTCTCGGAAATCCCGCTCTTGAACCCCATGCTTTCCTGCCAATACTCCAGGGCCTTTTTCTTGTCCTGTTCCGACATCACCGCAGCCTCACGTTCAACCTCGGTCCGTTGTGCGGACCGGCGCCCGGTCAGGAGCAGATTAACGCCCGTTCTGGCTTCGCGTGCAGCCTTCTCGACAAGGAGAAGCGGGCGAATCGCCATGACGCCGGCATCCAACCACTTGGAAGGTAGGACCGCGACGGGGCCATTGGCGGTCCGGCGGTAGAAGCCGTATCGGTACTTCTCAATATCGAGGTCGGATTCTCCGCGATTCCGATCGGGATCAGCAAATCTGATGTCGGAATCCGCAAACATCCCATACCAGACGCCAATGACGAACGTATTCGGCGCAGCACTGGGACTGCTCTGCGTCTCGCGCACCAGATCGATGACCTGAGCAACCTCCGATATGTTTGCGCCGCCCATCGCGAGATTGTTGACCTTGGCGCACGCCAGTTTCGGTTGGATGAGCTTCTGAATGAAGCCGACGGCCGTGTTGGAGGCTCCTACGATAAGCACCTTGTTGTCCGGAGTGTCGAGCACGCTGCGCCCAAGGAACACGTACTTCGGCACGGTCATGAACAGTGTACGCTCTGCCACCTGAAAGTCGCGAGGCCCTCCGTGCGAAGGGTCTGGGAACACCAGGAAGGATAGGCCGCCAATCAGAACATAGAGAAACGCGAATGATGCAAAGGTCAGCGCGGTCTGTCGAAGGATATATCTCAACTTAGAACGCCTTGTAGACGAAGTCGGGAGACTTATGGAGCAACGCGGTGACCGCAACGATGACCATCATCTGGCTCGCCAGCGTCAGGTTTCGGCCGACAAGGCTGTCGCGCGCGGTTGCCAGAAAGGCTGGCGCGGTCAGGCGGGGAGCAACCCGATCAGCCAGCCACCAGAACAGTCCAAACGCAAGCGCAATCCCGGCAAACGCAGCCGACATCCCGGCAGGGCCAAGCCGGCCAATCAAGCGCGTGAAATCGGACAATTCAGGCGTCCACAGGCATGTCAAGGCCAACACGAAATAGCTGATTGTGACGCCGCGCGCGAAATAGACGTAGCCCAAAGTCTCGGTCATCGTCCTGTAGCGCTTCTTTCCAAGGCGTTCCGCGCAGGCGACCTGCCACAGCTTGTTGATGCTGGCGCCAGCACCCATTAGCAATCCGTAGACGACGAACACGGCCGTGGTCCCGTGCCAAATGCCCATCACGAGAAACGTGACGAAAAAAGCGAAAACGCCAAGATAGGCCGTGAGCGCGGGCGCAGGAAAGCAAGACATCAGCAGCATGACGAGCGGATTAAATAGATAGAACTTAAACCACTGTGAGAGCGTCATGTGCCAACGTTGCCAAAACTCCAGGAAGCTGCGGGCAGAGAAAGGTTTGTCGAAGTTCTCCGGCAAGGCCTGACCGAGTAGCGCTCCGCTGCCGAGAACTATGTCCATGTATCCGGAGAAATTATAGTACAGATACACGGTGTAGAGCGAAGCGGCGGCAGCATAGAGCATGCACAGCTTCGCGAACGACGGGTCCCCAGCCTGAAGCAGTTGCGGCTTCAGGAACGAGAACGCGTACTCTGCCACAGCGGCGATGATCACAAATTTCGCGTAGCCTGCAACCACTCTGGAAAAGGCCCGGAATACGGTGTCTGCGTCGAGCTTGACAACGGCGATCCCATCTGCGGCGCGAAAGTCCTGATAGCGCTGGATCGGACCGGACACAAAGCACAGAAAATTGCACGTGTAGCGGAAGAATGCGGTCGGCCCGATTCGCTCTTCGAGGTCCCCCGAATGGACATCGACCATTATGTGCAGGATTCGGAACAGGATATAGGACAGCCCGATCGTCAAGTATGGAAAGGGGAGACGACCGAGATCATCGAAGAAGGAAAACCGCTTCAGGAAGACATAGCAGGCCAGAACGCCAAGGACCGCGAGACCCAGCGCAAGCGAAGACTTCCAGACGGAAAGAATCCAGACGCACGCATAGCCCAAAAGCAGAAAAGCAAGCAGGGGCAGGATCTGGATGTAGTCGGTGAGGTAACTGCCGATGAAGATTGCATTGCCGAATCCGAGCACCAGCCTGCGATACCGAACGGACTCGCTGATGTGATAGGCGAGAATGACTCCGGCCAGGAAAGCGAAAAACAGAGGAGATGTGAGGCTCATCGACGGTCAGCTCGGGCGCAAAGGCTTGCGGGAAAAAGGTTGGCTTAAGCAGGCTGCAGCTGCAGTTGTTCACGCTCCACAGTCATCGGCAGGTCGCCGAGTTCTGCATCGGTTTTCAGCTCCCATCGGCTGCTGCCGTCGGAAGCGGTTTCTACCCGCGTAAATCCAAGCTTTCCATAATGTTCGGCGACCATCTCGTTTCGCTCGGTTGGAAGGTAGAGGCCTTCCAGGGTCGAGATGCCTGCAGCGCGTGCACGGAACAAGATCTCAGCGAGCGCCGCCTGTTCGACGCACCGTCCCAGCACTCGGCAGCTCATTAACCAGGTGTCGATCGTCCAGGTGCCCGGGCGGGACGGGCGGCATATGACGACACAAATGATCCCGTTGTCGCCGAACTTATCAAGCAACCGGGCGTGCAGGGTCATTGCATCACCGTCGTGCTCGAATTGTTCGATCTGGGGCTCGGTATAACGGCGAGTGGTCAGATTGAACTGGTTGCTCTTGTTGATCAGCTGTGTAACGCGCGACCTCGTCGTGCGATCGAAGGAGCCGAACACGATGCGCATCTCCAGCGACCGCAGATAGGACTGAAGGTCCGAAGTCTGTCCCTGCAAATTCAAACGGCGGGCGTTTGCCTGATACATTTCGGCCCGCGCGCGATCTTCATCGGAAAAGGCGATCGCCTCAAAATAGCCTGCCGCCGCCAGAGTACGCGCGTAGCCCGCGGGATCGCTGTCGAGTTCGGGAACCGCCACTTCAGGGATTTCGCGCCGGATCAGGCCGCGTTCGACCGGATTGTCGTCGAGGAAAACGAAGGAATCCAGACCAAGCGCCAATTCCTTTGCGATCGCACGTATGTTGGTTGCCTTGTCATCCCAGTTCGCTTGGAACACGGCGATGTGATCCTCCTTCAGGAGCATATCCGGATGCTCCTTGAAGGGACGCCGTGCGATCGCATCCGTATTTTTCGAACTTACGGCCAGAACGACGCCACGTGCACGCAAGGCGAGGGCAAGCTGCTGGACCGACAAGAACGCTTCGCCTGTGGCGTCGCCTTGCGCGATCTGAATTCCTTCAAGTCCATCGTCACCGATGATGCCACCCCAAACCGTGTTGTCGAGGTCGAGCACGAGGCATCGGCGACTCTTGCCGCGCATCGCTCCAATGATCCGGCAGACGTGATCCGCGTAGAGCGGAACGTAATCATCGGAAAATGGCAGTGTCGCCAAATTCCATTGTGCGGGGGAATGCCAGTCTGCAAGG
>NZ_JBFUGY010000048.1:0-55277 GCF_056402655.1 Bradyrhizobium sp. P3_C3 | reverse complement strand
GGCTACACCAACCTGACGCCTGGCGCTGGCGGCGGCGCGGGCGGCGGCGCTGGCGGCGGCGGTAGCGGCGGCGGTGGTGGCGGCGCGCAGCCGGGAGGCTCTGGCACCGGCACAAGCGGCCCGTCAGGCGCGACCAGCTCGACGGGAGAACTGCCCGGCTCCGTCCCGAAGGACGTGATGCAGGAGGCCCGCAACATGCTGTCGCGCGGCGCGACCGGCGGGCAGCTTCAGCAATTCATGGCGGAAAAGGGCTACCCGCGATCCGGCGCGTGGTGCGGCCAGTTCGCGGCGTCGGTGGTGAAGTCGGCTGGGGGCGCACCGCCGAAAGGTGCCGCCATTGCATCGAACTGGTTGAACTGGGGCCAGCACGTCGATCCAGCCGATGTCAAGGAAGGCGATGTCGCCGTGCGCAAGACCAGTCGCTACGGCGGCGCAGCCGTTCCCGGTCAGCCGGGAAGTCACGTCGCCTTCGCTGGCGGCGCGGTCAAGGACGCCAAGTTCGAAATGGTCGGCGGCAACCAAGGCGGCATCCGTCAGGGCGTCAAGGCCAGCCAGTATGAATTCCGCCGCGGTTCGGCTGGACCGACAGCGGCTGGCGGCAGCGCCGAAGATCGCAAGGTGGTGAAGGGCTCTTACTTCGGCAGCGCGCCGGGCTGGCCGTCCGATCCGTCCGAGCCCGCCGGGCGACCGACCGCTGGCGGCTTCAAGAACACGATGCCAGGCATCGCCCTGCCCGCCGACCAGTACGGCAAGCCACGCGGGCAGATGTACGAAGTCACCGGGCCGGACGGCAAGACAATGCTGCTGCCGCACATCGACAGCGGGCCGAGCAGGCGCACCGGGCGCGGGATCGACATCACGGCGGCTGGCGCGGCGGCGATGGGCTACACCAGCAAGACCTTCCCGACTGACGGCGGCTTCTCCTACCGGCGTGTGGATGAGCAGATCGCGGGCAAGCAGGAAGTCTCCGGCAACGTCAACGTCAAGATCGAGAGCAACGGCACCGCTGCGCGTGGAAGCGCGAGCGCGGACGGGCTCTGGCAGAAATCCACCATCGAAAACTACAAGCAGATGCAGCCGACCAGCGCGCCTGCAAATGTCGCTGAGGCAGGACCGTAGCCATGGCACCGATCCGCTCATTCAAGACCCCGTGGCGTGATCGCTATCAGCAGGCGCGGTTTCGCGATGCGATCTTCCATGTCGAGACCGGCGGGCAAGCCGGTGGGCGCCGCGTGGCGCTCCACGAATATCCGAAGCGGAATGTCCCCTATGCCGAGGACATGGGCAAGCGCGCCAACGTCTACAGCGTGCAGGGCTACCTGATCGGGCCGAACTATCTGACGTTGAAAGATGCGCTGATCACCGCCCTTGATAAGGATGGTCCCGGTCTGTTGCGGCTGCCGATGCCGTACATGATGCGCGACGTGAAGGTGATGGTGCAGAGCTACAGCGTCACCGAGGCGCGCGAGCGCGGTGGCATGTGCGCCATCGAAATGCAGTTCGTTGAGTACGGCGATCCGAACTATCGCAGCACCGTATCGACGCCGCAGGAAATCCAGAAGTCGGCAAGCAATGTCGAGAACAGCGTGCTTGGCGAAGGCCAGCCTGATGCCGAGACGGCGCAGCAGGCTTCGCCCTACGCGCAAGTCTACCGGGGTGCCGATGTCTCCAACAGCGTACCGAGCCTGCCATGACTGGAGATGAAGCCGACGAAGTGCTGGCAATCGTAAGGCGCATCTGTCCGGTGATCCTGTCGGCTGCGGTGGACCCGCGCGGCGATGTCGGCACCGCGCTACGCCGCATCGTCGGGATGATGAAGGCCGACACCAACATGATGAACCTGCCAACATTCGTGATCGCGTTCGGCATCGCCCTCGATCTGGCGCGGCACAGCTATGCGACGTTGGTGACGATGGACCGGGTACGCAAGGCCGCACTGGCAGAGCAGCCCGTGTCGCTGCCTGCCGTGCAGACGGTGCTCGCGATGGTGCGGCTGACGCTGGCCTGCGAAGCCCGCATTATCGCGTTCATGACCTTCCGCTCGCGCGACGAGGTGGACGAAGTCGCGACGCAAATGAACGCCGCGTTCAACCAGACATCGGAGATCGCCGCCGACGATCTGGAGGCTGGCTCCTACATGGCGCTGATCCGGCTGCACGGCGATGTCACCCTGCATCTGGCAAATCGCGGCCGGGTGCTGCCGCGCGTGGTCCGCTACGAATTCCAGGAGGTGTTTCCGGCACTGCGGATGGCGCAGCGCGTCTATGCCGACGCGAAGCGCTACAGCGAGCTGATCAAGGAAAATCACGTCGTGCATCCGGCCTTCATGCCGCGCACCGGCAAGATGCTGGCGGTGTGACATGAGCACCTTCAACGACCGCTTCACCGGCAAACTCGAAGAACTTCCGCCCGTCATCGTAGAAGCGCCTGATGACCGCGACACGGGACAGCCTGTGCCGAGCGAGACATCGCAATCGGGCCGCCTCTATGTTGGCAAAAAGCCGCTCAGCGCCCCGGAGCAGGCCGACGATCCCCAATGCCTGAACACCGGCAAGGAGATCATCACGATGGAGGTGCGTGGCGGGCTGTTCACGAACTGGACCAGCGTGATGGTCGAGCAGTTGGTGACCAAGCCATTCCCGACCTTTCAATTCGAATGCACGGAGGAAGCCGACATTCCCCTGCGCTGGGACGCTTTGCAGTTCGTGCCGGGCGACATCGTCCGCGTCTATGTCGGCGGCGTGCCTGCGGTGTTCGGTTACATCGTTGAGCGCCACGTCGGCTTCGACGCCAAGAACCATGGCGTGCGGTTGATCGGCTGCGGCGACACCGTGGACCTGACGAACTCCAGCGTTCCTATCGACAAGCTCGACGGCCACGACGGCAAGTCATGGTCGCAGCTTGCGAGAGACCTGATGTCGCATCTCGGCATCAAGCTGAAGGAGACTGGCGCGGTCGATAACAAGCCGTTCGAGAACATCCAGATACAGCCGGGCCAGCGGATCATGGAGGCGCTGGAGCAGTATGCCCGCATGCGCAACATCGTGATCGGCAGCAACGCCCATGGCGGTCTGCTGGCGATTGGCGAGCATTCCGCATCGCCGTCCGGCGAGCTGGTCGAGGGCGTCAACATCCTGCGCGCCAACGCCGTGGTGCGCGACCAGAACGTCTACAAGAAGATCTATGTGATCGGCCAGAACAACGGCAGCAACAAAGCCTATGGCGATAGCCAGAACAAGCAGATCGCGACCGAGGACGGCACCTCCTCGCGCAACCGGCATCAGGTGATCCCGGCCGACCTCGCCGACGATATGCACGGCATCCGGCGGCGCGCGATGATGGAGAAGGTCTTTACCGAAGGCTCTTTCATCGAAGCCCAGGTCACGGTGCAGGGCTGGTTCAAGGACAACAACCAGTCCAACGACGTGTGGAAGGCGGGCGAGTATTACACCGTGACATCGCCGATGCTGATCATGAACGGGATGGTGCTGGGCTGCGCCGGTTGCAAGTACGAGCAGAGCGACGGCGGCTCGACCACGACGCTGTCGCTTGTCGATCCGATCCACATGAACGGCCAGTTGAACTATCGCGAAGCAGTCGAGGCAACGCTGCGGCAGGAACGCGAGCGTGAGGCGGCAGAGCGCGCGAAAGCGGGAGGCGGCTGATGCACCGGAACAGCCTGACGGATATGGCGGGACGCGCGATGCACCATGTGGTGCGGCTGACTATGAACAAGGCCAACGACAATCCGATGATGCAGGAGCTGAGCTTCGACGGCATGGTCAAGGAAGGCCGCAAGATCGTGGAGCGGCTGCAGAGCTTCGGCATGACCTCGATGCCGATGCCCCGCGACGACCAGCAAGGCGGTGGCGGTGGCGGTGGCGGCGAGAGCAACATGAAAGGCCCGGCCGCCGAAGGCATCGCGGTGTTTCTGGGCGGCATGCGCAATCACCCGGTGATCATCGGCATGGACGACCGGCGGCACCGGCCGATGGGTCTGAAGGCCGGTGAAAGCGCGCAGTATGACCACCAAGGGCAGATGACGCTGATCCGCAAGAACGGGATGTTCATGCTGTCGCTGGACGACGAAGGCGAAGGCCAGCAGCCCGGCGCGGTGATGCTGCGCGATGCCGAGGGCCGCGCGACCGGCAAGAGCGAGAAGCAGGAGCGGATGGTCTCGCTGCGTCACGTCACCAAGAAGAAGCAGGACCGCGAGAAAGGCGGCTCGCCGCAGAAGAACCTGCAGACGTGGATCGATGCTGGCTGGGATTATTTCCGCGCATCGCCGGACGAGCGCGCGGAGAAGGCGCGCGCGCCGAACCATGAGGACTACAAGCACGAAGGCGAGACCATCAACACAGAGGTGCGCGCCACCAAAAGCAAGATCGAAATTTTCGACGGCGAGACCGTGGTCGGCGTCTACGACAAGCAGTCCGGCACGTGGACCTTCAAGAGCAAGAACATCACGCTGACGGCGAGTGACCACCTGACGCTGGAATGCACCAATGGCGTGACGGACATCAAGGGCAAGCCGATCAAGTTCAACGGCGGCGGGCCGGAGACGCCGCCATTCACGGTGCCGGGGTAGATCATGGACGGTCTCGAAAGGGAACGGGAACGCAAGGCGAAATGGGCGCGCGAGCATCCAGAAGTGGGAGCCGCATGGCGCAAGAACAACATCGAAAAAGTGCGGGCCTATAAGAGAAAATGGAAGCAGGAACATCCAGAGAAGAACCGCGCCAGCAAGCGACGATGGCGTTCCCGTCGGTCAGGCGCAGCGAGGTAATGCCGTGGTCGGTGACGTTCGCTATCTGCAACAGCTCGACTTCCCCGCCTATGCGGTCGAACTCGACTGGCTGATGAACGATCAGAACCTGATCGTGGACGGCTACGACCTGCAGTCAGCGGTCATCGTGGCGCTGGGCACCGACGCGCTCGCGCCGCCCGACGAGGAGCTGCCCGATCCAGATGCCACCGACAGGCGCGGTTGGTGGGCCGACATGGATGCAGACGAAATCTGGGGCGGCTGGCCGGTCGGCTGCCTGCTGTGGCTGCTGCATCGTGCCAAGATCACCGGTCCGCTGGCGCGTCAGGGCTCGACAATCGGCAAGGCCGAAGGCTGGACCCGCGAGGCAATGGCTCCTTTCACGCAGCGCCGCATCACCTCGCACATCGACGTGCTGGCAGAGCAGATCGACACGCAGCGCATCGATGTCGGCGTGGTGATCTATCGCGGGCCGGAGCCGGAAATCGAGCTGCGCTACAGCGAACTCTGGGACGAGCTAGGGAAATAGCGATGCCTTGGAACACACCCACGCTGAAGGACACCCGCAAGCTCACGCGCGACTACGTGCTGTCGCAGCTTGGCGCGAAGGCGATGATCCCGAACTCGGTGCTGCGCATCATGAGCGATGCAATGGCCGGGCTCACGCACCTGACGTTCCTGTATCTCGATTGGCTGGCAAAGCAATTGATGCCGGACACCGCAGAGCAGGAGTGGCTGGATCGGCACGGCCAAATCTGGCTGGTGAACGCGGATGGCTCGAAGGGCCGGAAGGCCGCGACCTATGCCAGCGGCACCGTGCAGTTCGAAGGCAACGACGACATCGTGATCCCGGTCGGCACGACGATGAACGGCGCGAACGGTGTCGAGTATCAGACCGTCACCGAGGGCGAGATTGGTTCGGGCGGCCTGGGCACGGCTGAAGCGGTGGCGCTGACCTCCGGCTCGATCAGCAACCTGCCTGACGGCGACACGCTGTCGCTGGAGCCAGCCATTCCCGGCGTGACGCTGGTGACGCTGCTGGGCGATATGACGGGCGGTGTCGATGAGGAGACCGACGACCAGCTCCGCGAGCGCATCCTGTTCCGCATCCAGAACCCACCGATGGGCGGCAGCCAAGCCGACTATGTGCGCTGGGCGATGGCAGTGCCGGGCGTGACGCGGGCATGGGCCGCGCAGGAGATCGGTCCTGGCACCATGACGGTGCGCTTCCTGATGGATGATCTTTACCCCGACAATTACGGGCTTCCGCAGCCCGCCGACATCGAGGTGGTCAACGACTACATCAACAGCAAGCGGCCCGTCACCGTGGTCGATTGCTTCGTGATGGCTCCGATCCTGTTCTTCTACGACATCACCATTCGCAACCTCACCAACGACGACCCGACCGTGCGCGCCCGCATCGAGACCTCGATTGCGGAGATGGAATTCGCGCGATCGAAGCCGGGCCAGACCATGTACCGCTCATGGGTCGATGAGGCGATCAGTCAGGCGGTTGGCGAGGAGACGCACGAACTCGACTTCGAAACAACCGTGATGCCTGCACCGGCTTACATGCCTGTCCTGGGGACCGTCCTCTATGCCTAGCGAAGACAAGCACGTCACGCGAACTGGCGAGGACTATGCAGACGCCATGCAGGCGCTGCTGCCTCTCGGGCAGGCGTGGCCGCGAGACTGGGACGGCGTGCTGATGCGCGTCGTGCGCGGGCTGTGCCGCATCTGGGGCGACTTCGAAATCCGCGCCAGCAAGCTGCTGGAGATGGAGAGCGACCCGCGCACCACGATCGAGCTTCTGCCGGACTGGGAGCGCAACTGGGGCCTGCCTGATCCCTGCTATCAGTCGCCGCAGACCATCGCGGAGCGCCAGCTCGCGCTCGTCATGCGCATGACGCTGTGGGGCGCGCAGAGCCGCGAGTTCTTCATCGGCATTGCTGCGATGATCGGCTACACGATCACCATCACCGAGTATCGCCCGTTCTTCATCGCCATGGACGGCTGCGGCGATTGCCGACAGTACGGTGCGGTTGGAGCGCCGGACCCGGTCATGCGCAACCAGTGGGGCCAGCCGATCCTGGCGCCGCCCGGCGATCACAACATCTCCGAAGGCGAGCTGTCGGAGTGGCCTAACTACGGTCTCTGCGGCGAAGTGTGGGAGCGGTCTTACTGGACCGTGCATGTGCATGCAGCGAAGCTGACTTGGTTTCGCGTCACGTCAGGTCAGACCGGCGTCGATCCGCATCTGCGCATTGGCATCGTCGACGATCTTGAGTGCCTGCTCAATCGCTGGAAGCCGGGTCACACCCAAATCATCTTTGACTACACCAACCTGAACCCCGGCGATCCGATGGAGGGCACGCCATGAAGTATCACCAGCCTTATGGCGTCTCTGATCCAAACGCCGCCTACGTCAACGGCAATCCCTCGACCGGCACGATGGGCTCGATCCCGCCCGCGCAGAGCATCGAATATCCGCAGCGCGAGATCGTCAACTTCATCAGCGACAATGGACTTGCACCGCCTGACGATGCCGACCTGCACCAGCTCTCCAAGGGCATCCAGTCCGGGCTGGTGAACTTCGCTGTCGATAGCGGCGTCGTCAACCAGATGTCGGTGGTGCTGAACCCAGCGGTCCCGGCGCTCTATCGCGGATTGCGCATCTACATCCTGGCCGCCGTGAACAATACCGGCGCGACGCTGCTCTCAGCGAGCGGCCTGCCGTTCAAGCCGGTGGTCCGGCGCGACGGCAGTGACTTGAAGGCGAACGACATCGTCGCAGGGTCGATCCAGCTCTACATCTATGACGGCGCGAAGTTTCAGCTCTTCGGCGCGGGCATGTCCGGCGGCGCTGGTCTGCTGACCCAGAACCTCCACATCTTTGTCAACAACGCCATCGGCAACGACGCCAACGATGGCACCGCGAACGACGCGGCGCATGCTCTGAGGAACATTCAGGCGGCCATCGACCTCGCCTTCGTCTACCCGCCGTCGCAGTACATCATCACGATACACGTCGCCGACAGCCTCAACTATCAGGGCTTTTACACGCCGTACTGGTCTGGTCCAAACATCTTCGTCATCGGCAACAACGCCGCACCGCAAAACGTGCTCGTCACGGGGCAGAACAACCACGCCTGCGTCGTCTCCGGCGTCAACACGCTGACGTGTCAGGGCCTCACGGTCGCGACCACGGTCAATGCGGCTGGCCCCGGTGGCGGCTTCATCGCATCGAACGGCGGGTCGCTGTTCACCAACAACACCCGCAGCAACTACTGCACGGGCGCGGTGTTCGAAGCCTATCAGGCCAACATCGCCATCGGAGTGCACACCTTCAACGGCAATTGCGGCGAGATGTACTGGTCGTACCTTAACGGGCTGATCGCATGGGGCGATGGCGTTGCGCAGAACATCGCGCAGGCGATCACGGTGGGCTTCTGTGCCTACGCATCGCAGGGCGGTGCTATCTCGGTGCCGCCAAGTCGATTGGTCTGGGGCAATCCCGGCTTCGTCACTGGCTCAAAGTATATGGCCTATATGAACGGCACCATCGGCACGTCCGGCGGCGGCGTCAATTTTTTCCCCGGCTCCGTTGCCGGATCAGTCGCAACCGGAGGGCAGTACGTATGAAGATGTTCGACATCAAGGACTGGTACTGGTTCGTCGGCGAGGACCGCGAGAATGTCTGGTCGAGCCTCAAGGCGGCGAGCGTGCCGGTGGCCGACGAGGGCTATGCGGCGTTCGTCGCGGGCGGCAACGTCGCCGGTCCCATCGAGTTCGCCGATCTGAAGTCGATGTTTGCGGAGCATTATCCTCCGGGGATGCTCGACACCTACACATGGTTCAAGCGCTGGCAGCGTGAACAGGCTGGCATCACGCTGGCCTCTGGCATGCCGATCAGGACCGACGACCGCTCGCAGGCAAAGATCACGGGCGTCTATGCGGCGGCGCAGGCGATGCCGAGCGTGACGACGACGTGGCACGCGGCCGATGGCACCGACCATCCGCTCGATGCGACGGCGATAACCGCTATGAACCAAGAGCTTCTGATCCACATCGATGACTGCTTCGCGATCTCGGCCGACGTGCTGGCGCAGATCGCGGCTGGCACCATCACCACGCGCGAGCAGATCGATGCAGCATTCGCGGCTGCGCCTGCCAAGTCGGCGGTCAAGCGCGGGTGGRAGTGGCCGAAGCCGACGACGAAGTAAGGACGTGCGACCATGGCAATCGTCAACATCACGGTGCAGAACGACGCGGACTTCTATCGCACGTTCGCCTGGCAGACCCTCGCTGGCGCCCCCATCGACCTGACCGGCGGCGTGATGGAGATGATGCTTCGTCGTCATGCCAAGGATGAGGCGGCGGTGCTGCGCCTTGGCAGCGACACCGGGGAGATCGTGTTCACCGATCCGGTCAACGGCCAGTTCACGGTGCGGATCATAAAGGACGCGCTGGAGCGCCTCGCGCTGGGCGACTTTGACCAGTCGAACATCTTCAACCGCAACGGCTACAAGGTCCGGGTCTGGTCCGGCCTTCTCACCAACAACGCGGGACCGACGCGATGACCGAAGTCGAAGTCACCAACACCATCGACGTGACCGCGATGCCGGGTGACACCGCCGTGGTCGTTGTCCTTGAGGACAATGTCGAGATCATCCAGACCTTCGAGCAGGGACCGCCCGGCCCGCAGGGACCGCCCGGCGGGCACGGCGACAAGGGCGAGCCCGGCAACACCGTGCTCTATGGGCCAGCCGATCCTCTGAACCATGCGGATGGTGAAGACGGTAACTTCTGGATCAACACCACCACGCACTTCATCTTTGGTCCGCGCGTGAACGGCATCTGGCCCGCTGGCACCTCGATGATCGGCCCGCAGGGCATCCCCGGCAACACGGTGCTCTATGGTGCGGCCGATCCGGTCGCAGGCACTGGCGTTGATGGAAATTTCTACATCAACACGGCGACGCATTTCATGTTCGGCCCGAAGGCTGCGGGCGCGTGGCCAGCGGGCTTCTCCCTGATCGGGCCGCAAGGACCGAAGGGCGACAAAGGCGATACCGGCGGTGTTGGTCCCGCTGGTCCCGGCATCGCTGAGCCCGCCGACGCCAACCATTACGCGCGGCAGAACGGCGCGTGGATCGACACCAAGCTGATCGCGGTGCGCGTTGACATCGCGCAACCTGCGCTTACCAGCCCCCAGCGTGTGCAAGGGCGCCAGAACATCTACGCCGCGCCGTTCGATGCCATGGGCTATAGCGGCATCCAGATCAATGGCGGTTTCGAGGTGACGCAGGAGCGCGTTGCAGGCACCGGCTTCGCCGGAAGCGGCTACTTCGCCGATGGCTGGGGAGTTGCGCGCGCTGGCACGCATGCCGGATACGCTTACACAAGTGGCCCACTCGTTCCGAACCTTCCGTCTTCTCTCGGCTCATACCTGACGACGGCACAGGCCGTGATGGGTGCGGCCGACTACTTGGTGTTCTATCACCAAATCGAAGGCAGTCGCATGGCGCGGCTGGCGTGGGGCACTGCAGCCGCGTGGCCGCTCACGCTCGCATTCTGGTCGTCGCATACCCGAACCGGGCTCTATACCGGCGTGTTCAAGAACCCTGCTGCCAATCGCGTGTTCGCCTTCACCTACAATCAGACTGTCTCCAACGCTGTGGAGTTTCACGCCATCACAATCGACGGTTGCACGGATGGGGCATGGCCGAAGGACAACACCACCGGAGCCTACGTGCAGTTCGCAATGGCGGCGGGTTCGACTTGGAGCGCGCCCGTCGCCAACGCATGGCTGACCGGGACAAACTATGTCGCTGGTCCCGGCCAGATCAACGGCATCGCGGCGCTGACCGACAACTTCCGCCTCGCTGGCGTGGCGCTGTTACCTGGCCTCGAAGCGCCTCCGCAGGACCGCCTGCCGTTCGTCATGCGCCCGTTCGATCAGGAGCTGCTGCTGTGCCAGCGCTTCTACGAGAAGAGCTTCCCCTACCTCATCGCGCCAGCGGGCAACACCGGCACAGCCGGGGCCTACGGTTTCGCGCAGTTGCTTGGYGGTGCCAACTCGCAGACGGTCGGCACGATTGGTTACTCTGTCAGCAAACGCGCCACACCCACGCTGACACTCTTCAATCCATACGCTGCGAACAACCAGATCAGGAATGTCAATCAGGCTCTCGACTGGAGCAATTCTATCGTGGGCTCACAGGGCGAACAAAGCGCAGTGCTTGTCGGGACCGGCGCGTCGGGATCGAGCCAAGGCGCGAGCTGTTCTGTTCATTGGGTCGCGGATGCGAGGTTGTGATGGCAGACTATCAGCTCACCGAGACTGACACCGTGATCCGCACCGCAGACAGTGCGTGCATCCCGAACGATCCAACCAACCGCGACCGCGTCGAGTACGAGGCGTGGCTCGAAGCAGGCGGCGTGCCCGATCCGGTTAAACCGCCAATCAATCCCGCGCTTGACTACAAGCCCGCACAGACAACCGCTCAAATCTTGGGAGCCGCCTGATCTCCGCACTCGACCAAATCGCGACTGCGTCCGACCCGACCTTCAGCGGGCGCGTGATGATGATCATGTTCAAGGTGGCCCAGAACGTCGCCAGCGAAGACCCCGCCACGGCGAACCACGCGGAACGGATCGCGTATTCCGGCATGATGATCCGGGGCGAGGAGAAGCCGCAGATCGTGGCGGCGCACGTCATCTCGTCAAATGCGACCATCGGTGCCGCCATCGAAAGCGATCCGGCGGCGCTGGGCTCCAACGTGCCGGACGGCGACATCGAGTTCGCCCTGGCATCGATCTGGGATGCCCGATCGCTCGCCTTTGAAGCGGTGCCGTGATGAACCCCGGCGACCTCGCGCACAAGGTGGTCGACCAGATGAAGGCGACGCCCTTTGTGCTCGCGATCTTGATCGTCAACATCACGGTGCTCGCTGGCTCCGCCTACACCCTGCACGAGGTCGGCGCCGCCATCGCGCGCCGCGACACCATCCTCGAACGCTGCATCAAGTAGGAGGACACCATGGGCATCCTGATCAGCTTCCTGAACCTGCTGCTCTACATCTCGATCATCATCTTCATCGCCTTCGTCATCGTCTGGGTGATCCAGTCGTTCATGGGCTGGAGCATCGACGCCAACGTGATGAAATGGGGCAAGGTGATCGTCGGCCTGCTCTGCCTGATCGCTGTCGTCATGTGGCTCGCGGGGGTGCTGGGAGGCGGCCCCGGCCTCCCCCACTTTTGGAGCTACCGATAAACGTCAATCGCAGTATGAGGCTCCGCCACCGGAGGGCCAGGACCGCCATCAATCTGCAGAGGTTGCTAGTGCCCGCAAAAACGCCGGGCGAGTTCAACCACGGCGGCTCGCATCACTTCGCTCTTGATGCCGACGAAGCTGTCAATCAGCTTCATGCCGTCTCGCGTCGCTGCAATACGATCTAGATTGGAAAGCTTTTGTAATTTTTTGCCCTTCTTCTGTTCGGGCAATAGGTCAGCGACATCGCACTCAAATATCTTCGCGATCTCCTGCAGCCGCGAGCTGGTGATGCGATTATCTCCTTTTTCATATTTTTGAATTTGCTGGAACGATACTCCGAGCATCCGACCCAGCTCCTCCTGCGAGATGTTGCGTATGTTGCGGTAGCCTCGGACTTTCTCGCCGATAAAGGCATCAACGGCGGTCACCGCCTTGTTGGTGGACATTGGTTTCCTCACAATCCCGGCCCGGCCATTCTGGCCGGTTCGCTTCAATTTTGTCGCGCTACGGGTAACGAGGTCAAGCATCGCGCTCTGATTTTATGCAGTTTGTGCCACTAGCAACGATGACATCGATGTATGCGACATCAGTGAGCCGCTCGCTGGGGAGCCTCACGATCATGCGAGGGACGCTACCGTGCGCGCTCGCTTATGGCGCCCTGGGATTTCCGAGCGAGCCATTGTACGGATTTCTCCCATACAAACACTGCATTGTTAATGGCTGCCCGCGCCATCGGTGCCAATCTCACCAGTCTCTCACACGCTTAAGAGATCGCCAGTGCCCCGAAACAAGCTGCCAATTGCTCTCTCCATCCCAGCAGAGCGCCGCGCCCTTGCCCGCATGTTCATCGATCTCACCCTGGCCTTCTATGCCACGATATTTCCGCCCGATCAGACGCCAAGCGAACTTGATGCAAATCTAGCCGTCGTTGCCGTGGTCGTGATGCTCGGGCACGCCGAAGGGCGTCCGATGAGCGCAAGCCAAGTCGCGTCGTCGATCAATGTGGCCCGCTCGACGGTCCGCGACAGGCTTAATGTGCTGACTAGCCTCGGCCTGATCCAGCGCATGGATGGCAGATATTATCTCGAACCGGTCCGCGCGCAGGCCGTGCCGCACCTCGACCGCTTCACGCTCATCTTGTCGCAAGCCTTGCCCGTGCTCGGGCCGTTCGTGGCGAAATCCGCCACCTGATTTTTCAGAACTAGAAAATTGATTTCTGATAGCGGGTTTCTCCGCGCGAATTTTCCAAAGATTGCCAACGAGGTCGCCCGACACAATACCGCCGCCTTGTGTGCAAAAGAGCGCACAACGAGCAAGCAGGGAACAACATGCATCGGGTGGCCTTCGACTTTATCGACAACGTGGTCGAACTTTCATCTACTAACGCGGTCATGAACGCAATCGGCGCGGCGCTGAAGCGGGTCGGGATCGACCATTTTGTTTTCAGCTTCGTCCCGACAGCGACCGAGAGCCTTGCCGACGTCCTGTTGTACAATCGGCTGCCAGAGGGATACGTGACGGCTTACACCGACCAACGGTACGCGCCTGATGATCCCGCTTTCCGTTACTGCCAGGCCACCCTTCTGCCGTTCCGCTGGCTCAAGGAAGCGCCGCACAGCCCCGAGCAAGATGCGCGCGTCGCTGAACTGGTGCAGTTCAACAGGGACTTCGGGCTTGTGGACGGCGTTGTGATCCCGGTGATCTCGCCGATTGGGCGACTGGGCCAGGTGTGGTTCGGCGGCGCGGAGATCGATCTGCCTGATCGGGCTCTGCCCGCGCTGCATCTCATGTCGCTCACTGCGTTCAACCGTGTGCTGCAGATCAAGGGTGTTCCTTCGACTGTCACCACTCTGACCGCGCGCGAGCACGAGGTGCTGACGCGGACCGCAATCGGAGAGAAAGCGGAGCAAATCGCTCGCTCCATCAATGTGACCAAGCCCACGGTGTTTATGCATCTCAACAACTGCCGTAAGAAACTCGGCGCCAAGACGCTCGCGCAAGCGGTGGCGATCGCGCTGGGTCACCGCATGCTCCGGCCTTGAAGCACTGACACATTTGCTGGCTATCACTTTTGATAGGTATCACTTTTCCCAATGTGGCGACGCGAGCACGGTCGCAACATTCAGCAATAGCGCATGCTGAAAATACGTTTTGCGGACGCCGAAATCCATGCCATCAGTGTCAAGTCAGATGCACGTTGGCTATGAGTAACTCATGTTACTCTACCAGCAAGAAACGCATAACAACGATTGCACAACCCTCAGTGCAAGGGGGGAGAAAATGTCGATGACGACCGAACGGGACGAAGCGGACGAGGTGCGAACGTTTATCAACTCGATGAAGAGCAAGCGCATCGGACATGCCCGGAAGGGCGAACAGCTCTTCTCAAAGGGCAAGCGCATCGCTGAGATTTTCCTGATCCGCCGTGGCGAGATCAAGATCGACATGGCATCGGCGCAAGGCCGCACCACGGTCGGACTGGTTGGAGCAGATAGCTGGCTCAGCGAAGGCGCCCTGGACGATGCGGATGTTCACTCGACCACGGCAACGGCAGTCGCAGAAAGCGACTACATCGCCTTCCCCCGCGCGTCATTCCCGAAGCTTCTGGATGAGCACGCGCTCTTTCACCGCTTCTTCACGCGCGGCGCGACCAAGACCGCGCGAGCCTTGAACGCAGCGATGAGCAGCCACATCCTTCACTCCGCGCACATGAGAATGGCGGAATACTTTCTCGGCCGCTTCCCCCGCGCCGACCAGCGGGAGCTGCTGATCCCGGCCACGCCGAAGCACTATGGCGAGCTGAACAACATGGTGCGGCAGACTGCGCATAGGGTCATCAACGACTTTGAAGCCGCCGGATTGCTCACTCGGCGCGAGGGGGGTCGCAGCTACCTTCTCAATCGCGCTGCGCTGGAGGAGTATCTGCAATGGGAGAAGAGCCCCGTGGCCAACACGGCTCATGAGTTCGCGCACTTCCTGATCGGGAGAAAGAAGAAATGAAGCGGTTGAAGCTTGGAGTTGCGAGCGACAACGCGGCAACCCTCGTCAGCGACGATGACATCATCACAATCGCCTGCGATAGGGCCAAGACGGTCGCGGAACGCATAGCTCGCGCGCTCAACCACCACGACGCCCTGGTCGCGGCGCTCACGCCCTTCCGCTCAAGCGAAATGGGCGACGCGCTGGTTTATATGATCGATGCGCGCGAGCCAAACAGCGAGGCGGCCCAGGCACGGCTGATCCAGCTCGTCGCCATGATTGACGTGATTTTGGACAGCGTCGAGGAAGCCGAGAATGCAGCGTGATGACAGCATCGCGCTCGTGACGCGGATCTGCGAGCTGGCCTTGCACGGTCAAGGTCCGGACGTTCAAGGTGCGGTGCTAGTCGATCTGGTAGCGATGTATTTCGCAGGGCATCACCCCGCGATGCGCGAGGAGATGATCGAGGTCTTCGTCAACGGCATGCGAAGCCTGATCGGCGTCAACGAGCAAATCCTTTTCGAACGGCATGGCGGGATGCCGGAGGGATGGAGCAAGCAGTGATCGAATACCCGACGACGTGTCCGCACTGCGGATACCGCACCGATGGTCTGGAAGCTCTCGATGACCTCAATGGAGCCGAGCCCTCCCCCGCGACGGCGAACTGTCGCTGTGCGACGAGTGCGGCGAGTGGAGCGTGATGGCCAAGAGCGATCCCGGCGGCCGGCGCAAGCCAAGAGCAAAGGAGCTGCGCGCAATCATGCGTAGCGAGAACTGCGCCAAAGCCAGCAAAGACTGGCGCGGCAGAAAAACCGAGCAGCACTTCAAGGGTCACGCTTAGGAGCAAGCAAGCATGAACAACGAGCTGGTGGAAATCGCGACGGCCGAGTTGAAGCAGCACGGCATAAAACCAGAGGTGACACACACCAACGGCGGGCACGTCCAGATCATGTGGCGGGTTGTCCCGGAAAAGGAACTCCGATGCGTCACCACGGCGAAGACCGGCAGCGATTGGCGCAATCGCATGAACATCAGGGCCGACGTTCGCAGGCTCCTCCGCGCCGACAACGTGACGCTGAAGCGCGAAGAGCCGAAGCCGAAGAAGCACCCCGCGCTGGCGAAAGCGCTGAGCCTGCCGAAAGAGATGGTGCCGATCCCCGATCAGATATCCGCCCTGCGCGGCGAGGTGGCGGACCTCACCGAGCTGATGGTGCGGACTTTCAGGATGGTCGGCAACATGCGCGAGACGATCGCGGCGCAGACGCCTCCACCGCCGCCGCCGGCACCGCCGCCCGAGCCGGCCAGCAGCAGGAGCGTCAAGATCAAGGAATATTTGGCGCTCGATCGATGGGTCTCACTATCGGCACTCGCGCGCGACACCGGGCTATCGGCAAAGCAGATCAAATTGAAGCTCTACTACCTTGAGCGGCTGGGCGAAGTGGCCGTCCATCAAGGACAGGCGAAGCTAAACGCGGTCGAGCCACGCCCGAAGAAGCCACGTGGACGCGCGGCGCACGAGGCGAGGATGAAGACGAAGAAGGCCAACGGGCGTGCGGGGGCGCACGGCCCGAACGGTCTCAAGCACCGGGTCGCTGTCACATGAAGGAGAAGGCCGATGGATTTCCTGCCTAGGATGCGATGCGCGACGCCGGCATCTAGCACCCGTAGGAACCCTGCTCAGCTTCCCAGGTTTGCATGCGAAGTCGCTCTGATGCGAATGAGACAGACCGAGGCAATGCCCCGAGCCAAAACGCACGCCGCCGCTATTCTGCGGGAGTATCACAAAGCCGAGACGGAATTGATCGGCAAGGCCGTGGTGCTAACGGACGGGAAGGCAGGGACTGTCGAGGGGCTGTACTTGGACGAAGCGCACGGTTTGCGTCTTTCGGTCGCTGGCCATCTCGGGAAGTGGCCCGTCTCGACGATCAAGCTACTAGAGCAATAGTGCTTACCAACCGGCGCGTGTAATGGCCTGATGTTATCGGCTAATCGCAGCGCCTCGCTCAGCACGATGCAGCTTTTGCCGAGACCGATCTTTACTGGGCTGTTCTTGAGACAACCATGACCGACTTGATGAGCGGGCAGCACAGCGATCCGCTGCGCGCGGTGATGTTCAACCCCGACACCAACCAACGCGAGGATGTTTCGCACGCCATCGCGCAAGAAATACTGCGCCGCGTCGGCATTGAAGGCCACGACGTGCCGTCAGACTGGAAGACTTTCGACCGCCACGTCGGCCCGGATCGCCAACTGACCCTGCGGCTGGCCAGTTAGGTTGGCTGCGCCGTCCCATACGTGCCTCCGTCAGCTCAAGTAGAGCATCATCAAGCCTCCGGGAAAACTCGGCAGTCGGCTGAGAAAACCCAGGCATCTTGAGCTAGAAGCATTGCCAAGCCTCCGGGAAAACTAGGAACCCGGCCCGGTCGTGCAAGTTGGTGCGGCATGCCAAGGTTTTACTTCGACTACCGCAGTCCGGCCGTCGTTATTGATCATGAGGGTATCGATCTTGCGGACCTTAAGGCCGTCGAACGGTTAGCGCGCGAATTATTAGGAGAAACCATCATTTTTGGTGCTGGCACAGGACCTATCGAAGTCGAGGCAAGAGACGAGTTTGGCCCAATACTGCGCGTGACCGCTACGATAGAGGTCAAAAGGAGCACCGAACACGGCGGCCGAACGTGATCGCGTTTCGGAAGCGACCATTCTTTTTCCTGACAGGCGCGGGAACATAGCGTAGGCGCCGCAGTGCGCAGGTTCGATTGATCTACATCAACCTCCTGCGCGGAGAGAGCCGCAATCTCGCGAGCGGGGCTTAGGACTTCATAGAAGGGTTTCTGTCATGCTCCGCTATATTCTCGCTCCTCTTGCCGCTTTCGTTCTGCTCATCGCCTGCTTGCTCCCCGATGATGCCGAGGCTCGGCGCGGCGGAGGTGCCTATCGGGGTGGCGGCGGTTACCGCGGCGGTGCGGTCGCAGTTCGAGGACCGCGGGGCGGCGGCGCTGTTGCAGTGCGCGGCGCAGGCTACCGGGGCTACGGCTATCGGGGCGGCTATCGCGGCTACGGCTATCGGGGCTACGGTGTCGGAGCGGCAGCAGTAGGCGCGGCTGCCGTTGGCGCTGCTGCGTACCGCCGCAGTTGCTACGATGCGTACGGAAACTATATTTGCGCCTATTAATACGTGGCGACGCGCGATAGCGGTCCTGCAACTGCAACCACGGATTTTCTAGCAGCAGATATTCTCGACAATCATGCAGCCGAAGTTCAGGACGGCGGTTCGCAGCCGCCGTTCTCGCTATGCTGCAGCTCGTCGACGACCGTAGTGAATTTGTAAGATGGCCAAGACGCCCACTGCGCGGCGGCTTCTGCAATTTCAGACTGGGAACTGATTTGCAGTTTCTGCAGCAGGCGTTTCCGCTGTTCGCCAACTTGTTCTGGTCTTCCGCCGATCTGAACCCCAATGGCACGATCAGAGTAGCCTCGGGCTAGACGCCGCAAAATGCGCTTCTCGCGCGGGCTCAAAAAAGGGACGCTACCGTTGATCAATTTTGACCTCTGCAATAGCACGGGACCGAGCATATCCCGGTGGCCACCGGCAGTCACTCGAAATAGAACTGCTCAAGGTCCGTGGGCGATCCGCATTCGCGTCCATCCCTTTGCCGGAGCGGCCTGCAGTTATCGTCCCGGCAGAGCCGTGGGCTGCCCGGGTGGCTCGATGCGCCAGAACGGATATGCCGCCAGTTCTCTCGAATGCTGCCCGAACATATCGACCCGTCTACTTGTAAACTCCGTAATGACGCTGAAAAATTCAGTTGGTGACCTGATCGTCGCAAGTCTTAGGCTGAATTCAAGCGCAAATTGCGCGTTGGCCCCGGCCATCTCAAGTAGCTTCGCTTGATACGCCTGCATGTTTGCCGTCGCCAAAGCAAAGCCTTTCGTTGGATCGCTACCCGTCATTCTCTGACTGACGTCATCCGGTAAGGCATTCACCCGAGGCTCAATGACAGGAACCTCGTGTTTAGGATCATCATGAAGCTCAGGAGGCGGTTCAATCGAGACTGCCGCAACAGAGCGAAGTAAATTCTCTTTCGGGCTTCTGACAATGGCCTGCTTGTTCCGTTGGGCCCGCGCGGTTTTCGGATTGCGGGCGCGCTTTGGTACTGTCGCCGGTTTGCGCTTGCTCATCTGACGCTCCAAAAAAAATGGGGGGTGCGACCACAACGGTCATTTCTGGAAGGACAACAGGCTTTGTGACGTGGTCGTTCCAAACCCGTGCATTGTTGCGGTCCGGGATGAACTGGAGATCAATCGCACGTTCTGCGATGTCGACGATGAGTTTAGGTAGCAACTTCAACCAACAAACGTCTAACTGGCGATCCCCAACGACCAAACTTGACGCCCCCGGCACGACCCGCTTGGATTAGCGGGTTGATGGAGCAAGCGTCATGCGTATCTCGCCGTCGATCGTGCCCGGTTCCGAGCGGGACATCTATCTGGTGCTGGATGATTTCGGCGGCCGTCTTGGCCGGGCCTGGACCGAGACCGACGAGGAGCACACCGACCGCGAAACGCTGCTGCGCCACCTGATGGAGGGGCAGTACCATGATCCGGTCCGGATCGTCAGCTTCAACCCCAGCGAAGGCTGGTCAGAGGACGCTTCCGAGGAGATCGCCGCTGAGCTGCGCCAGCGCTGCGCGGAGTGCGACGAAGCCCCGCCGCCGACCCTAGAGGCATTTCTGGATCCCTACGGCCAACCCCATCGATATCCAGCTTTCGCTGCTCTGAGGAAGCGGACGAATGAAGTTTCAAACCGAAGAAGTCGATGACAACGCGGTGCTGATCAAGTGCGACGAGATCATCGCCGGGTCGATAACCCGCATCGGCGAGCACTGGCACGTCGAGGTCCTGTGGACCGGACCAACCGGCGACATCGTCTATGACGCGCCGTCCCTTCCCGCCGCGCTGGCGTTCATCGCCGGGGTCGAGAAAACCATGGAAGCATTGGGCGCAGGCTCCCCGCCGCACCTGGGGCTGAGCCAGACACCAAAACGCCGCCCGCGTCGCTCGATCGGTCGGAACTGAACTGGAAGCGCTCGTCCGCGCCTGCCTTCGCCAATTCCACTTTAGTTCGAGACTGCAGTTAGGAACGCAGCTTTGAACGCGGGGGTTAGATGGCGATAACCCGTTGGAGCAGCGTGTCACCATGTACATGCACAAATAGCCCGTCCTGGACGAGCTAAGTCAGGTCGAACGTCAGGTGGTTGCAGGTGAGCGGCAACTGGCAGATCAGGAGGCTCTCGTCTGCGGCTTGAAACGGCAGAAGCAGGATACGAGCAAGGCCGAGGACGAACTCGAACGGATGCGCACCGACCAGCGCCGACTTCAACAGGAGAGACTACGCCTCTTGTCGGTGCTGCAACCCTAAGACCCGTCGGTAGGCGCCCTGATGCCGACGCAGTGACCGCCCGCCTGCTCGATCGCATGAGCCGACAAGGGGTGGTGACATGAGCAACCGTCACGACCGTCGCCGTTATCGGCGCGAGGCATCCGGTGCGCTGTTGACCTATTTGGTCGATATCGATGATCCGCTCGATGCTCATCCATTGCTGCAACGCGCTGCACGCAACTGGTGTGATGGTCTCTCGGCACCCCCACATAGAGAATGCGTCATCTGCGGCGTTCAGATGCCAGGCAGGAGGTATGTCGGGGCATTGCTGCTCACCACGCCAGCAGCCATTAAACCGACTGCCGCTAGCGTTTTCGGGGTCTGTCGCGGCTGCTGGCTTATCCGCGATCTTTCACTGGAGGTGATAGAACGCAAGGCGACGGAGGTGCTGCAGGCAGTGGTGCCCAACGGCAGGTTCGAACCGCATCCGGACGCGCGGACATGAAGCCGATGCGGCATCCGTTCGTGCCTCCTGCTTTAGAGGACCCCAGTTTTTTGGGAATGTCTCTGCTCTCGATGTCGCGCATCGATCATCAGCGCGCGGAGCCTACGCTCCAGCGCCACCGCGTCACCATCGCAAGCGACCGAGGAAGGATGATCGGGGAACAGACTTGCTCGAAGGGTGTTGATCCTACATCACCGCCCGGTTCTTGGCTCATATCGGTGATGTGAACGCCGGTTGCGCTCCCGCCTTCCTGGAATGGAAAGGAGCGCGCCATGATCAAACGGCGTCGTTTCAAGCAACAATTGTCTCTCGAAGATCGGCTCGTGGTGTTCGCCAAGGCGGCCCGCGCAGTTGCCGCGCTGCTTCCGCCTGGGGCAGAAAAAGACGAAATGCTCCGCAAGGCGCTACAGGCCGATACTATGGCCGGGTTCACCATGCAGCCGCGCGAAGCAACCCCATGAGGGATTATCAAGCGTCTCTCGAAAAGCTTCGGAAAGATGCTGCTGAGGCCGCGCTAATCCGCGATCTTGCCACTGTCCCGACCAAGCGGGAAATGTTCGATAGGTTGGCCCTGCATCTGACCAGCCTTGCCGATCAGGTTGAGCTTGCGATGATCGAAGCTTCCAAGACGGCGCGGCGGCAAACGACGGAAGTTGCCGACGATGCAGAAGGTCAGCCCTCGTCAAGCGGAAAACGGGAAGTTACCCGTTAAACCGGCGCTGTCTTCGACAAGATCGCGAAAACAATCGATGGTATCGCCAAATCTGCGAAGTTTTCACCGACCGCCCGCAGGTCGCTGGTGCAGATAATCGGGATCGAATTCCGCCAGCTCCTCCAGTGCCTTCCGGTCAACGAACTCGACCATTTGGCTTTCCCATGTGAGAAGATTGCGACGACGAAGTTCCTTGACGGTGCGGTTGACGTGCACACCGGACAAACCGCAAGCGTCAGCCAAATCTGATTGCGTAAAAGGTAGCTGGAACCGCCGATCCTCCATCAAGCCGACAACCTCAAGCCGCGATGCCAGCTCGCAGAATAGGTGCGCCAGCCTCTCCAAGGCTTGGCGCGAGCCAAGGTTTGCAACCCACTCGCGAAAGATTGCCGCGTCAATCAGCGTTTCGCGCCAGAATGTGTGCGTGAGCGTCGCCGACTTAGCGAGCACGTTGCTTAATGTCGAGTGGGCGACAAAGGCGATGGTCGAAGGTCCCGCACTGCGAAGATCATGATCCATGACCGGCAAGTGGAGTGTGTGCACGTCGGGCATATCGCCGGGGACATGAAAGGACAGTATCTGGTTTCGAGAGCCGGTTATTTTTTCGCGTGCTAGGAAGCCGCTCACTATGATCGCGCATCGTGTAGCCCTGTCGCCCCGCCGCATAATGGGGGCACCATGTCTGAACGTCTCGATCGTGCTTGGAAGGGCTGAAATCACCGCGCGATCCTGCGGGATCAGATCCGCCGTGGCTGTTAACCGCGCAATCAAACTTGTGTAGCGCAAGCACGCCTCCCGCGCGGCTGTGGGACAGGACCTAAAATTCTCGATCATTTTGGGTAGGCTGGCGACCGCAAATTCAATCTCCGCTGCCGCATAAGGCCCCTCTCAATTCGCTTGAGCTAAGCTGATCGCGGCTGTTACTGACAGAATTGGGGCTATGCTGTCCCTCCCGATGATCGCGACTTGACCTGTATGGCCCTTGGCCGTGCGATCCCGGACAGCTTCGCCAATGGCTCGAAGCGCCTCCCGTCGAGCTGCCTCGACGCATGGCAGCTCAACGCCGACCAAGTCGGCAACGATGCCATCTTCCTCTTGATAGTCGAAAAAGAACCGCGGCATTCGTCATGAATGAAGCTGGAGGGGTTATGTTCCTAAGAACCCGCACTGCCGTCATGTTGGATGCTGCGTTGGCGACGACAAATGAAGTCCAAACCGGAGCATCGCCGGGGGCGAGAAGGCGTTCGAGACAATAGAGGCGATGACCGCGTGAAAAAGGACCCCAGCCCACAGGGGAATGAGCCGGGGCCTTTGAGGTTTGCCCTTGCGAGCGCTTGGGCGTCGGGAAAACTTGGCAGAAGCCGGGATGTTCCTCGCGCCGATCCAGTCGACAATCGAGCCTTTTCCCTCGCCCGCCGGGTGTGAGTTCGGACGAAGCCCGCCGAATTGATGTAGGTTCACACCTTCTGGTATAATTTAGGCGTTGATGCATCTCGGGCGGCTTGGATCACAGACATCTCTGCGGAACACACATGACGGACCGAATTCTGTCGCTGACCGTTGCCGAGATCGAGGCGATGCTGCGGATCGACCACGGCGAGCCGCCCGATCAAACATCCCCTGCCAAGAAAAAGCGCACCCGCGTCCAAAAGATCGCCGTCAAGGATGACCGAAATGATGACACCGCGCGGCCCGACGTGAGCGGTCAGACCAGCGGAAGCTGGAGCAACGGCACGTCGTGAAGATATTTAACCCAGGGTGTTATCCATTGCGCCGCACCTACGCCTGCGGACGAACTATTCCCAGCGACCACTCAGCTTGGTTCGCGCGGCGATCGTCGTCTCGATTTCCTGGATCAGGTCCCGGAGCCGTTCGGCAAGCCGTTCGAATAGGGCGCGCGTCTGCCTGTCTGGCGCAGTTCTCGCCAATCGGCCGCAATACTCTGCCTCGGCCCGAAACTTCTCGATCTGGGCCATCAGTTCTTCCATCCAGCGACGTCCCACCCAAGCGATCCAGGGCGGAAGATGTAGCGCCCGGCGACCGGGCCGGACACTTGGGAAATTTCCCAGGGTCCGAGCATCGAGCGGATCATTAACCCGATCTGGCGAATGGCTAGGAACTGCGCGGGAGCATCACCGTTCAAAGATCGCTAGCTCTCGTCCCCGAGCTGGCAAGCGGCCCCGGCCCACCCCGCCGAAACCCTGCAGCCGGGGCCGCGCAGCCGTCGAAGGTGGCGGCGCAGACGGCTTGAACACGCCGGAGTTCTGTTCGGGATAAGCCGTTGGGACGAGCGAAGCGATTAGAGACTAATGTCCTAGCAGGATCGGAACCGACCTCGACCAAATCGGGAAGAAAGGCCGCCCCAAAAACGAACGCCGCCCATCATGGGCGGCGGCAGCATCAAAACTCTTCGGGGACTATTGTTAACCACCGGTCATTCTGCAATCTCCAACCTGTTACCCCTCCACCCATATAGGAGGGGGCGGGTTCCCCACAATACCTACGTGCGCATGTCACCGCGATGATCATAGAATGTCAATCGTTAATATCTATGAAATTCCCTTGAACAGAATGACCTGCCCCGCGACCACGCACATTAGGGTCACCCACGGCTGAAGGAGATCGAAGTTCTTTTGAGTAGGAATGATTACCATTTGAGTACGAATGTCTCGACCGTGAGATAGAGCATTCCTTATGTCCTTGATGTGTTTGGCGAACCGAAGCAGATCAAAACTGTCCGCTTTCTGACTAGTGGAGATCAGAGGGTCTAGGGTAAAGCCACCTTCGAAAAGCGTCTGCTTGCTAAAAAGAGCAATATTCTTGTCGATCTCGCGCGCCAACTGAATTCTATCAACCGTATCTTCGAGCAGGCGCCTGATCCGTTGGTCGTCGTCCTGTTTTGTGCTCTGAGTGGCGAGTACCAGTCGCTCCGTAATTTCAGCAACATCGTCAAGCGCGTTGGGTTGAGCAAACAGGCGTCTTACCGTCGCCTTTGCCTCCTTGTCGATATAGGTTGTCGAAGCGTACTCAACCAATCGATAGTAATACAAGAACGACTTGGATTGATCTTCCGCACCGTGTGCGGCTTGCCAAAAATGCAGGATATTTGGGTCTATGATTGTGGCCCTAATGCTCGAAGGAAACTTACCGGCAATGTAGCGTTCCTGCGGCTTTACCGTACTGACCTCTGGTCTCGGATGAATGATGATTTTTGGAGTACGATCATCGAAGTAGCTCATATAAAAATTTAGATGGTACGCAAGATCGACTACGATATCTTCATTCCATTCGACGTCACGCACCCAAAAGGACATCGCCTTATCCAGTCTGGATGCGTCAACTTTTTTTGCGAACATCGTAAGAGACTGTATATTTCTGTAATTCGTTTCAGTGCCACGGATCGGCAAAGCCGCTTTCGCAATTTCGAGTAACCGCTCGCTGCTTTCCCCGAACTCACACCGATATGTTTTGCCATTAAAAGAAAAATCAAACTTGCGGCTCGCTACTTCTTTGGCCCCATTACTGAGCCTGAAGGCCGTCCAAATGACCTCAAAATCCTTCGTGTCAGCGTGCCAGATCGCGGAAAAGCGTTGAGGTAATATTGTCGAGTTCAACGCCGCTGCAAGTTTCTCTACATTGCTTGGGGTGACAGCAACGATAAGCGAATTGTCGTCCCACGGCCTTTCAATGGCATGCCGCTGCTCGTCGTTAAATCGCATCTCGACGATCTTCGAAAACGGATGGGCATCCAAGAATGGAGCGAACAGTTCTTTTGTGGTCGGGGTCGCGGGCGCGAGACCCTTCTTTGCGGACTTAATAGATTTCTTTGCCATAAAATGACACTATCAACCGCTCCCCAGGAAAACAACCTGTGAGCGTTTGAAATCCACTCGGACATTTGGACGTTATCTTTGTTTCAGCCTTGCATCGCGATACGTAGCGAACTCGGAATACGTTGCGCCTTTCCACCGGAGACGAACGCCACGCGCACACGTGCCTCGACTAAAAGGTCGGCACCGCGCTTGCATTGCTGTAGTAGCGCAATTGAAGCGCCTTTTACTTCTATTGGCGCAGTGACGATTTCCAGCACATCGTCCATATACGCAGGCTTAAGGAAATCGATGGTCATCGAGCGCACCACAAACGCGAAGCCGGGCGCCTCGTTCTGCGTTTCTTCGAAGAGCGCACGGTGGTCGGTCCCCAGCAAACGTAAATAGTTCGTTCTGGCCCGCTCCATGAAGCGCAAATAATTTGCGTGATACACCACTTTTGAAAAATCGGTATCTTCATAGTAGACGCGGACCAGCATGTGATGGCCGCCGTCGCGGATCTCGCCGTCGAGATGCGGTCTCGTCATTTAGGCATCATCCCATTTGAAGCACTAGATAGCGCGCTCGCTTCGTGCCCCTGCCGTCCACCGACCCAAGGAAATGACAAGCTGCGTTCTGTGCTTTTAATGATGGACCCTGCCAGGCGCCTCGCTCTCTGTTTCTTCGAATAAGGCGCGGTGATCGGCCCCGAGTAGGCGCAAATAGTTCGATCGGCCACGCTCCATGAAGCGCAGACAGCTGGCGTGGTAAACCACCTTGCTAAAATCGGTATCCTCAAAAAGACCCGGACTTGCATGGTGTGGCGGCCACCGCTGATCAGGCCGTCTAAAAAGAAATGCGGTGTTGTCACAAAGCCCCTCGCGAGTTCCCCTGTGGGGCGTGGGTGAAAGCCCCAGCCGCTTTTAACCCTGGGGGGGACGTACTCAAACACAAAAAAGCCGCCCCGTGGGGCGGCCTGAATGCCGTTGGTTTGGCCCTTTTAGGCCGCCACTTTCCAGCGCCCCAGGGAAACCACCCGGCTTTCGCTATTACTATAAAGGCAAGCACGGGAAATCCGTGTCCTCGTAGTAGACGCGGACCTGCATGTGATGGCGGCCGTCGCGGATCTCGCCGTCGAGATGGGCTGTCACGTCGCGAGCCTCTTCGCTTTTTGCAACCGACCCGTTTTGCGCAAAAACAGCCGGCCGCGCAAGCGCAGGTTATGCCACGGCCGGCGTCCTTCCCAGCGTCACTTCGACGATTTCAGGCGGCACGCCGACGCGGACCGGCATGATGCTGCAGCCGAGGCCGCCGGAGACGATGACGTCGCATTTCAGCCGGAAGTGACCATAGGCGAGCTGCACGCCGTGCTGAGGCGAAACAGCCGGCGACCAGCCGAACAGGCGGACCTGGCCGCCATGGGTATGGCCGGACAGTTGCAGCGCGACGCGCGCGGGTACGAGCGGCGCGATATTTGGCTCATGCGCGAGCAGGATAACCGGCGCATCGTCGGTGACCTTCGCCAGCGTGCCCGCGAGATCGTCGGCGCCAAGCCGATGCACGCGGCCATAGCGCTTCGCGGGATAGTAGGCGAGCTGGTCGCCGAGGCCCGCGAGCCAGAAGGAGCGTCCGTCCTTGGTGAGACGCACGACGTCGTTCTCGTAGACGGGAATGCCGGCCGCCTCCAGCGCGCGATGGGCGGCTGTCGGCCCGTGCCCGGCCTGCTGCACGGCCCTGTCCACCCAATAGTCGTGATTGCCCATGACGGCATGGACGCCGAGCGGTGCCTTGAGGCCCGCGAGCACCTTGGCCCATTCGCTCGACGGAATGATGCGCGTGACCTGGTGAACACCCCCAACATAGTCGCCGAGCAACACGATGACATCGGCGTTGAGCGCATTGGTGCGATCGACGATGCCCTCGATCCGCTCCAGCGACATCCAGGGATCGCAGGCATGAATGTCGTTGACGATGGCGATCTTGAGCGGAAAATCCGCCGGCCATTGCCGCGGGGTCGGGTGATAACGGGTGACGCGGAGCCGCAGCGGCTCAATGCCGACGCCATAGGCCGCGGTCGAGACGCTTAGCGCGGACAGGCCGCCGATGGATCGAATGAGATGACGACGCGTGATCATGGAAGCCCGATGGTGATGCAGCTTTGTGATGCGGTCCGATTGGAGCGGAATTGGGGTCCGCTCGTGCAGACGGCCTGCATTTGCGTGCAGACCGTTTGCACAAAGGTTACCGGAAGTTCATGACAACCGACGCACCTTACATCACCGCAATTAGTCGTCGCTCTCGTCCGAGCCGAACAGGCCGAACTGTGCCGCGGCATCGCGCGAGGGCTCGGCGATGCCGAGATGGCGGAAGGCGTGCGAGGTGAGCAGACGGCCGCGCGGAGTGCGCTGGAGATAGCCGCACTGAATGAGATAAGGCTCGATGATGTCCTCGATCGCATCGCGCGGCTCGGACAAGGCGGCGGCCATCGTCTCGACGCCAACCGGGCCGCCACCATAGTTCTGCGCGATGGTCGTGAGGTAGCGGCGGTCCATGGCGTCGAGGCCCGCGGCGTCGACCTCGAGCGCGCTCAGCGCATGATCGGCGATCTTGCGGTCGATCGAGGCGGCATCGGCGGCGGAGGCGAAATCGCGCACGCGCCGCAGCAGGCGGCCGGCGATGCGCGGCGTGCCGCGGGCGCGGCGCGCGATCTCGTTGGCACCGTCGGCGCTCATGCCGACATTGAGCACGCGCGCGCCGCGGGTGACGATGCTTTCCAGCTCTTCGATCGTATAGAAGTTGAGGCGGACCGGGATGCCGAAGCGATCGCGCAAGGGATTGGTGAGGAGGCCGGCGCGCGTGGTGGCGCCGACGAGCGTGAATTTCGACAGCTCGATCTTCACCGAGCGTGCCGCCGGGCCCTCGCCGATGATCAGGTCGAGCTGAAAGTCCTCCATCGCGGGATAGAGCACCTCTTCCACCGCCGGGCTGAGCCGATGGATCTCGTCGATGAAGAGCACGTCGCGCTCTTCGAGGTTGGTGAGGAGCGCGGCGAGATCGCCGGCCTTGGCGATCACCGGACCCGAGGTCGCGCGAAAGCCGACGCCGAGCTCCTTGGCGACGATCTGCGCCAGCGTGGTCTTGCCGAGGCCGGGCGGGCCTACGAACAGCACGTGATCGAGCGCCTCGCCGCGCTTGCGTGCCGCCTCGATGAAGATCGAGAGGTTCTTGCGCGCCTGCTGCTGGCCGACGAAATCGGACAGCGACTGCGGGCGTAGCGCGGTGTCGCCGACGTCATCGGAGCGGCGCTCGGGCGTGACGATGCGTGGGGGAGTGGTCATGCGGGCAGGATAACACGATGCAGCGGTTTCGCGAGCCACCAGCACAGGCTGGCCGGAATGACGGCGACGACGGCGAGCATCGCCGAAAGCTTCAGCGCCTCGGGCGCGGAACGGACACTCGGCACGATCACCGCCGAGGTTTCGGAGGGCACGACGAACATGCCAACCATGACGAAGCCGGCCGCGCCCACGGCCGCGGCGAGCCACGCCATCCAGATCATGTTGAGATCGGCGTAGACCGCCGCCAACGCAAATATCAGGCCGGCGACGACTGCAGGAAGGAACGAGGCGAGAATCGTGACGATGGCCAACAGCACGACCGCGATCGAAACCAGAGCACGCAGTGCTTCCAGTTCGAGGAACACGAGAAACATCTGCAGCACCGCGGCGCCGAGCGCCGTTACCGTCACAGCAACCAACGCGGCGGTCGTCAGCGGCCCGACAATGGAGAAAATCACGACGATACCGGCCACGCGCGAAAGGCGACGAAGCAGGGCGGCGACGGGATTGGCGTGGGCCGCGCTCACTTCGACAGCTCCTTCAGGCCTAGCCGGATGAGTTGCGCGGTCTCGGCGCTCTCGCCCGCGCTGCGCGATGCCGACGCGATGGCCGCAGCCGCCTGCGGCTGGCCGTAGCCGAGATTGACCAGCGCAGAGATCGCGTCCGCCACCGGGCGCGGCGCGCGCTGGTCGTCGACGGCGCCGGCGAGATGGACGACGGCGGGATCGACATTGGCGAAGGCTGGCGCCTTGTCCTTCAGCTCGGTAACGATGCGCTCGGCAACCTTGGGGCCGACGCCCGGCGTGCGTGCCACCGCGGCCTTGTCGCGCAGCGCGATCGCGTTGGCGAGATCGGAAGGCGCCAGCGTGCCGAGCACGGCGAGCGCGACCTTGGCGCCGACGCCCTGCACGGTCTGGAGCAGGCGAAACCATTCGCGCTCCTGATCGGTGCGGAAACCGAACAGCTTTATCTGGTCCTCGCGGACATAAGTCTCGATCGACAGCACCGCGGCCTCGCCGGGCGAGGGCAGATGCTGCAGCGTGCGGGCCGAGCAATGCACCTGATAGCCGACCCCGCCGACGTCGAGGAGCACATAATCCTCGCCGTAGGAATCGATCAGGCCCTTGAGCTTGCCGATCATCTCGGGACCTCAGCTACGGCAGGCACTTCTCTCTCGTCATGGCCGGGCTTGACCCGGCCATCCACGCCTTTGACATCGACGAGAAAGAACGTGGATGCCCGGGACAAGCCCGGGCATGACGCCGGCGATGCATGACGATCGATCATATCCCCACCACCTTCAGCCTGAGCGCCGTGCTCTGGCGGTGATGGGCGTGGGTGATCGCGATGGCGAGCGCGTCGGCGGCGTCCGCTGACGGCGGCTCGGCTTTCGGCAGCAAGATCTTCAGCATCATCGCGATCTGGTGCTTGTCGGCGTGGCCGGCGCCGACCACCGTCTTCTTGACCTGGTTCGGCGCGTATTCGGCGACGGTAATGCCGAACATCGCGGGCGCCAGCATGGCGACGCCGCGGGCCTGGCCGAGCTTCAGCGTCGCGACGCCGTCCTTGTTCACAAAGGTCTGCTCGACCGCGGCTTCCATCGGCTTGTGACCGGACAGGACGGCGGCAAGCCCCTCATGGATCGCGAGCAGCCGGCTCGCCAGCGGCAGATCGTCCGGTGGTTCCACCGAGCCGCAGGCGACGTAGATCAAACGATTGCCCTCGGCCTCGATCACGCCCCAGCCGGTGCGGCGCAGGCCGGGGTCGATGCCGATGATGCGAACGGGGCCACGAATCGGGAGCGCAGTCATGGGCCAGTGATAGCGGCTGGCTGCGGTGGGGGAAACAGAAACAGAACGGAAGTAACAGGGGAAGTGGGGCTCGTCGGAGATCGCCGCGCTGCCCGCAGCACCCTCCGACGTCATACCCCGCGAAAGCGGGGTATCCAGTACGCCGCGGCTTCTCCGTTTCCCTCAGACGTCTCTGGAATACTGGGTCGCCCGGTCAAGCCGGGCGACGACAGCGGAATCCGGGGCTGGTGGCGACCTCAGCCGCCAATCTTCGCCATCAGCGCGTCCGACACCTCGAAATTGGCGTAGACGTGCTGGACGTCGTCGTGCTCGTTGAGCAGGTCCATCAGCTTCAAAAGCTTCTCGCCGGTCTCGTCGTCGACCGCGACCGTATTCTGCGGCTTCCAGATCAGAGCGGCCTTGCGCGGCTCGCCGAACTTGGCTTCCAGCGCCTTGGCGACGTCGCGATAGCCTTCGGTCGAGGCGTAGATCTCGTGTCCACCTTCGCCCGATACCACGTCGTCGGCGCCGGCCTCGATCGCGGCATCCAGCACCGCGTCGTCGGAGGCGACGCTGCGGTCGTATTCGATGATGCCGGTGCGGTCGAACATGAAGGAGACCGAGCCGGTTTCGCCGAGATTGCCGCCCGACTTGGTGAAGAAGGAGCGGATGTCGGAGGCGGCGCGGTTGCGGTTGTCGGTCAGCGCCTCGACGATGACGGCGACGCCGCCGGGGCCGTAACCCTCGTAGCGGATCTCGTCATAGTTCTCGCCCTCATTGCCGAGCGCCTTCTTGACGGCGCGCTCGATATTGTCCTTCGGCATGTTCTCCTGGCGCGCCGCGATGATGGCGGCACGCAGGCGCGGGTTCATGTTGGGGTCGGGGGTGCCCAGCTTGGCCGCGACGGTGATTTCCCGCGCCAGCTTGCCGAACAGCTTCGACTTCTGGGCATCCTGCCGCCCCTTGCGGTGCATGATGTTCTTGAATTGGGAATGTCCGGCCATGCGTGTCTCGTAAGGAATCGTGCGCCAAAGGTGAGCGTGGGAAGCGCGGCCTTATAGGCCGCCAACCCACCGGAATGAAAGAGGCTCTACGACTTTAAGGTAATACCGTAGTGTCCCGTGCCTAGGAGTCAGGCACCGTTAACCCTGATTTCATTCCGGCTTGCGAAAATAGCAACCGCCCGTTCCCCGACAAGAGTGACCTGATGGCGTTCGCATTGTTTCGGAAGCGTCTGCCCGACTTGTCCACGCCCGTGGCACCCCCACAGGCCGCGCCGTCGCCGGCCGATCCCGCGCCCGCCCTGTCGGCCGAGGGCGATTCCGCCAGGGAAATCCTGGAACTGCTGGAACTCGAGCTCGGCGCCATGATCCGCCAGCTCGAGCGCGCCGCCAATTCGGTGGCCGGCGGCGCGGAGGCGACCGCGGCAACGCTCGCGGACATTCGCGAGCGCACCGACGCCCTCACCGGTCGGACCAATGCCGCGCAGTCGAACGCCTCGACCTTCGCCCATGCCGCCGACAAGTTCACCCAGTCCGCGCAAGGCATCGGCGCGCAGGTGCGCGAGGCCGGCAAGCTCGCCGACGAAGCCAGCGCCGCGGCGCAGGAAGCCCGCGCCAATGTCGACCGCCTGCGCGAATCCTCCGCCGCCATCGGCAATGTCGTCAATCTGATCGCGCAGATCGCGCGGCAGACGACGCTGCTCGCGCTCAACTCGACCATCGAGGCCGCGCGTGCGGGTGCGGCCGGCAAGGGCTTTGCGGTCGTCGCCACCGAAGTGAAGGCGCTCGCGGTGCAGACCCAGGGCGCGACGGAGGAGATCACCAGGAAGATCGACGCGCTTCAGCGCGACGCCGCCGGCTCGGCCGACGCCGTGCATCGCATCGCGCAGGCGATCGAGGCGATCCGCCCGGTGTTCGATACCGTCAACGGCGCAGTGGCCGAGCAGAATGCCACCACCAGCGAGGTCTCCGGCAACGCGGCCAGCGCGTCGCAGTTCGTCATCTCGGTCGGCGAGAGCGCGGCCGAGATCGATGCCGCGACCAAGGCGGCCGAGACCCACGGCGAGAACGTCGCCAGCGCCGGCAAGGCCGTCACCACCTTCGCGCGCAAGCTGAAATCGCGCTGTGCCGTGCTGCTGCGCCAGAGCGAGCACGACGACCGCCGCAAGACCGAGCGGCTGCCCTGCCATCTCAAGTTCGAAGCCGCGCGCGGCGTGTTGCAGGTCTACGAGATCGCGATGGACGGCGTGCTGATCGGCGGCGCGGAGGCGGCGAAGCTTGCCACGCAGGCCGTCGTCGACGGCACCCTCGAAGGCGTCGGCGCCTGCCGCCTGCGCGTGATCGAGCAGTCCAAGACCGGCGCCCGCGCGCAGTTCGTCAGCCCCAACGCCGATCTCAGCGAGAAGATCGAAGACAGGCTCTGGTCGATCCACGAGGAGAACACCGAGTTCGTCACCCGCGCCATGGAAGCCGGCACGGCGGTGACCCGGATTTTCGAGCAGGCGGTTGCACGCGGCGAGGTCAAGATCGACGACCTCTTCGACACCGATTATGCGGAAATCGCCGGCACCAATCCGCAGCAATACCGCACGAAATATCTGGACTGGGCCGACCGCACGCTGCCGCCGTTCCAGGAAGCCTTTCTCGCCAAGGAACCGCGCATGGCATTCTGCGCCATGGTCGACCGCAACGGCTTCCTGCCGGTGCACAACAAGATCTATTCGCATCCGCAGCGGCCGGGCGACACCGCCTGGAACACTGCCAACAGCCGCAACCGGCGGATCTTCAACGATCCGGCAGGGCTCGCCGCCGCGCGCAACCTGCGCTCGTACCTGGTCCAGAGCTATGCCCGCGACATGGGCAACGGCAACACCGTGATGATGCGCGAGATCGACGTCCCGATCCGCGTCCAGGGCCGGCACTGGGGCGGATTCCGCACGGCTTACAAGCTGTAGTGCACGCTCAGGCAAGACGCCGGCCGCGAATCATCCTTTAAGGCTGGAATTGGAATGGGAATGCCGCGGAGAGCCGGCGAACGGCTCTGACTGGAGGACTCTCAAAACATGTCCGTCGCACAATTTGCAGTCCTGGACACCGGCTCCAACCGGACACTTGCCGAACGTCTGATCGACCAGCTCGCCGACCGCATCGGCGGCCTCGGCGTCGAGCTCGCCGACATCGCCGGCAACGTCCAGGAGGTCGCAAACCGCGTCGCGAACCAGTCCGAACGGTTCCATCACCTCCAGGAGACGGCCGAGACCATGGTCTCGGCCAATCACGATATCGCCAACGCATCGCAGGCGGTGCAATCGACCGCATCGGCGGCGGTCGGCGAGATCGCGCAGTCGCGCGGCGCGGTCGACACCGCGGTCAGCCACATCTCCGAGCTCGTCGCAGCCGTGGAGCGGATCGAGGCGCGCCTGAGCGCGGTCGGCTCGGCGCTGGCGCAGGTGGCAAAAGTGTCCGGCTCGATCGAGGCGATCGCGAAGCAGACCAATTTGCTCGCGCTCAACGCCACCATCGAGGCGGCCCGCGCCGGCAATGCCGGCCGTGGTTTTGCGGTGGTCGCAAGCGAGGTCAAGAATCTCGCGGAGGCTACCCGTGCGGCCACGCATCAGATCTCCGACACCGTGCGCGATCTCGACGGCCAGATCGAAGGCCTGATCGGCGAGAGCAGCGACGCTTCGCAACGCGCTAAGACTGCCGGCGAAGGCGCCCAGCAGATCTCCGGCATCATCTCGCGGGTCCAGCAGGGTTTTGCCTCGGTGGAAGCGGAGATTGACAGCGTCACGCGCGCCGCGACCTCCAATCTCGGCCATTGCGACACGGTCATCAGCGAGCTCAACGAGCTCGCCAAGGGCGTCGACCTGTCCTCGCGCGATCTCAAGAACGCCGATCAGCGCGTGACAAAACTGCTCGACACCTCCGAAGCGCTGATCGCAATGATCGCCGACAGCGGCGTGGAGACATCGGATGCGCCGCTGATCCGCGTCGTCGTCGAGACCGCAAAGCGGATCTCGGACGAGTTCGAGGCCGCAATCGACCGCGGCGAGATCACGCTCGACCAGCTCATGGACGAGAACTACCGGGAAACCCCCGGCACCGATCCCAAGCAATACAAGACCAACTACGTCGACTTCACCGACCGCGTGCTGCCCGCCATCCAGGACCCAATCCAGAAGTCCGATTCCCGCATCGTGTTCTGCGTCGCCTGGGCCAAGGGCGGCTATCTGCCGACCCACAACCCGAACTACCGCCTGCCGCAGGGCAAGGACCCCGTCTGGAACAACGCCAATTGCCGCAACCGCCGCCTGTTCAGCGATCGCGCGGTGAAGAAGGTCGCGGCCAACACAAAACCGTTCCTGCTCCAGACCTATCGCCGCGACATGGGCGGCGGACAGTTCGTGCTGATGAAGGACCTGTCCTCGCCGATCGTGATCCGCGGCAAGCACTGGGGCGCCTTCCGGATGGGTTTTCGGCAGAGCTGAGGGTCGCTCCGGCGGCCCCCTGAATCAAAAACCTGAAAAACAACCCCATGCACAGTAGCGGGGGCCAGGGGAATCAAGGACTTACGCCGGCAGGCCAGGACGCAGTTTGACGCGTCGGGCAAAACAGGCGCATAATACTACTATTCCGAAATCACCCATACGTGCAGACAAACCCCTCACCCGGGTCAGTCTGCATCTGCCAGCGCAGCAGCCCACTCCCGCAAAGTGGAGCTATCGCGTATGGCATTTTGCACGACCTGAGCGCGCGCCTCGTCCTTCGAGACGACCGCTTCGCGGTCTCCTCAGGATGAGGCTAAGCGGCATCGGTGCTCGTCAAAACGACGGCCGCACACTCAGTCCTCATCCTGAGGGCCCGCCGCAGGCGGGCGTCTCGAAGGATGGCCGCGAGCAAGGACGTGCCACGGCCCGACTTTCCCAATCGCACGAATTTCGTCATCGCATGAATTTCCGCATTCGCACGATCATCTGCGGCGATCAACGATGCATGCGACGAAAATGCGTCACAACATGACGATTATCATATCAATTGGCCCAATTCCGCTGCAGCGATCGCCGCACAAATTCGTGAACGTCATGGCCTGACGCGTCGGCAACGCAAATATGCATCGCCGGATATTCTGGCGCTTCATCGTTTCGCATCAGTATGATTATTGTCGCGCACGAATTCGCCGACGAGATCGCCGCAAGCGATCAAGCGAGCAAGGGGATGCATATGGCAACAACTCTCACCATCAACGGCGAAACGAAATCGTTCGACGCGCCGCCGGAAATGCCGCTGCTGTGGGTGCTGCGCGACATCCTCGGAATGACGGGCACGAAATTCGGCTGCGGCATCGCGCAATGCGGTGCCTGCACGGTGCATGTCGACGGCAAGGCCGTGCGCTCCTGTGTCCTGCCGGTCAGCGCGGTTGCGAACCGCGCCATCACCACCATCGAACATGTCGGCAATACGCTCGCAGGCGCGAAGGTGCAGAAAGCCTGGCTCGATCTCGAGGTGGTCCAGTGCGGGTATTGCCAATCCGGCCAGATCATGGCGGCCGCCGCTCTACTGGCAACCACCTCTCATCCGGATGATTCCGACATCGACGCCGCGATGGCTGGCAACATCTGCCGCTGCGGCACCTATGTCCGCATCCGCGAGGCCATCAAGCAGGCCGCCAACGGCCGTCAGTCGTGAGGTCCGCCATGAATGCACACAACAGCCTCTCCCGCCGCACGCTTCTGACCAGCGGTCTTGCGACCGGTTTCCTGCTCGCCTTTCACCTGCCCCTACGGGCCGCCGTCAACGAGCCGGAGCAGCCGAAGGATACGACCGACGGCAAGTTCGCGCCCAACGCCTTCATCCGTATCGACGAGACCGGCCAGACCACGCTGATCATGCCGCAGGTGGAGATGGGTCAGGGCATCTACACCTCGATCTCGATGGTTCTGGCCGAAGAGCTCGACGCCGATTGGGCAAAGGTCGGGGCGTTGCACGCGCCGCCAAACGACAAGTTCTACGCCAATCCCGCCTTCGGACTGCAGGCGACGGGTGGTTCGACGTCGATCCGCGCCTGGTGGAAGCCGCTACGCGAAGCGGGTGCCAGCGCGCGCGCGATGCTGGTGCAGGCCGCCGCCGCGCAATGGCAGGTCGAGCCCGCGAGTTGCACGACGTCCAAGGGCGAAGTCATCCATGCGGCAAGCGGCCGCAAGCTCGGCTATGGTGAGCTCGCGCTGGCGGCACAGAGCCAGACACCGCCGAAGGATGTCCCGGTCAAGGACCCCAAGGACTTCGTCCTCATAGGCCAACCGCTGAAGCGGCTGGATACACCGGACAAGGTCAACGGCAAAGTCGTCTACGGCATCGACGCGATCCTGCCCAACATGAAGATTGCCGCGATCGCCAATTGCCCGGTGTTCGGCGGCAAGGTCGGCAAGGTCGATGACAGCGCAGCGATGAAAGTCGCCGGCGTGCGCAAGGTCGTCGTGCTCGACGACGCCGTCGCCGTGATCGGCGATCACATGTGGGCGGCCAAGAAAGGTCTCGAAGCGCTCAAGATCGAGTGGAACGAAGGACCGAACGCCAAGATCTCCACCAAGGACATCTGGGACGATTTACGCAAGGCCAGCGAGAAGGATGGCGCGATCGCGAAATCCGTCGGCGACATCGCCAAGGGGCTTGCCAGCGGAGACAAGTTCGAGGCGAGCTTCGAACTGCCGTTCCTCGCGCATGCCTCGATGGAGCCGATCAACGCCACCGTTCACGTCAGGCCGGATGCCTGCGAGATCTGGACCGGCACACAAATCATGACGCGCGTGCAGTCGGAGGCGGCGAAGGCCGCCGGCCTTCCCGTCGAGAAGGTGATCGTCAACCAGCACCTGCTCGGCGGCGGTTTCGGCCGCAAGCTCGAACCCGATATGGTGGTTGCGGCGGTCAAGATCGCCAAGCAGGTCGACTATCCCGTCAAGGTGATATGGACCCGCGAGGAGGACATCCAGCACGACGTCTACCGCCCGGTCTATCGCGACCAGGTCAATGCGACCCTGGTCGATGGCAAGGTGGCGGCCTGGAAGTACAAGATCGCAGGTTCTGCGGTGATTGCCCGCTGGCTGCCGCCAGCGTTCCAGAAGGGCGTCGATATCGACGCGGTCGACGCCGCCGTGGAGACGCCCTACGACTTTCCCAACTTCCACGTCGAATATGTCCGTGCCGAGCCACCGGCTGTGCCGACCGGCTTCTGGCGCGGTGTCGGCCCGAACAACAATGTGTTCGCGTTCGAATGCGCGCTGGACGAACTTGCGCGCAAGGCCGGCAAGGATCCGGTCGAATTCCGAAGGTCGATGCTGACCAAGACTCCGCGTGCGCTCGCGGTGCTCAACCTTGCCGCGGAGAAATCCGGCTGGGGCCAACCGCTGCCGGCCCGCGTTGGCCGTGGCGTCTGCCTGCAGCCATCGTTTGCGAGCTTCCTCGCAACTGTGGTGGAAGCCGAGATCGACGACATCGGCGAGATCACCCTGCGCCGCATCACCTCGGTGGTGGACACCGGCATTGCGGTCAACCCCGATACGATCAAGGCGCAGATCGAGGGCGGGCTGATCTTCGGCCTCACCGCCGCGCTCTATGGCGAGATCACCATCGACAAGGGCCGCGTGCAGCAGTCGAACTTCCACGACTACCGCATGATGCGCATCAACGAGACGCCGAAGATCGAGGTCATCGTCGTCAAGAGCGGCGAAGCGCCCGGCGGCATCGGCGAAGCCGGCGTCAATGCCGGACCACCGGCCCTGCGCAACGCGATTTACGCCGCAACCGGCGTGGCGCTGCGGCGCCTGCCGATCGACCGGAAACTTCTGGCTGCGGGGAAGAAGGCATGAGCGGCAAGATGCGTATCCTCACAAGCCTGGTCGTGATCGCCATCGTCGTGGCGGCGCTCGGCGTCTGGATCATCCGTGGGCCCGGTCCGCTCGACTTCGCCGGCGGCACCAAAGTGGCGCTGGCGGATTATCGCGCCGGCAAGCCGACCGGCGTGCCGGCCAAGCTGGAGAAAGCGAGTGTGGTCGAGCGCGGCGAGTATCTCGCGAAGGCGGCCGACTGCATGGTCTGCCACACCAAGCCCGGCGAGAAGGAATATTCCGGCGGGCTCGGCTTCAAGCTGCCGTTCGGCACGCTCTATTCGACCAACATCACGCCGGACAAGGACACCGGCATCGGCAATTACAGCGACCAGGATTTCCTCAACGCGGTCCAGCGCGGCACGCGTCATGACGGCGCGCGGCTCTATCCGGCCATGCCCTACACGTCCTACACCTACATGACGGACGAGGACGTGCTGGCGGTGAAGGCGTATCTGTTCAGCCTGCCGGCAGTGCGCGCGAAAGCGCCCGACAACACGCTGTCGTTCCCGTTCAACCAGCGCTGGGCGATGATCTTCTGGTCGGCCGTGTTCAATCCGGACACGCGCTTTACGCCGGATACCTCGAAGAGCCCGGAGTGGAACAGAGGTGCGTATCTCGCCGAAGCGCTGGCGCATTGCGGCGAGTGCCACACGCCGCGCAATCTCGGCTTTGCGCTCGACAACCGCAAGAAGTTCGGCGGCGCGATCACGGCCGGCTGGCGCGCTTTCAACATCTCCTCCGACAAGGCCACCGGCCTCGGCAATTGGCGCGACGAGGATCTGATCTCGTATCTCTCGCTCGGCCACGCGCCGGGCCACGGCTCGGCCTCGGGTCCGATGGGCGAAGCGGTCGATCACAGCTTCAGCCAGTTCGCTCCCGAAGACATCCGCGCGGTCGTCGCCTATCTGCGCAGCGTGCCGCCGGTGGCCTCGCCCGACCTGCCTGCCACCACGGCACCGGCCGCGCCCGCCTCGCACAAGGACGGCGTCACGGCCGACGCACGCGGCAAGATGGTGTTCGCCAGCGCCTGCGCCAGCTGCCACGGCTGGAGCGGCGAGAGCCCGGTCTCGCCGATGGCGACGCTGACCGGCACCTGGGCCGTCAACGACCCCGCCGCCACCAACGTCGCGCAGATCGTGCTGTCGGGCACCAAGCGGCATACGCCCGACGGCGCGCTCTCGATGCCGGCGTTCGGCGATGCGTATAGCGACGACGAGATCGCGGCGGTGGCGAACTACGTCACGGCACGGTTCGGCACCAAGGGCTCGAAGCTGACGGCGAAGGATGTCGCGGAGCTGCGGGAGCAGACGGCGGAGTAGTGTACGACGAGATTGACGCGTGATCGCGCGCCAATCTCCGCCGTCGTCCCGGACAAGCGAAGCGCAGATCCGGGACCCATACCCACAGGGCGGGGTTTGGCGAAGATTCGGTGTGGGAGCTGTGCCCCGCACTACTCCCTGGGGTTATGGATCCCCGCCCCCGTGCGCAATTGCGCACTAGGCGGGGACGACACCGAGGATGTGGCGCCGCTTTCAGCTCAACCATAACATCGGCGCGGACGCGTCACCCGCCCGCGCCGATGCGTATCGTCACGTAATCGCAATCGGACATCCGTTGCTTCCCGTCGCGCCCTTGATGGGCGCCGGGGTGAACGAATAGACGAACTGATACTTCTTCTCGGCGATCAGATCGTCGAAGATCAGGTTCTCGTGGTTGTGGATGCCGTGCTTGGTCTGCAGCTCGGCGTGGACCACGAAAGCGAGCGACTTGTCGGGATTGGGCACCACCTCGACCGCCCAGGTGTCGGCGCCGGTCAGCGCAAGATCCTTTTCGACCACCCACTTCGCAGCATCGAGGCCGATGCCCGGCTCGCCACTGTTGAAGCGATCATTGTTCTTCATCCACAGCGAGCCCCAGCCGGTGTGGAACATGATCGCGTCGCCAGGCTTGATGTCGCTCTCGGGGATGTTCTGCTTCGCCAGCGCCGCCTTGATGTCAGCCGAGGTGATCTCCTGCCCCGCATCCATCATGCCGCCCTTGAGCGCGACCATGTCGAGCAGATGCGCGCGGGTGAAGATCGGCTTAAGCTTCTCGATGCCAAGCTTCTTGAGCCCGTATGCGTCGCTAATTTCTGCAGCTGTGAAGCCATTGTAGAATCGCATCTCGCTCTTGTCGCCGTCCTTGCCGAGCTGGACTCCAATATGGCCGAGGCCGTCGAACTGCGTACCGGTCTGGCCGATCTCGGTGGCCAGGAATTCGTCGTGATAGACCATCTTATTGTCACCGAACGGGCCGCCGGTCGGGCTGCCGGGAATGCGCAGTGCGAATATACGCGCACCAAACAGCGGCATGGCGGCTTCGTAGACGCGGCCGATCTTGTAGATCTTGCCGTCCTTGATCCATTTCGCCGCGTCGAGGACCTTCGCCGGGGTGATGTGGTTGGATGCGCCGGACTCGTCATCCTTACCCCATTTCGATGGCCACCAGGGCTTGTCGGTGCCCTTGGGCATGGAGGTTGCAGTCTGCGCCTGGGCCTCACTGATCGGTGCAAGCGCGAACTTGCCGTGCATCGAGCCGGCGAGCGCGGCTCCAGCAACGCCGGCGATGCCCGCGGTGCGGAGCAGGGTCCGGCGATCCGTCGTGGAGCCGCCGCCGTCTTGATCTACGTTATTGATCTCGTTAGACATTCCACCCTCCCAGGTTGTGGTCAGAACAATGTCTGACTCTAAAATTGTTTCCGCTAGCCTCCTCCTCCGCTACGCTGTTGTCCAGCGACAAAAATAAGACGGCCGACGCGAGAGCTTCCCATGGGCCTGTTCGAAAGCGATAAATCCGCGCAGCGACTTCCGGTCTCGCTGATCACCGGCTTTCTCGGCAGCGGCAAGACCACGCTGCTCAATCGCTTGCTGCGCCACGACGGCATGAAAGACAGCGCCGTCATCATCAACGAGTACGGCGAAGTCAGCCTCGACCATCTCCTGGTCGAACGCGTCGACGGCGAAGTCGCCGTGCTTGCGAGCGGATGCATCTGCTGCACCATCCGCAGCGACCTGGAGCAGACGCTGCGAGACCTTCTGGTGAAGCGGGACCGCGGCGAGATTCCGCCGTTCCGCCGCATCCTGGTCGAGACCACCGGGCTCGCCGACCCCGCGCCGATCGTGCAGCTTCTGCTCAACAATCCGCTCGTCTCGCACTTCCTGCGGCTCGACACGGTCGTGACCACGGTCGATGCGGTCAACGCGCCGCATCAGCTCGACCGGCAGTATGAGGCGGTGAAACAGGTGGCGTTGGCCGACCGGCTGTTGATCACCAAGAGCGACCTGGTCGAGGACATCGCCGCGCTTGAGCTGCGCCTGCGGCGGCTCAATCCCGGCGCCAGAATCGAAAACGTCAGTCACGGCGAGATCGATCCCGCGCAGCTATTCGGCGCCGGCCTGATCGATCCCGAGCTGAAAAGGATAGACGTTGAGCGCTGGCTCAACGAGCGGGCCTTCGCGGAACCAGATGCGCACGCCGGCCATGCGCATCACGATCATCACGCGCACCATGATCATGACCATCATGATCACGATGCGTCGATCGCGAGCTTCATGCTGGCGTTCGACGAGCCGCTCGACTGGATGGCCGTGACGCACTGGCTTGCGCATTTACGCAACGCGCGCGGCCAGGATCTGCTGCGGGTGAAGGGGATCCTCAATCTCCGTGACGAACCGACGCCGATCGTGATCCATGGCGTGCATCACGTCTTCCATCCGCCGGTCGCGCTCAGCGGCTGGCCCGACAGCGATCGCCGCTCGCGCATCGTCTTCATCACGCGCGGGATCTTGCGGGCGGACGTGCTTGAGCTCTGGCAGGCGGTTCGCGCCGCAGCGTGAGGCGCGTCGAAATGAGCGACGCTGCTCTTACCCTCCCCTGGAGGGGGAGGGTCGATCGCGCGAAGCGCGAGCGGGGTGGGGTGATCTCTCCACGCGGGCACTGTTCGTCGCGGAAGGACCGTCACCCCACCCCGCTACGCATTCCGCTTCGCTTCATGCGTAGCGACCCTCCCCCTCCAGGGGAGGGTGGCCAATACCGTGAGACTTCAGCTCAACCAGAACTTCGGCGTCGCCGGCTCCAGCCGGCCGCCGACGCGCACCGGCGCAATCTTTAGCGCAAGGCCCGTGGCATCATCCGTCTCGACCGCAACGCCGCTGAGCGTTGCAACGCCAGCCGCCGGCTCGAACCGGCCGGAGGGAATCCCCGACGTGAAGCGCCGCAGCGGTTCTTCCTTCTGCATGCCGATGATGGAATCGTAATCGCCGGTCATGCCGGCGTCGGTCATGTAGGCCGTGCCGCCCGACAGGATCTGGTGGTCGGCGGTCGGCACATGGGTGTGGGTGCCGACGACGAGGCTGGCGCGGCCGTCGCAGAAGAAGCCGATGCCCTGCTTCTCGCTGGTCGCCTCGCAATGGAAGTCGACGACGATGGCGTCGGCGGCAACGCCGAGCGGACAGGCACCAAGCTCGCGCTCGAGCGCGGCGAAGGGATCGTCGAACGGGGTCATGAAGACCCGGCCGAGCGCGTTGACGACGAGCGCGTGCTTGCCGTTCTTGGTCTCCACCAGCGCGGCGCCGCGGCCGGGCGTGCCGCGCGGGTAGTTCGTGGGCCGCACCAGGCGTTCGGCGCGCTCGATGAACACCAGGGCTTCACGCTGGTCCCAGGAATGATTGCCGAGCGTCACCGCATCGGCCCCGGCATCGAGAAACTCCTGATAGATCGCTTCCGTGATGCCGAAGCCGCCGGCGGAATTCTCGCCGTTGACGACGACAAAATCGAGCGACCAGTCCTTGACCATGCCGGGCAGATATTCGGCGATGGCGTTGCGGCCGCTACGGCCGACGACATCACCCACGAAGAGAATGCGCAACTTCAGAACTCCGGAAATCGAACACGTCCGATTCCGTTAGCACATAATCCAGCGCGACGTCGTGCGATAGTGCCGGAACCGCCTTGATCTCCTGCGCTGCAAAAGCAAGCCCGATGCCGACGATCTGCTTGGTCTTGCGCAGATGCGCGAAGGTGTGGTCGTAGTGCCCCGCGCCATAGCCGATGCGATGGCCGAGACGGTCGAAGGCCGCGAGCGGCGTCAGCATGATGTCGGGGATGACTTCGGCCGCGGCCGGCGACGGCTCGGGAATGCCGAGCGGGCCGAGCATCAGGCGGTCGTTCGGATGGAAGATGCGGAAGATCAGCGACTGGCCGCGGGCGGTGACGCAGGGCAGCGCGAGCCTTGCGCCCGCCTCGGCGAGCGCCTTCATCAGCGGCAGCGGATCGATCTCGCTGCGGATCGGGGAATAGCCGGAGACGATGCTGCCGGGCAGGAGCGGGAACGGCAGCCCGCGCTTGGCGAGCTTTGCGGCGGCGGCGGTGCGCTTCTTCTCGCTCAGCGCATCGCGCGCCGCGAGGGCTTTGGCACGGAGTTCGGCTTTCGAATTGGACATGCGCTTTGGTCCCCCACGTCATCACCCACCTTGTGCGCCCTTGCGCACCGGGGCGGGTGATCCAGTATTCCAGAGGCGGTGGTGATTCACACAAAGGCTGCGGCGTACTGAATGCGCCGGGCAAGCCGGAGCATGACATCTACCGAGCTGGCCGCAGTCGTTTCGACAAGCACAAACCAAGCAAAAAAAGTGCGAAGCCGCGAACGCCGTTGAAGCACTCGATCCCGGAGTTCCCTACGAAAGTAGGTGGGCACCATATGTCCGAGCCCACGGGCCCGGCCAGGGACAGTTCCCTAAAGGATCGATAAGGCCCCGGGGATATATGGCTCCTGACGCACGTCGCAGCCTCGCCCGCGCAATGTAACAACGATACTGACGAACCGCCAGCCCAACGGGCGGTCCGCCCAAAATCAGCCGATCGCGATCCCGTTGCCCACCGTCCGGTTCAGGACCTGGGTCGACTTCTCGATGCGCTCGGCGGCGGCGTTGAGCGCATTCACCACGGCGGTCTGGGTCATCCGGGCGCGCTCGACGGCGGCATTGCGGAAATCCCTGAGCTCAGTCAGCTCCTGCTCCATGGTGCGGACGCGGTTGCCAACGTCGACCAGCTCGTCGCAGACGGTCAGCGCCGCCATCACGGTGAGCCTGGCATCACCGATCTCGCCGAATTTTCCGCGCAGCGACTGAATTCGCGTCTCCAGGCTTTCGGCGAGCTTGAGCAGCCGCACCTCCTGGCCCTCCTCGCAGGCCATGCGGTATTGCCGGCCGTTGATGGTGACGTTGATGTGGCTCATCCGTCCTCTCCGGTATCGAGCACCGAGCGTATCGTGACGATTGCGGAATCCAGCCGATCGGAGATTTCGCGATTGGTGCGCTCGAGCTTGCGCGCCTTCACCAGCGCGCCGTCGAGCTCATCGGCAAGCCGCGAGCGATCCGCGCCCAGTGCCTGGATTCGCGCCGCGAGCTCGTTCTCGTCGCGATCGGCATCGCGCCGCCGCTCCACCGCGCTTTCGAGCGCGTCGAGCGCCGCCATGAGTCTGCGGGTCGCGATCTCGATCTCGACGGCCGAGGACTCCGTCATGGCAGAGCTGTTTGAAACGCGATCGTTCATGCAGTCAGCGGCGGAACCTGTGGCCTTGCCCGTGGGGCTTGCCGTCCGGCAAAAGACTCGGTTCGGCAAACGGTTAGAAGCAGAAATTTACGTGGCAAGCTAGCGGAGCGCAACGCCGCCGCGAAACTATGCACTGCTAAGCAACTTTTACGGCCAAACCGACGTTTGATTGCCTTGGACTCCCGGAACCGAGGTGCTATCCCAGCCCAACCTTCCGTGGCCGCCAGGCTCCCCCCACGCGGCCCGCACCACCGCCAAGCGCCTCATTTCAGACGGATTTCAGACATGACGCAAGTCGACCACAACCGCATGGCCAACGCGATCCGTGGCCTCTCGATGGACGCTGTCGAGAAGGCGAAATCGGGCCATCCCGGCCTGCCGATGGGCGCCGCCGACGTCGCCACGGTGCTGTTCACGCAATTCCTGAAATTCGACGCCACTGCCACCGACTGGCCCGACCGCGACCGCTTCGTGCTCTCGGCCGGCCACGGTTCGATGCTGCTCTATTCGCTGCTGTATCTGACCGGCAATGCCGACATGACGCTGGATCAGCTCAAGCAGTTCCGCCAGCTCGGCGGCTTGACCCCGGGCCATCCCGAGAACTTCCACACCAAGGGCATCGAGACCACCACCGGCCCGCTCGGCCAGGGCATCTCGACCGCGGTCGGCATGGCGCTCGCCGAGAAGATGCTGGCCGCCGAGTTCGGCAAGAAGATCGTCGACCACCACACCTATGTGCTCGCCTCCGACGGCGACCTGATGGAAGGCGTGTCGCAGGAAGCGATCGCGATGGCCGGGCACTGGAAGCTCGGCAAGCTGATCGTGCTCTACGACGACAACGGCATCTCGATCGACGGCCCGACCTCGATCTCCGATTCCGTCGACCAGGTGAAGCGCTTCAAGTCCGCGGGCTGGGCCGCCGAAAAGATCGACGGCCATGACCAGGCCGCCATCGCCGCTGCGATCACCCGCGCGCAAAAATCCAACAAGCCGACGCTGATCGCCTGCCGCACCACCATCGGCTTCGGCGCGCCGCACAAGGCCGGCACCGCGAAGGCGCATGGCGAGGCGCTCGGCGCCGACGAGCTCAAGGCCGCCAAGGAAAATCTCGGCATCTCGCTCGAGCCGTTCTCGGTGCCGGATGACGTGCTTAAGGCCTGGCGCGCAGCCGGCAGCCGCGGCGCGGCGGCACGGCAGGAATGGGAGGGACGGCTCGGCGAGCTCGGCAGCCGCAAGCGCGCCGAGTTCGAGCGCCGTCTGCGCCACGAGCGTCCGGCCTCGCTCGCGAAGGCCGTGCGCGCCTACAAGAAGGAGCTGCTGGAAAAGCCGATGACCGCGGCGACCCGCAAATCCTCGGAAGCGGTGATCGAAGTCATTGCCGGCGCGATGCCGATGGAATTCCTCGCCGGCTCGGCCGACCTCACCGGCTCCAACAACAACAAGGCGAAGTCGGCCACAGCTTTCTCGGCCAAGACGCCAAAAGGCCGCTTCATCCATTACGGCATCCGCGAGCACGGCATGGCGGCTGCGATGAACGGCATCTTCCTGCATGGCGGCTTCGCGCCGAACGGCGCGACCTTCCTGGTGTTCACCGACTATGCGCGACCCGCGATGCGCCTTGCCGCGTTGATGGGCGCCGGCGTCGTCTACGTGATGACGCACGACTCCATCGGCCTCGGCGAAGACGGCCCGACCCACCAGCCGGTCGAGCATCTCGCCGCACTTCGCGCCATTCCGAACATGCGCGTGTTCCGCCCCGCCGACTCCATCGAGGTCGCCGAGTGCTGGGAGCTTGCGCTCAATCGTATCGACGGCCCGACCGTGCTGGCGCTGACGCGTCAGAACCTGCCGCAGCTCCGCACCAATGCGCCGAACGACATTCCCTGCGCGGCCGGCGCCTACGAGCTGGTCGCCGCCCAGGGCGAAGCCAAGGCAACGCTGTTCGCTTCCGGCTCCGAGGTCGAGATCGCGGTCGCCGCCCAGAAGCAGCTCGCCGAGCGCGGCATCGCGTCACGGGTGGTCTCGGTGCCCTCGCTCGAGCTTTTGTTAGCGCAACCAGAAGCCAAGCGTGCCGAGATCATCGGCAACGCGCCGGTGAAGGTCGCGATCGAGGCCGCAGTGCGCTGGGGCTGGGACGCCGTGATCGGCCAGGATGGCGATTTTATCGGCATGCATTCGTTCGGCGCGAGCGCGCCGGCGAAGGATCTTTACAAGCATTTCGGCATTACCGCCGAGGCTGCGGTTAACGCTGTGCTGAAGCGCGTTAGCTGAGAGTTGAGCTTGCCAAAAAAAAGGACTACGTAGTCTCTCATATGATCAAGCATCGCCCGGCCGAACCGGGCGTCCGCCCTAAAAAACCCTCGCAGGCGCGCTAAGCGCGTTGTGCGGGATGATCGGGGTTATCGAACACGTCATTGAACGGTCATAAGGAGATGAAACATGGCAGTCCGCGTCGGAATTAACGGTTTTGGCCGCATCGGCCGCAACATCCTGCGGGCTATTGCCGAGTCCGGCCGCAAGGACATCGAGGTCGTCGGCATCAACGACCTCGGCCCGGTCGAGACCAACGCGCACCTCCTTCGCTTCGACAGCGTCCATGGCCGCTTCCCCGGCACCGTGACCGTCGATGGCGACTCCATCAACCTCGGCGGCGGCAAGATCAAGGTGACCGCCGAGCGCGATCCCTCGAAGCTGCCCTGGAAGGATCTCGGCGTCGACATCGCGATGGAATGCACCGGCATCTTCACCGCGAAGGACAAGGCGTCCGCGCATCTCACCGCCGGCGCCAAGCGCGTTCTCGTTTCCGCGCCCGCCGACGGCGCCGACGCCACCATCGTCTACGGCGTCAACCACGACACGCTGACCAAGGATCATCTGGTCGTCTCCAACGGTTCCTGCACCACCAACTGCCTCGCGCCGGTCGCCAAGGTGCTGAACGACCTGGTCGGCATCGAGACCGGCTTCATGACCACGATCCACGCCTACACCGGCGACCAGCCGACGCTGGACACGCTACACAAGGATCTCTACCGCGGCCGTGCGGCGGCGATGTCGATGATCCCGACCTCGACCGGCGCGGCGAAGGCAATCGGCCTCGTGCTCCCGGAACTCAAGGGCAAGCTCGACGGTGTCTCGATCCGCGTGCCGTCCCCGAACGTCTCGGTCATCGACCTCAAGATCGTCGCCAAGCGCGCCACCGACGCCAAGGAAATCAACGCAGCGATGAAGCGGGCCTCCGAGCAGCAGCTCAAGGGCATTCTCGGCTATACCAATCAGCCGAACGTCTCGATCGACTTCAACCACGATCCGCACTCCTCGACCTTCCACGAGGACCAGACCAAGGTGCAGAACGGCACGCTGGTGCGCGTGATGTCCTGGTACGACAACGAGTGGGGTTTCTCGAACCGCATGGCGGACACCGCCGTCGCGTTCGCGAAGGTGATCTAACTCCGCTCTCGTGTCCCGGACGCGATGCAGCGTGAAACGCTGCGTCGCAGATCCGGGACCCATGTCCCTCCAGCGTAGGTCCCGGATCTGCACGGCGGCACTCCGCGCCGCTATGCGCACGGGACTAGAGAGTGTCCGATGACCAACAAATTCCGCACCCTCGACGACGTCGATGTGAAGGGCAAGCGCGTGCTGCTGCGCGTCGATCTCAACGTGCCCATGGACAACGGGCGCGTCAGCGACGCGACCCGGCTCGAGCGCGTTGCGCCGACCATCACCGAAATCTCGGACAAGGGCGGCAAGGTCATCCTGCTCGCGCATTTCGGCCGGCCGAAGGGACGCGACCCCAAGGAGTCGCTCAAGCCGGTTGCCGAAGCGCTGTCGAAAGTCGTGAACAGGCCCGTCGCCTTCGCCGACGACTGTGTCGGCGAGCCCGCGGCCACGGCCGTGGCTGCGTTGAAGGATGGTGACATCCTGTGCCTGGAAAATACCCGCTTCCACAAGGAAGAGGAAAAGAACGATCCCGCCTTCGTCGCGGAGTTGGCAAAACTCGGCGACATCTGGGTCAATGACGCCTTCTCGGCCGCGCACCGCGCCCATGCCACGACCGAAGGCCTCGGCCACAAGCTGCCGGCCTATGCCGGCCGCACCATGCAGGCCGAGCTCGTCGCGCTGGAGAAGGCGCTGGGCTCGCCGACCAAGCCCGTCATCGCGATCATCGGCGGCGCCAAGGTCTCGACCAAGATCGATCTGCTCGAAAACCTCGTCACCAAGGTCGACGCGCTCGTGATCGGCGGCGGCATGGCCAACACCTTCCTGCACGCCCAGGGCGTTGGGATCGGCAAGTCGCTGGCCGAGAAGGATCTCGCCGCGACGGCGATCCGCATCATGGAGAAGGCGGAAGCCGCCAATTGCGCGATCATCCTGCCGGTCGACGCCACCGTCGCCTATCATTTCGCGGCGAACGCGCCCTCGCATGCCTACGGGCTCGATGCGATCCCGGCCGACGGCATGATCCTCGACGTCGGCCCGCAATCGATCGCGCGTGTCCACGCCGCCATCGACGACGCCGCCACGCTGGTCTGGAACGGACCGCTCGGCGCCTTCGAGATGCAGCCGTTCGACCGCGGAACGGTGTCGGCCGCCAAGCACGCCGCCGAGCGCACCAAGGCCAAGAAGCTGATCTCGATCGCGGGCGGCGGCGACACGGTCGCGGCCCTCAACCAGGCCCATGTGGCCGGTCAATTCACCTATGTCTCGACCGCCGGTGGCGCATTCCTTGAATGGATGGAAGGCAAGCCCCTTCCCGGCGTCGAAGTTCTGCGCACCAAGTAATCAGTCGGCCTTTTAAGTCGGCCTTGCAGGCCCAAACCGGAGAAAAAGACAGATGGCTCGGATCACGTTACGTCAATTGCTCGACCATGCAGCGGAGAACGATTACGGCGTACCGGCCTTCAACATCAACAACATGGAGCAGGCGCTGGCGATCATGGACGCCGCCAACACGGTCGACGCGCCCGTCATCATCCAGGCCTCGCGCGGTGYGCGCTCCTACGCCAACGACATCATGCTCAAGCACATGATGGACGCGGTGACCGAGATCTATCCGCACATTCCGGTCTGCGTGCATCTCGACCACGGCAACGAGGCCGCGACCTGCATGACCGCGATCCAGGCCGGCTTCACCTCGGTCATGATGGACGGCTCGCTCAAGGCCGACGGCAAGAGCCCGGCCGACTGGACCTACAATGTCGGCGTCACCAAGACCGTGACCGACATGGCCCATCTCGGCGGCATCTCGGTCGAGGGTGAGCTCGGCGTGCTCGGCTCGCTCGAAACAGGCATGGGCGACAAGGAAGACGGCCACGGCGCCGAAGGCAAGCTGAGCCACGACCAGCTCCTGACCAATCCGGACGAGGCCGTGAAGTTCGTTCAGGAGACCAAGGTGGACGCGCTCGCGATCGCGATGGGCACCTCGCATGGCGCCTACAAATTCACCCGCAAGCCCGACGGCGACATCCTCGCCATGAAGGTGATCGAGGAGATCCACCGCAAGCTGCCGAACACGCATCTCGTGATGCACGGCTCCTCGTCGGTGCCGCAGGACCTCCAGGACATCATCAACGAGTTCGGCGGCAAGATGAAGCCGACCTGGGGCGTTCCGGTCGCCGAGATCCAGCGCGGCATCAAGAACGGCGTGCGCAAGATCAACATCGACACCGACAACCGCATGGCCATGACCGGCCAGATCCGCAAGGTGTTCAAGGAGCACCCGGAAGAGTTCGACCCGCGCAAGTACCTGAAGCCGGCGATGGAAGCGATGACCAAGCTGTGCAAGCAGCGGCTCCAGGAGTTCAATACCGCAGGCCAGGCCTCCAAGTTCAAGAAGGTCCTGACCCCCGCCGAGATGGCCAAGCGCTACGCCAAGGGCGAACTCGATCCGAAGGTGGCGTGATCTATCCCTCCCTCTCCCCGCTCTTCGCGGGGAGAGGGTCGGGGTGAGGGGCTCGCTCCGCGAATTGTGCCCTATCGATAGACCTGTACCCCCTCACCCGGATTTTACGCTACGCGCAAAATCCGACCTCTCCCCGCAGGCGGGGCGAGGTGAAGGGGCGCCCAGCCCGCTCTTTTTCGCCCAACTGACCTCCCGCCCCTTTACCCTGCGACGAACGTTAACTCGGCAATTGCCCGAGAACGGTCTATTTTCACAGGCAAGGGCAGCATCGTTTTGGGAGGACCTCTCGATGAATCTGACTGAGCTCAACAGGATCGCGACCGCCATGGTCGCGCCCGGCAAGGGCATCCTTGCCGCCGACGAATCCTCCGGCACCATCAAGAAGCGATTTGACGCGATCGGGGTGGAATCGACGGAAGGCAATCGCCGCGACTATCGCGAGATGCTGTTCCGCTCCAGGGAGGCCATGAGCCAGTACATCTCCGGCGTGATCCTCTATGACGAGACGATCTGGCAAGACGCGAAGGACGGCACGCCACTGGTCAAGCTGATCGAACAGAGCGGCGCCATCCCCGGCATCAAGGTCGACGAGGGCACGCAAGCCCTGCCGATGTGCCCGGGCGAGCTCGTCACCGTCGGGCTCGACAAGCTCGCCGAACGCCTGAAGAAATATTACGAGCGCGGCGCGCGCTTCGCCAAATGGCGCGCGGTGATCGATATCGGCAGCGGCATTCCGTCGATGACCGCGATCGGCGCCAACGCCCATGCGCTGGCCCGCTACGCAGCGCTGTGCCAGGCCGCGCAGATCGTGCCGATCGTCGAGCCTGAGGTGCTGATGGACGGCGATCACGACATCGACCGCTGCTATGAAGTGACGACCCGCGTGCTCAACAAGACCTTCCAGGAATTGCGCGTGCAGCGCGTTGCGCTCGAAGGCATGGTGCTGAAGCCGAACATGGCGATCTCGGGCAAGAAGTGCGCGAAGCAGGCTCCCGTCGAGGAAGTCGCGGAGAAGACAATTCGGCTGCTGAAGGCCTGCGTGCCCGCGGCCGTGCCCGGAATCGCCTTCCTCTCCGGCGGCCAGTCGGACGAAGAGGCGACTGCGCATCTCAACGCCATGCATAAGCTCGGGCCGCTGCCCTGGGGCCTGACCTTCTCCTACGGCCGCGCGCTGCAGGCCGCGCCGCAGAAGGCCTGGTCCGGCAAGGCCGAGAATGTCGCAGCCGGCCAAAGTGCATTCAGCCATCGCGCCCGGATGAATGGTCTGGCGTCCAAGGGCGAATGGCAAAGCAGCCTGGAAAAGAAAGCAGCCTAGATCTTGTCGAACAAATCGCCTCCGCCGCGCCCGGCGCCGCGTCTCTATCTCGCGACGCCTGCCGTCGATGATCCCGCTGCGCTCGTCGCCGAGCTGCCGGGCCTGCTCGCTGCCGCCGACGTCGCGGCCGTGCTGCTGCGGCTGAAGGAGACCGACCAGCGCACCATGATCACGCGCATCAAGGCGCTGGCCCCACCGGTCCAGAAGGCGGGCGCCGCGCTGCTCGTTGAAGGTCATGCCGAACTGGTCGCACGTGGCGGCGCCGACGGCGCGCACCTGCCCGGCATCGCCGCGCTGAAAGAGGCGCTGCCATCGCTCAAGCCCGATCGCATCGCCGGCGTCGGCGGGCTGACGACGCGGCACCATTCCATGGATGCGGGCGAGATAGGCGCGGACTACGTGCTGTTCGGCGAACCTGATGCAAAGGGCCAACGCCCGTCGTCCCAGGCGATCGCCGAGCGGCTGGACTGGTGGGCCGAGCTGTTCGAGCCGCCCTGCGTCGGCTTTGCCACCTCGCTCGAAGAGGCGCACGACTTCGCCGCCAGCGGCGCCGATTTCGTGCTGGTCGGCGATTTCGTCTGGTCCGATCCGCGCGGTCCCAAGGCCGCGCTGATCGAGGTCGACGCTGAGATCAAGAAGGCCCATGCGGCTGCGCTTGCGGGTCAGGAGCACGGCTAGCGCCCGACATGAAGCTCCCGCGCATCACCATCCTGGCCACGCTGCTGCTGACGGCGCCCGCGGCCGCGCAGCTCCAGATCACGCCGCCGGTGGCCACGCCTGGCGCTGTGCCTGAGAAACAGAAGCCCAAGCCGCCTCCGGCCGCCAAGAAGAAGGAGGCCGCGCCGGCGCCAAAACCTTCGGCCTCGCCCAAGCCGGCCGCCTCGCCCAAGCCGGCGCTGCCCGCAACCGTGATCCCCGCACCGGCAACCGACAATCCCAATGTCGATCTGGTGTTCGGCGCCTATCAGCGCGGCCAGTACAAGACGGCGTTCGATCTCGCCACCGCCCGCGCACAAGCAGGCGATCCCAAGGCGATGACCATGCTCGGCGAGCTCTATTCCAACGCCATGGGCATCCGCCGCGACTACGCCAAGGCGCTGGAATGGTACAAGCGCGCCTCCGATGCCGGCGACCGCGAGGCGATGTTCGCGCTCGCCATGCTGCGAATTTCCGGCCGCGGCGGCTCGGTCGACAAAAGCGAGGCGGTGAAGCTGATGGCGTCCGCCGCCAAGCTCGGCGAGCCCAAGGCGGCCTATAACCTCGCGCTGCTTTACCTCGACGGCCAGACCCTGCCGCAGGACGTCAAGCGGTCCGCCGAGCTGCTGCGTCAGGCCGCCGATGCCGGCCTGCCAGAGGCGCAATACGCGCTGGCGACCTTCTACAAGGAAGGCACCGGCGTGCCGAAGGACCCGGAACGCGCGGTGCGGCTGCTCCAGGCGGCTTCACTGGCGGACAATGTCGATGCCGAGGTCGAATATGCCATCGCCATGTTCAACGGCACCGGCACGGTGAAGAACCAGCCGGCCGCCGTCGCGTTGCTCCGCAAGGCCTCCCGCCAGGGCAGCGCGATCGCGCAGAACCGCCTGGCCTGGGTGCTGATCAACGGCATGGGCACGTCCGTGGACAAGGTCGAGGGCTTTAAATGGCACCTGGTGGCGAAAACCTCCGGCAAGGGCGATCCGGAGCTCGACAAGCAATTGTCCGACCTGCCGGCCGAGGACCGGGGCAAGGCCGAGGCCGCCGCCAGAAAATGGCTCGGGACCAAATGACTTGACGCAAAGGCCCTCGCAGGGCACCCCATCGTTCAAACAGGCGCGATTTCGCGCCATTTCCCCCGATCAAGACCAGAGCACATGCTGTATTCCGCCACTATCAACGTCATGGTCAAGGCCGCGCGCCGCGCCGGCCGCAGCCTCAAGCGCGATCTCGGCGAGATCGAGCATCTCCAGGTCTCGCTGAAGGGGCCGGCCAATTTCGTCTCGCTCGCCGACAAGCGCGCCGAGGAGATCCTCTACCAGGACCTCGCCAAGGCCCGCCCCGGCTACGGGTTCATCGGCGAGGAAGGCGGCACCCGCGAAGGCAGCGACAAGAGCCACACCTGGATCGTCGACCCGCTCGACGGCACCACCAACTTCCTGCACGGCATCCCGCAATTCGCGATCTCGATCGGCCTCGTGCGCGAGGGCACGATCATTGCGGGCGTGATCTACAACCCCGCCAATGACGAGCTCTACATCGCCGAGCGCGGCAAGGGCGCCTTCCTCAACGACCAGCGCCTGCGCGTGGCCGGCCGCCGCCAGCTCAACGAATGCGTCGTTGCCTGCGGCCTGCCCCATATCGGCCGCGGCGACCACGAGGAATTCCGCCGCGAGATGACCGCGATCCAGGACCGCGTCGCAGGCCTGCGCCGCTTCGGCGCCGCCTCCCTCGACCTCGCCTTCGTCGCCGCCGGCCGCCTCGACGGCTACTGGGAGCGCAACCTGCAATCCTGGGACATCGCTGCCGGCATGATCATGGTGCGCGAAGCAGGCGGCACGGTGAGCGACATCGCAACGCCGGGTGATGCGCTGGTGACCGGCCACGTCGTGTGCGGCAACGAGTTCGTGCACGGGGAATTGGTGAAGATTTTGCGGAAGTAGGCTTAGGGCGAACCCTACGCTTCACACTCCGCCGTCATCACCCGCCTTGTGCGCACTTGCGCACTGGAGCGGGTGATCCAGTATTCCAGAGACGTTTGTTGGATACGGAAGGGCCGCGGCGTACTGGATGCCCCGGCTGCTGTTTAGCCCGGACAGATCACTGACGGGTGTTCGGAGACATAGCTGACACATCAACATTGGCTGGATTGGTCCGATTCGGGAGGCCGTCCATGCCTTGGAGCGAGGTGTCAGTGATGGATCAGCGTCACGAGTTTGTGCGGCTGGCTTTGCAGGAGGGCGCCAACCGGCGCGAACTGTGCCGTCGGTTCAACATCAGTCCTGACGTCGGCTACAAGTGGCTGGCGCGCTGGCAGGCCGGCGATCGGGA
>NZ_JBFUGY010000047.1:0-57621 GCF_056402655.1 Bradyrhizobium sp. P3_C3 | reverse complement strand
TCACGAAGCAGCTTGAAGCTTCGTACCGCGCCTGACTTGATCTGATAGACATAATCGGCGGGTTCCTTTTCGCCGTAGATCTTGTTGCACTTCCGATAGGTAAGTTGGCTCAGGCTGACGATCGGATTGGTTTCGGTCGGTATCCCCAGTTCGCAAAGGGAGTGCGGATGAGGCACCGACACTGAGGTGATATGCATCAGCATTGGACCCATTCCTTAATCTGGTGATGATGGGCCTGGTAACCGTGCAATTCCGGTGCCGGGTTAGCGGCGTGCGTGGTGACAAGATTTTCAGGGATAGTGCATTCTCGGTATTGTCCTAAAGTTCATTGCACCAAAGGACAGCAGGGCCCGAGTTTGGATCTGTTTGCTTGCGGCGCTGCGGCGCAGAACTCTGCCACCGGTCTGCAGCTTAAGACCGGCGCTACGGTGATTGTTGGTAGCTCCAGCGTGACTAATCGCGCCAACAACGTCGCCGGATACAGTTGCCCGATAACCGCTTCGATGTTGCAGAGGCTCCTTGCCCATGGATGGACGGGCACGATGTCGCCGTATCCGGTCGTCGTCAGCGTGGCAAAGCTCAAATAGAAAACCTTGCTCGCAAGCGATCAGTCATCCACGAACTCGATGCCTTTGAATGCATCGGCGGCCGGCAGGCAAATCCCACGGCAATCAAAAGATATACGAGGACAGCGCCGACGACGCGGTGATAGGTGATGTAGCCTGGACCGAATACGGCCCTCGTAACGACAGCTCCCAAGGCTATGGCGATCAGCAACCATGACGCCGCCAGCAGATGCAAGTTGTAGGGCCAAGCGTAGTAATAGCGCTGCAAGAGCACGATGACGTTCGCAATAAGCCCAAGTAACATCATTCCAAGTGCGATCTTGCTCTTCGAGATAATCGCCATGCTCGCCATCACAGCAAGCAAGATGGTAATTGCCCCGGCATGGAGAAAAAAATGGCCGGTCGCTTGAAGAGGCGCAAAGACGAAGACGATCGATACGAGGAGAATTGTGAGTAGCGTCAGCAGCCAATCGTTGATGCTCAAGCGCATCCGTTCTCGCAGAAGGTCTACTTTCATACCGTTCCCCCTGTTGGCTTCCAGCTCCAGCCTTCGACATGCGACGTGGAGGTGTCTGTGCGATGTATGAATAGGGGCCGCGAGACTCGGCGTTTGGATTTTGCCCGGACGCCGATCACCAGGTTCTGAAGCCGAACCAGCCGAACTGTCCTTGTCGTGCCACTAGAAGCATCTGCGGCTTGACGTGCCGTCTCGGCCGGGCGGCGACGTTTGATGTCTTGTGTTGTCGCTTGCGATCGATAGATTCGGGCGGGCGTGCATCTGGACGCGGCAGCATTGCGAGTGCATTCGCGACTGTCGGGTTATCGATCCGGTTGACGGGCGGTTCGGTGACGCCTGACGACATCGCGACATCTGGGATCTTGACCGCGGGTGCGGCGGAAACGATTGTCGGCGACCGGGCATCGAGCACAATTCGCTCCGGCCATTTGCGATCGGAGTGAATGCGTATTGCTGGTCGATCAGCCGGCACCTGTTCAGGGATTTGCCCCTCGGAACACAATAGTCTGCGACAAAGAGCAGTAAGAGCAACGCCGCTCCGACCTTCCAGAGATATGCCAGCAACGGCATGCCGGTAGCTCCTGTGCCCTCGAAACAACTGCCTTGGGCCAGTTCTACGACGTTGTCTCACGCATGCTGCACAATGGCGACGTACTTCTTGATCTAGATCAAGCGCGTTGGGCTGATCGGAAACGTGATCCAGCTTCACTCGGAATTGCGCACGCTCCAATGTGAATTACTTGAGATGAAGTGCAACGTTACCATCCTTCCGGTGGAGAGCTGCGAGCGGTGGACCTCTATCGCAGAGTTCCGCTTTGGGTCAATCGCGTCGTTGTTACAGTCGGCCAGCTACTACGCGGCAATGGCGACCTGAAGGGGGCCGCCCCATGAAATCGACGTCGTCGCGATCCAGGGCGACAAGGTCTTCTTTCTCGCTGTCACCAATGCGGTGAAGACGGCCGAGATTCCGGCCTGCGAAAAAGTCTGGAAGCAAATGATGGCGAGGAAGACACCGGAGGATTCCATGGCCAAGGAAGACGGGGCCATGGACGCCTACACAAAATGCTTTGCCAAGGAGGCGCCAGGTCAAAGCTGGTTCGCGGCGGCCGTGAAGAAGGCGCGGGGCCAGTTGGAGCTGCTGCTCGCGCGGTAGGATCCCTCGGAACTAACCGATCCGGAAACGGTGTTCCGGCAGCCCCTGCGCGACGCCGTCAATGGCCAGGAGATGGCCGGCCTGCGGCTCGACGTCAAGCTGCTGCCGATCCAGGAATTTTCTGGCCGTCGTCACATACAGCGTTTTGAGATCGCTTCCTCCGAAGCAAAGACAGGTCGGATTGGTGACAGGCAGGGGAATGACCGTGTCGATCGTCCCGTCAGGCCGATAACGCACCACCCGACCGCCCGAGAAGAACGCCGTCCACAGCCCGCCATCGACGTCAACGCACGCGCCGTCAGGTCTTTCTCCGGAGGCGCTGTAATCCGCAAATAGGCGCCTGTTGCTGATCAGGCCGTCGTCGAGATCGAAGTCGAACGCCCAGGTGCAGTAACGCCGCGTGTCCGTGAAATAGAACGTCCGATTGTCGGGCGAGAACGCGATCCCATTGGACACGATGACGTCGTCGAACAGGCGCGTCACCTGACCGTCTCCGGTGACGCGGTACAGCGAGCCGTTCGGCCGGTGCAATTGATTGTCCATAGTGCCGATCCACAGGCGGCCGCGCGCGTCCACGCGGCCGTCGTTGAGGCGGTTGTCCAGGCCGCGTTCGACCTCGACGACGGTCTGGCGATGGTCGAGGGTCAAGTCCTGCGCGAGCAGATGCGAACCGTCTGACGTCAGGGCCTGGCTGCCGACGAATTGGCAATCATAGGAGGCTTTGTAATGGGCGCCCGTCGCGGGATCGAAGGATTGATGAAGCCGGCCGTCGATGTCGATCCACCACAGCTTGCGGGACCGGTCGCACCACAGCGGCGTTTCGCCAAGAATGTCCGCGCTGGCGACCGCGGTCTCGACCCTGTGCGCGGGAATCGTTTTCGCAGTCATTCCGGAATCCGGTTCCAGCCGCGCGCGCTATCGCCAAAGGCCTGATAACCATCGGCGGTGACGGCGATGGTATCCTCGAGCTTGATAAAACCCCGTCGCTTGTGAGGCAGCGTGGTTTCAATCGAGATGACCACGCCGGCCTCAAGCGGCGCATTGGCGTCGTCGGCGGGGTAGGGAATGGGTCCGCTCGCCGTCAGGCGCGGCGCTTCGTGGCTGACGATGCCCATGCCATGGGCGACGAAGTGCATGTGCTTGCCGTGAGGAGACCGCGCAAGCGCTTCGTTCGCTGCAGCGTAGATATCGGCGCCGATGAGACCGGCGCGGATCGGAGCGCGGGCCGCCTGCTGGATCAGGTCGATTTCGCCGAGCAGATCGACGAGCTCGCCGTCCGGCGCCCCATGCATGGCCATCCGGCAGAGATCGCCGATATAGCCTTTGTAATTCCCGCCCGAAATCTAGTGACACGATATCGCCGCGCTCGAGACGTTGCTCGGACGGCGCCCGGTTGAGGCTCGTTCCCATCGTCACCAGGGCGTATTCGAAGATCATGTCGCGGGACAATTCGGCCTGCCGCAAATGCCCGATGATCTCGCGCTTGCTGTGTCCGGGCCGGGCGTGGTTCACCGCATCCATCATGGAGGCGACCACGCGCTCGGACGCTTCGCGCAGGATCTCCAGCTCGGCTGCGGTCTTGATCGACCGCAGTTTCTCGAGCGGGCGCATCGCCTCGACGAGCTGGGAATCGGCGAGATCCCGACGCAGCACATCGGCGGCATCGACGGGCAGGAACGACATCTCGACGCCGACACGCAGCGCCGTCGTCGCGACCGCCTTCACATGCCTGAGCGCGAGCGCCATCGCCTCGACCGAGGTCGACGATCCGAATACGGCCGGCGGCATCCAGTATCCGGCGGCGGTCCTGTTCTCGACGCTGTCCCGCTCGTTCCGGTTGGCAACATAGGCGCACTTCTCCGGGGCGCCCTTCAAATAGACGAAGATGGGCAGATAGCGGCTGATGCCGATCGCTTCCATGTAATCGAACTGGAAGTGATAGTAACCGCCGAGCAGGTACTGAATGTTGTGCTTCGCGGTGACGATCAGCACGTCGATGCCGAAATCGTCGAGCAGGCCGTCGAGCCTTGCCGTGGAGAACGGAATTTTCGAACTCATTGATCGTTCTTCTTCGCTGACGACTTGATCTCTTGGGCGGGCGAAGGCGGTCAGCTGTCCTTCCAGGAGGACAGCGCATGCGCGACGCAGCCATTGATGTGGTCGCTGAGGACGGCCCTGGCGCTCTTGATGTCACGCTTCAGAGCGGCTTCCAGCAAGGCCTTGTGCTGGTTGATCGTCTCCGTGCCGCGGTAGCGCAGCGCATAGCGGAAGTATTTGTCGAACACGATCGCATGGGTATGCATCAACTCGCGCGACCCGCAGCTCGAGATCAGCGCCTGGTGGAATTCGCCGTCGTAGCGCTTGCGCAGCTCGGGATCGTCGCCTTCCTTGAGGACGGTGCGTTCGGTCGCCGCCAGCTTGTGATGCGCGGACACGACGCGGCCCTCCCACTCGACGTCGCCGGCCCGGAATGACTCGGCCATCGCGTGATGCTCCAGCAGGATGCGCAGCTCGGCGAGCTCGCGCAGGTTCTGGATCGAGATCGGCGCCACCTCGAAGCCGCGCTGGCCTTCGGCGACCACAAAACCCTCGGACGTGAGGCGATTGAGGATCTCGCGCAGCGTCGAGATGCTGACGCCGTAATCTTCCTTCATGGCATCGAGCTTGAGACGCCCGGCAGGCGTGAGCACGCCGAAAATGATGTCGGAGCGAATGCGCTGATAGCCGCTGTCGCCTGCCGACATTGGCCGTTCCTCGAGTGTCGTCATGCGCTCTAGTCCCGCTGTCCGGATTGCCGGCCCGCCGTGCGGCGGCCGAACCATCAATGTTGCCAGCAATATAGCAGACCGACGACACATGACGTCTACTGAAATCTCATATGAAATTGATTTTGTCGTTTGACATGGAAATATATGTATGATGTGTAAATAAACGGAGGGTACGGAAAACAAGGCCTTAAGCCGCCGTTCGTGCCCCGGTGAACAGGGAGGAAACGATGAGCTTGTTGATACGGGCGCTGTCTGCGACGGCGATCTGCGTGGCGCTGACGGTCGGCGCATCCGCCGCTGACGACATCCAGGAGCGGACGATCAGGTGGGGCCACCTCAACAACACCGATCACCCTGTCAGCTTTGGCGTGCAGAAGTTTGCCGAGATCCTGCTGGCGAAGAGCGGGGGCAAGATGAAGGTGCGAGAGTTCGCAGCCTCCCAGCTCGGCAATGAGTTGCAGCAGCAATCGGCACTGCGCGGCGGCACGCAGGAGATGCTGTCGGCCTCGACCACCTCGCTCGCAACCGTCATTCCGGAATTCGGCCTCGTCGACTTCCCGTTCCTCTTCAACACGACCGAGCAGGCCGACGCGCTCGCGACCGGTAAATTCGGCAACGCGATGATTGACACGCTGCCGTCGAAGGGGCTGATCGGTCTCGGCTATTGGGGCCTGGGTTTCCGCAATGTCACCAACAGCACCCGCCCGATCACGAAGGTCGAGGACTTCAGCGGGCTCAAGCTTCGCGTGATTCCGAACCCGGTCTATCTCGAAAGTTTCAGCGCCTTTAAGGCCAATCCGGTCCCGATGGCCTTCGGCGAGCTGTATTCGGCGCTCGAGACCCGCACCGTCGACGGCCAGGAGAATCCCTACACGGTCATTCTCTCGAACAAGTTCTACGAAGTGCAGAAATACGTCTCCGCGACCAACCACACCTTCACCCTGAACATCATTCTGGTGAGCAAGGTGTTCTGGGACAAGCTGTCGCCGACCGAGCAGCGCCTGATGCGCGAGGCTTATGCAGAGAGCCGCGACTACCAGAAGGAGCAGACGCGCCTTCAGACCGAAAAGGCGCTGGCGGAATTGCAGGCCAAGGGCATGCAGTACAATGCGATCGCACCTGAAGAGACCGATCGCATGCGTAAGACAGTGCAGCCGGTCGTGGACAAGATCTCGGCCAATCTTCGGTCCGAGACGGTGAAGCTCTTCAACGACGAGGTCGAGCGCATCCGCAAGGACGTGAAGTAGCCGACGTCTCCATCACGCAGGCGGCGGGGCCGGCCACTGGCCGGCTCACACCCCTCATTTGCCCGGACGTCACGCATGGCGCGAGCTCTTGACCTCTACTGCACGTTCCTGAAAGCCGTCATTGCCGCGTGTCTTGCAGTGATGGTGGTGCTGGTGTTCGGCAACGTCGTCCTGCGTTACGGCTTCAACTCCGGCATCACGATTTCGGAGGAGCTGTCGCGCTGGCTGCTGGTCTGGCTGACCTTCCTCGGCGCCATCGTCGCGCTGCGCGAGCACGCGCATCTCGGCGTCGACAGCCTGGTCCGCATGCTGCCGGCTTACGGAAAACGCATCTGCTTCATCATCAACTATTGCCTGATGCTGTTTGCCGATTGGCTGCTGCTCTCGGGCAGCTGGCGCCAGACCATCATCAACATCGACGATCGCGCGCCGGCGACCGGCCTTTCGATGGCCATCTTCTACGCGGTCGGCGTGATCTTCGGCGTATCGGCCGCAGTCATCCTTCTCTACGACCTCGTCCGCGTGCTCACGGGACAGGCCAGCGAGGCCGATATGGTGGCAGTCAAGGAATCGGAAGAGCACTGATGCTGACCATCGGGATCACGCTATGACGATCGCCGTCTTTACCTTATCGCTGCTCGGCGCCATGGCGCTCGGCATGCCGATCGCCTTTGCGCTGATCGTCTGCGGCGTCGCCCTGATGAGCACGATCGACATGTTCGACGCCCAGATCGTGGCGCAGAATGTCATCAACGGCGCGGACAGCTTTCCGCTGATGGCCATTCCCTTCTTCATGCTCGCGGGTGAGATCATGAACAAGGGCGGCCTGGCCAAGCGTATCGTCAATGTCGCGCTCGTTGCCGTAGGCCATTTCCGCGGGGGGCTTGGCTACGTCACGATCCTCGCGTCCTGCATCCTGGCTTCGCTCTCGGGTTCGGCCGCGGCCGATGCGGCTGCGCTCGCGGCTCTACTGGTGCCGATGATGGTTGCGGCAGGGCACAAGAAGTCCTATGCGGCGGGTCTCGTGGCGGCGGGGGGCATCATTGCCCCCGTCATCCCGCCCAGCATCGGCTTCGTCATCTTCGGCGTCGCCGCGGGCGTTTCGATCTCGAAACTGTTTCTGGCCGGCATCGTGCCCGGGCTGCTGCTCGGCGCTGGGCTTTGCATGGCGTGGGCGTGGGTGGTGCGGAAAGAGAACCTGACGCCGCCGCCGCGAGCCTCGGGGGCTGAGATCATCAAGGCCGTCGTCGATGGTTTCTGGGCGCTGATGCTGCCGGTCATCATCGTGGTCGGCCTGCGTTTCGGCATCTTCACGCCGACGGAAGCCGCGGTGGTTGTCGCCGTCTACTCCCTGTTCGTCGCGACCTGCATCTACCGTGAACTGAAACTGTCGCAGCTCTACGCCATCTTCGTCTCCTCTGCCGTGACGACGAGCATCGTGATGTTCCTTGTCGCCGCGGCGCTGGTATCGTCCTGGCTCATCACCGTGTCCGAGATATCCGCACAGGTCGTGACCCTGCTGAAGCCCTTCATGGGCAACAACACGCTGTTGATGCTCGCGATCATGGTCGTGGTGGTCATCGTGGGGACGGCGCTCGACATGACGCCGACGATCCTCATTCTCACGCCGATCCTGATGCCGATCATCAAGGCGGCGGGCATCGACCCCGTCTATTTCGGCGTCCTCTTCATCATCAACAACGCCATCGGCCTGATCACGCCACCGGTCGGCATCGTGCTCAACGTCGTCTGCGGCGTCTCGAGGATCAGCATGGAGGATATCATCAAGGGCGTCTGGCCGTTCATGATCGCGCAACTGATCGTCCTGTTCGCGATGGTGCTATTCCCGGGACTGGTGACGATTCCGGCGAAATGGTTCGGCGGCTAGTCACATATGTCGACAAAGGAGAGGCGAACAATGGCCGCTAAGATCATGATCCTCAATGGACCCAATCTGAACTTTCTCGGCATCCGGGAGCCGCACATCTACGGCCGGACGACGCTGAAGCAGATCGAGGTCAGCTGCCAGGCCCTGGCCGACCAGCTCGGCGTATCGATCTCATTCCACCAGACCAATATGGAGGGTGAGCTCGTCAATCTGATCCAGTCCGCCTATGGCAACGCGGATGCGATCATCATGAATCCGGCGGCCTATTCCTTCACCTCGATCGCGCTGATCGACGCACTGAAGATCTTCGAGGGTATCAAGATCGAGGTGCATATCTCGAACATCCATGCCCGGGACGAGCTTCACCGCCACTCGATCACGTCGAGTGCCTGCACGTCGGTTATTTGCGGCTTGGGTCCGTACGGCTATCTCGCCGCGATCCTGGCAGCCGTTCAACGGCTTGGACAATTGCCTGAAACCATTCCGCAGGCCTTGCACGGGCTTGCCGCCGCTGCCACGGCGTAAGGAGGAGAGCAACATGCGCGGTGCAGGATTTCTCGCCATCTGGAGCGACGTCGAGGCGCACGACCTGACCGATTACCGGCACTGGCTGACGCGCGAGCACACCACCGAGCGCGTGACGACCAAGGGCTTCCGCGGGGTGCGCGTCTTCCGCGCGGCAAGGGACGACATCAACCGCTTCTTCATCCTGTACGAGCTCGATGCGCCCGAGGTGCTCGACGGCGAAGCGTACCTCGCGCGCCTCAACGCGCCGACGCCCTGGTCGCAGCGCATCATGCCAAAGCTCAGCAATTTCATGCGGGGCGGGGGCATCATGGTCGCGCGCGCGGGGCGAGGCGAGGGGGCCACGATCATGGCGCTGCGGATCGAGGCTTTGCCCGCGGACGCCCGAAAACTGGCTGAGGCGCTCGTTGCATGCGACGGAATTGCCGCCATTCAGATCGGCGCGACCGACGAGGCGCGCACATCGGTGCCGACGGCCGAAAAGGGCATGCGAAAGGACGAGGGCTTTTTCGCAGGCCTATTGCTGATCGAGGCGCTCGACGTCGCCGCGTTGCAGGCCGCCTTGCAGCAGGCGCGCGCGATTGCGCCCGACATCCTGGGCCGGGCGAGCGAGCCGGAAGTCTACCAAGGCATGTTCGCGCTCGACGCCCGCATCGCGGACTTCGGCTGATGGCCGTCTTCTCGCTCGCTGCCCTGACCGTGCTCGATCTCGCGCCGCCCGAGATGATCGAGCTGGCGGCCCGCTGCGGCTACGAGAAAGTCGGGCTCAGATTGCTGCCCGCGACGCAAGGCGGAATTGCCTATCGCCTGATGGACGATGCGCCGCAGATGCGAGAGACGCTGCAGCGGTTGCAGTCGACGGGCGTGACCGTCGCCGATATCGAAGTCGTCGCGTTCAGGCCGGCGACGGACGTCGCGTCCTTCACGCCCTTCTTCGAGGCGGGCGCGCGCCTCGGCGCCAAACATATTCTCGTTGCGGCCTACGATCCGGACCTGGCACGGTTCTCGGACCGCTACCGGCAGTTTTGCGAAGCGGCTGCACAGCACGGCCTGACATCCGATCTCGAATTCATGCCCTGGACCAGCGTTCCGGACCTGAAGACCGCGATGCGGATCGTCGCCGATATCGATCACCCCGCGGCCGGCGTTCTGGTCGATGCGCTGCATTTCGATCGATCGCAAAGCGCTTGCGGATATCAAGGCTATCCCGGCGAAGCAGCTTCACTACTGGCAACTCTGCGACGGTCCGGCCGAACGCCCGGCGACGACCGAGCAGCTCATTCATGCCGCACGCGAGGAACGGATGTTTCCAGGCGAGGGCGGCATCGATCTCGTCGGACTGACACAAGCCATGCCCGACAGCCTGACCATCAGCATCGAGGTCCCGACCGTTCAGCTGGCGAAGACCGTCGATGCCGTAACACGGGCACGCCGGGCGCTCGCGGCGGGCAGGGCCGTGGTCGAGAGGGCGCGCGCCGCTTCGTAAGAGGGTGGGATGCCGCAAGCCGATCGCGTCTGGGACATCGAGACCGACCTGCTGGTCATTGGCGCAGGTGCGGGGGGCATGACGGCGGCGCTGGTCGGCGCCCTCGAAGGGCTCGGCGTTATCCTCAGCGAGAAGTCGGACATGGTGGGCGGCACGACCGCAACCTCCGCCGGCACCGTCTGGATCCCGGGCAACCGGCAAGGGCGGCGCGCTGGAACGCCTGATACGGTCGAGGCCGCGCGCACCTATCTCGCCGCGATGCTCGGCGAGCACGCGACCGACCAGCGCGTGGATATGTTCCTGAAGGCCGGCCCGATCGTTCTCGATTATCTCGAGCAGAAGACGAGCGTGAAGTTCGCGGCACCGCCGGTCCATCCCGATTACAAGCAGCTTCGTGGCGCTGCGATCGGCGGTCGCGCGCTCGGAGCCGTGCCGTTCGACGGCCGCGAGCTCGGCGACGATTTCGTGCGAGTCAGGCCGCCACGTCGCGAATTCATGGTCCTCGGCGGCATGATGGTCGGGAAGGCGGACATTCCGGCGCTGCTGGCGCCCTTCCGCAACTGGACCAACTTTCGACACGCCGTCGGCCTTCTCGCCCGGCATGCGCTGGATCGGCTGCGCCACAAGCGAGGAACGCGCCTGATCATGGGCAATGCGCTGGTCGCGCGACTGCTCGACAGCATCCGCCGCGCCGGCGTCGAGCTGCGATGTGAGACGGCGCTTCGCGAGATCATTTGCGAGGGCGACGACATCGTCGGTGCGGTCCTCACGTCTCCGACCGGAGAGGTCGCCATACGCGCCCGCAAGGGCGTGGTGCTGGCAACTGGCKGCATCGGCTGGAGCCGCGAGCTTCGCGAACGGCTGTTTCCACATGCCGCGCGCCGCTTTTCGCTCGCGCCCTCATCCAATACAGGTGACGGAATCCAAGCCGCCGAGCGTGTCAACGCCATCATCGAGCGTGACCTCGAGAGCCCGGCCCTGTGGATGCCGAGCTCGGTGATGGCGCAAGCCGACGGCCACGTCTCGGTCTTCCCGCACATCATGCTCGATCGCGCCAAGCCGGGACTGCTCGCCGTCAACAAATCCGGCCGACGCTTCGTGAACGAAGCGGACTCCTATCACGACTTCGTCGCCGCGATGCTGCGTTCGAACGCATCTGCCTCGTCAGCCACGCCGGCCTTCCTGATCTGCGACAGGGCCTTCATCAAGGATTTTGGCATCGGACTGGTTCATCCCGGGACCAAAGACCTGACCGAGTTCTTGCAAACCAATTATTTGATCGAAGCCGAAACGATCGCAGAACTGGCACAGAAAATCCCTATCGATCCAGATCAGCTTGCTGAAACGGTCGAACGATACAATCGGTATGCCGAGAGCGGGGTCGACGAAGATTTCGGGCGCGGTTCAAGCGAATTGAACCGGTTCAATGGCGACGCCCGGAGCAAGCCGAACCCTTGTCTGCGCCGGATCGGCCCAGGACCGTATTATGCCGTCGCCGTATGGCCCTCGGACCTCGCCAGCAGCGCCGGTCTACGCACGGATTCCTGCGCACGCGTATTGTCTCGCGACGGCACGGTTCTATTCGGTCTCTACGCCGTCGGGACCGATTCATCCTCGATCTTCCGCGGCACATATCCGGGGCCCGGCACCATGATCGGCCCGGCCATGGTCTTCGGCTGGTGCGCCGCGATGGACGCAGCGGCAAAGCTACGCGGGCTTCTCGATCTGGCGCCGCGCTAGAAGCTACGGCCCCCGCCTGAGCGACGCCGTCCGAGATGGTCAATGCACCCATGCCACCGCTGCCTCCGCTCGCGGAGCGGGCGAAGCGAAGGCGGGAACGGCGCGAGCGTCGTCGCGAAGGACGCGAACGAGCTCTAGCGACCGCGTCCTGAAGGCGTAAGCGCGCCAGAAGGCCGTGAAATCCAGGTGGTAGATCATGGCCGCGACGAGCGAAAGCAGCTGTCCACCGCCGCAGAAGATCGTGATGGTTTTGAATTCCTCCGCGCCGTCAGTCGAGCGGACCGCGCTCGACGTTACGGCAGGGCTCGTTAAAGGTCTCAAGCGGAATTAGGTTCGTCGGCCTCCCATGCCGGGATCGGAGTAAACGAAGGCAACCATCCAGCTAAGGCCGCAGGCATCTTACCCTGCGTTCTGCTCGACCGTCTCGATCGTCATCGAGACGGTTTTCGCCGCCGCGGACAAAGCCCGGCACTTTCTCCAAAGTTCCATCACGTGCCCTCTTGTAAGGACCGCGTGCCATCCATATACCAGCCATACAGATGGTAAATGGATGGCGAGAAGCATGCCTTCGAATATTCAAGAACTGAGGCCGAAGCCTCCGGAAACCGAAAAGATCACCATCAATCTCGGCTTCGTCGATCTGGGCCACGTCGATCTGATGGTGAAGGACGGGTTCTATTCGAACCGCACGGATTTCATCCGGACGGCGATCCGCAATCAGCTCGAGCGTCACGCCGACGTGGTCAAGCAATCTACCGCCCGTAAAGGCTTGGATCTCGGCCTCCGGAATTACACGCGCGCGGATCTCGAAGCGGCGCAGCGAGCCGGCGAGATGCTGCACATCAATGTGCTTGGCCTTGCCAGCATCGCGCAGGACGTTACGGCCGAACTCGCCCGCGCAACTATCGGCTCGGTTTCCGTGCTCGGAGCCCTCCATGCCACCCCCGCGGTCAAGGCCGCTCTCGCCGACAGAACAAGGTGAACACGATGTTGAATCACGACACGCTGCGCGAAGCCACGCGGTTGACGCGAGCGGGGCAACTGACCGAAGCCACGGCGCTGCTGCAGCGCATGCTCAAAGGCGAGCATGCGCCCGCTGCGGCATCGCTCGTCCCGCAGCTCGTCGGCCTTCCAGACGGCGTTCCGCCCACCATCGACCTCAAGTCTAGCCGCCTCGGCTGGGCCGACCTCAAAGCTCCGGCTACCACGGCACGTTTGCACCGGCCGCTGTTCGATCGGGCCAAGGGCGGCACCTGGCTTGGTCTGCGGGGTGCCAAGCACGCGCCTGCTTCGATCACCGACATCGCGCCGGAAGGAACGAAGTTTATCGACGGCACCTACAGCAACGAGGCCGGAAGCCGAAGCTACAAGCTGTTCGTCCCCAGCGGCTACCAACGAGGTCAACCGCATCCGCTGGTCGTCATGCTGCATGGCTGCACGCAGTCGCCGGACGATTTCGCAGCCGGCACCAGAATGAACTTCATCGCGGAAGAACAGAACTGCCTGGTGGTTTATCCGGCACAGCATGGCGGCGCTAATCCGTCCAAGTGCTGGAACTGGTTTCGCGCGGCTGACCAGCGCCGCGACGAAGGCGAGCCCTCGCTGATCGCGGGCATCACTCGCCAAGTCATGCGTGACTACTTAATCGATCCAAAGCGCGTCTTCGTCGCCGGCCTCTCAGCTGGAGGCGCCGCTGCAGCAATCATGGGAGCCACCTATAGTGATCTATACGCTGCAGTCGGGATCCATTCCGGCCTCCCTTGCGGAGCCGCCACCGATATGCCCTCGGCGTTCACCGCCATGCGGCAAGGGGGCAAAGGCGCTCGTCCTGCGGCGACTGGCCCGATGATCCCGACCATTGTTTTTCACGGCGATCGCGACACCACCGTGCATCCAGGCAATGGCGCCCAGGTCGTCGAACAGACTATCGGAGCGACCAAGACGCAGAAGAAAGTGCATCGCGGGCAAATTCCGGGAGGGCATGGATATACCCGAACGACCCACGTCGACGGCCAGCGGGAGATTTTGGAGCACTGGAACATCCACGGCGCCGGCCACGCTTGGTCCGGAGGGAGCCCCGCCGGATCCTATACGGACGCAGAGGGGCCGGATGCCACGAAGGAAATGCTGCGATTCTTTCTGGAGCATCCGCACGCCGGATGAATCTTGAAGCGGAGCTACTCCGACGGCATCGTGAATGTGAAGCGCGTCTCCTTCGGCGACGACGAGACGGTCAAAGAGCCGTCATGCGCCTTCGCGATCTGAGAAGCGATATATAGCCCCAATCCGAGTCCTTGCCTGCTTGCGCGGGCCTCGCCACGAAAGAACGGCTCGAACAGCTTCTCCATCGCCGCTTCCGGTATAGGCTGGCCGGCGTTGGCGACCCAGAGCTCGAAAGAACCGCCGCGCGTTTCGGCGTGAACGACGATCGGCTGGTTAGAGGTGCCATGCGTCAAGGCGTTGCCTAGAAGGTTGGAGAGTAGCTGACCAACACGCGTCCGGTCGCAATCAACCGGCCGGTCGATCGCGAAGTCCGCAAGGATTTCCCTCCCGGGCGATCCCATACGCAGTTCGTCTACGACCTGCTCGAGTTCAGGTTGGAGTGGCTTTCGGGTGTCGCGCCGCAGGGTGATGCCACCGCCCAGCCTGCCACGCGCGAAGTCCAGCACGTTGTCGATCATCGCGCTCATCCGGATGACGGTCGACTGCAGCATCGCGGTGACCCGGTGCTCCTGCTCGCTCTGTACCGTCCGATCGAGGATACGGGCGCCGGCGCTAATCGAGGCGAGCGGATTGCGCAGATCGTGACCGAGAACGGCGATGAATTGTTCGCGAAACCGCGACGTCTCATTTTCCAGCCGCAGCACCTCCTGCGTGGCCTTTTCCGCCGTCACGGCCAGATCCTTGGCCGACAGAAGCTCCGTTTCGTACCGGCGCCGGTCGGTCGCCTTGATCAGCGCGATGCGGATGCCCAGCGCGTTCCCGTTCGGATCGCGGCGCTCATTGGCGTTCGCGATGATCTGCAGCGGATCGCCCGCGGCCGTAAGCATGTCGATCGCGAACTCGTTGAAGAAACCCTGCATCCGGAGTAGGGGCGCGATATGGGTTTCGAAATAGATACGCCCAGGAAAGGTGAGGAAATCACTGAAGCGCTTCCCGAGCATCGCGTCCGCGTCGTGACCGGTCCATGCGAGGAACGTCCGGTTCACGTGCTCGATGCGCGTGTCGGCGCGCAGCGTGATGTAGCCGCACGGCGCATTTTCGATCATGTCGTCGAAGTCGAGACCGGCGACGCTCACTAGACGAACGTTCTCATGGCGTCGACCACCTCTTTAGGGGCGCTGAGATTCGGACAGTGTCCGGTCGCGTCGAGGACGATCATCCGGCTGCCCGGGATGTTGCGGTGGACGAACTCGCCGACCTCAAGCGACGCGATGATGTCCTCCTTGCACTGGAGGATCAGCGTTGGAACGGCGACGCCGGCCAGGTCCTTGCGGTTGTCGGAGGTGAAAGTGACTCGGGCGAACGCCTTGGCGATCTCCGGATCGGTTCGGCAGAAGCTGTTCGTCAGTTCTTCGCCGAGTTCGGGCCGGTCGGGATTGCCCATGATTGCGGGCGCCATCTGGGTCGACCAGCCCATGTGGTTGGACTCAAGGAACTGCAGCAATTCCTCGATCTGCGCGGCACCGAAGCCGCCGACGTATTCGTCATCGTCGATGTACCGGGCAGAGGGGCCGACTAGGACCAGCTTGCCGAACATTCCGGGAGCCTTCTGAGCGGCAAGTACGCCGATCATGCTGCTGACGGAGTGGCCGACGAAGATGGCATCCTCCAGTTCGAGTTCGCGCCCGATTTCGACAAGGTCGTCGGCATACCCCGATAGGCTGGAGTATTTGGTCTTATCGTAAGCGGCGAGATCCGACCCGCCTGCGCCGACCTGATCGAACGTTACCGTCTCGAAGTCGTTCTCGAACGCCGGAGCCACGAACCGCCACATGTTTTGGTCGCAGCCGAACCCGTGACCGAACACGATAGCCCGGTCCCCGGCTCCTCGAACATTCACGTTGTTTCGCTCGATTACGCCTGACATCGAATACCTCGGAAATTACGGCGCGATGCCCCATCTGCACCTTATCCGGGATCAGGTCGAGCTTGCGAGTCCTTAGCGCGGAACCCTGTCATTTATCGCTGTTCGACGGACCAGTTCGATCCGACTGATGCTGGCCAGGTCTCCTTGCCGTCGTTGAGTGCATCTACAAACCGAGTTGTGGCCCTACCGGCCGTCATCCTGGCGGCCGAGGTATTACCTTTGAAAAGTCTGGTTGTTCGAGCCCCTCGGCCTGCTGACATTCGCACGGCATTCCGGCGCCGCATTGACAGCCCTTCTCATTCCAAGCTTGGAAAGGGTGGTTCTCGCACACGCAGCCCAGCCCAAAGCAGATCTGGCAGTCGGGATCTATCAGGTGACTAACTCCAACGAACAGTCGGCACACAATCTCTTATAATCGCTGATGGCTGTGTTCGAGAGCATCAAGACACGGTGTTCACCACGCCTAACCATTGCTTCCACCGACTCCAGCAGCACCTTGCTCGCAACCTCGGGATCACCGAGGTTGCCCGTCCGCTCCAGGTAATCCCAGGCGATCTGGATCGAGTTTTCCATGATAACGGGCAGGGGCTCACTCATGCGAGGAAACGACCCTAAGCTTGGCGAGTTCCTTGCGTCTCCGTGCTCTCCGATTCGTGGCGCCCGCACCGGCAATTTAGGCAGCCGTACCTATGGTGGCTCTGCGCCACGACGGCGGCCGACGCCGAATGAGGGCGTTTTTCCGAAGAACAGCGGCCAAAGTCGTCTGCGACCAAATAGACGGTCTCGTCACCGTTCGGGGCGATCGACATAAGCCGTCGAGACTGACGCATAAGCAACTCACACGACGGAACCGGGATTCAATTTGTCGACGTCCGATTCGTCGCTGTTACAGTGCGTACGCAGTTGGAGCGCAACACAGAGTCGGCAAAACAGCGCGACGGCCTGAACAAGAGGCTTCTTTGGTTCACAGGCAGGTTTATGGGGGGATGACCGGATTAGTAACCCCTCCGATTGCCCCTACTTGGGCTGGAGAAGGCCCATGAATAGGCGAATCGATGAAGCCGTTGCGGCCCGCGCCTACGAGTTGTGGGAGCAGGCAGGCAAGCCGGACGGCCGAGAAGAAGACTTTTGGCGCTTGGCCGAACAGGAATTGCTCAACGAGGATCAAGGCTCACCTCGACGCACACCGGATACGCTTTAGGCGAGGAGCTACCCGTCATACCCGAGCTTCCCGGCTATCACTGTCCTGCGCGACGCTTAGGTAATTTGGCGGGCGGTCTTTCGAAGACACAAGGCAGAACCGGCAACGGACTGGCCGCAGACGGATCGTCCGTCATCCCCATCGGGAAGCCAAAGGGTTTGGAACGCTTTCCGTACAGATCTTTTGATTTAGTCGCGGTTCAAGCGCTTGTTCGGAGGGTTGCGGCACCCTGATAGAGAGAAGATCGAGTTAATGGCTTCTGTCAAAGCGGAATTGGATAGATACTTTGAATTGTTCCGGCGACGGGTGCCTACGAAGGTGTCGGCCTTCATTCTGTGGCTACGAGAACCATCCTCGTTTTGGGTCCGTGTCGTTGTCGCCGGGTTGCTCATCCTAGGAGGCGTCTTCAGCTTTCTGCCTATCTTCGGCCTCTGGATGCTGCCTCTAGGCCTTCTTCTTATCGCACAGGACATCCCTATTCTACAGAAGCCTCTTCTCATGGCTTTGAGGTGGATCGAGGCCAAGTGGGAGCAGCTGAGAGCGCTCTTTAAGAAGAAACCATCAGGCTGATGGACATGATCCGGCACGCTCACTCTATCCGGAGCGTCACCCGATAAGCGGGCGCCAAACAACTGCACGACCTGCGTATCGGTGCCGCACAAGTCACCTTGCCGCGCGGTGAAACACCTCGCGATGACAGCACAATGAACTTGGAACCTGCACCGGAGTTAACGATGGCAGATCGCAGAGTGACGAGGTGATGGCAGCAGTCAGGGTCAAACCCACGAAGCCCGACGTGGTGATCGCGCGGACCGTGTCGCGCAACACCAATCATCGTACCGAGATGGTCTCGCGCGGGCTGACTTGGGGCGCCGACGAGAAAATCCTTCTGGCGCTCGCGACCGTCGGCTGGTTTGCGACGCGTGGTAGGTCGGAGCAGCTGCAGCGGGCGGGCAATCATGCGCTGCTCGTTACGGTCGTGGTCTCGCTGATGCCTCATGGTATGAAGTCGGTATTCGATCAGACCCGCCCGGACCGCAAGACTGTGCTGGGTCACATGCACGGGGTCTCATTTTCCGGAAAGCGCGATGACGCGTTTCCCTCGGGACACGCCCTCCATATGGGCGCGCTGGCCTCCGCCGCCGGCACTTTAACGCCTCTCCCGCGGAGAATGATTCGAGCCTTAGCGATCGCCCTTTCCCTGACGCGGATAGTCGTGCTGGCGCACTGGGCTAGCGATGTGGTCGCGGGCTTCGCGCTGGGTGCCATCATAGAGCGGCTGCTGCGCTTGTGGACCGGCTATCCGCTTTGGACATCGGAGAAGAGCGACCGTGTCCATTTTTGAGAACGTCAAGGAATACATGCAGCGCGCGACCGGCCTGCGCCGTCCAGGCAGGAAGGAAGCTCCGGAACTCGCTTGTGCCCGAAAGCCTCACACGTTCCGCTTCAAGGATGACGGCTCGGACCCAATCACTTGCGATGGCCGTTCATCATCTACCGTGGCGCCGTCGATTTTGGCGACGGGCACGACCCGGCGGCCGTGATGGAGGATCTCTTCGAGGCCAACAGCTGGGGCGACACTTGGCGCGACGGCATCTACAGCTATGTGCATTATCACTCCCGAATTCATGAGGTGCTTGGCATCGCCCGCGGCAAGGGCCGGGTACGCTTCGGCGGCAACAAGGGCCGGATATTCACGCTGAAGGCTGGCGACGTCGCGATCCTGCCCGCCGGTACCGGCCATCAATGCCTGTTCGCCGAAGAGGACTTCCTCGTCGTCGGCGCCTATCCACCGGGACCTACGACGAATGCACGAAGGTCGAGGATCGGCCGCGCGCGCCGAAGGGCTCTCGACCCGCGGAGATCGATCTGAAATGCCGGAGGATGTCGCGCCTACATCCTAGTCCCGGATGGCCTAGTTAGCAGCTTGTCGATCTCCCCTTGAAGAGGCCAAGGAGCGGGTCGAAAAGCAAGTGGACGGCCATGACGTGCCGCCTGCAGGATTTGCGATCTCAAAGCCCAAGAGTAAGGCGCTGCCATTTACTCTGCCGATACTGGACTCGGGGACGATCCTGCCGTGCACTCGACGTATCGATCGGTGGAATAATCCGGAGATGCGTTAGGCGGTGACCGAGACAGTCACGCCCATGCTCAAGAAGCTATCGCTTGGGCCAAAGAAGCTTCCTGATACTGGCATGCACTGGCTGATATCGCGGGCAACTGCGACGGGGATCAGATTTCGACCACCGACGCTGCGGTTCGTCGGGTCGAAGGTGACCCAGCCCGCACCTGGTAGGAACACCTCGGCCCAAGCATGGGTCGAGCCAGCATCGCCCGAACCTAGGAGCTGATGGCTCGGGTCGTGGAGGTAGCCGGAGACGAGCCGCGCGCCGAAGCCGAGCTTTCGTGCGGATTCGGCGAACAAGACTGCAAAGTCGCGGCACGATCCCCACCCGCGGTCGAGTGACTCCTCGGGAGATTGCGTGCCCTCGATTTCACGGCTTTGGTACCGAACGCGCTGGGCGACTCCGGCGTTCAGGTCTTTGAGCAGTGAAAGCGTATCGGTTGGGTTGCTACGTATAAACCCTCTCGTCCAGTTTTGCAGTCGCCCGCCCGGATCAGGGTATTGGGCAATAGTTAATGCGCCGAGGTCGGTCCATTCTTCGTCGGAGTAGCGGAACGGGTATGAAATGGCCGAGGCAGCGATATCGAACACCGGCCAATCGACTGCATCGAGAAGAATATCGGCTTCGCTGCCAATAACGAGCGTCGGGGCTGTGTCTGCAAAGTTGATCAGGGCGACAGTGTTGCCAAACACATCCTGGGCCCACTTGGTCACAGCGTCCGGCGTGATCGTCAAGATGTGTGACATCAGCCGCAATTCGCGGCTTTCGCGAGGGCGTAGCATCAGGCGGTGTGGAGCGAGATGTACTGCCTCTCTAAAACGATAGGTGGTCGTATGGCGGATTCGTAGCGCCGTCATCTCGGCCTCCGTTTGTCAGGCCCATGGATTCTACAGCGGCCTCGCGACCTGAGATCCCGTATCTTGCAGCAGAAACGATGGCCGCGAGCGTGGCGCAAATCACGTTCGCGCCGACGATCATCCAATCGAATAGCACCGTAGACGATCCAAAACCCGAGACCGAGGGTCAGCGCCCAGAGCATGAAGAGCGAGAGATCCTCCGTGGACCCGCGTGGCCACGCCTCGCGGACCTGCGGCACATAGGAAAGCGACGCGAGTAACGCCGGTATGCCGCCTAGATAGCAAACCGGGCCATCGAGCACGTTCGGGCGACCCACGACGTGCCAAGTGCCATGCATCCGATTAAGTCATACGGCCAACTAGACCAACTAGGCGTTAGGCGCGGCCTTTGTGGGCTGCGTGCTACTCACCGGGTCAGAAGCCGGCAAGCTGTCTTTCAAGCCTCTCTCAAGTTCATCGTCTTGCTTCTTATCACGGCGCATTTCCTGCTTGGGATCGGCGGCGTGTTTGTCAGTCGGCGCCGAATTGAACTTTTCACTCATGTGATTGTCTTTCTAAATCGAAACGCAACGCTGCATTGAGAGCCGGGAAGGGCCGTCCGAAGGGCGGCGCTTCCCGATCCTTACAGGGTGGTTCAGGCTGCTTCCGCGTTGACTGCCGTCTCAGCAAGCTTTGTCAGCGCATCGTCGGTCTTCTTCTCTTCGGCCAACGTCTGATCCAACAACTTGACCGCATCCTTCATACCAAGCTTCGTGGCCCAGCTCTTAAGCGTCCCGTACCTGGATATCTCATAATGCTCGACCGCCTGAGCGGCAGCCAAGAGCCCGGCATCAAGTGCCGGCTCACCCTTGTACTCGTCCATGATCTCGGTGCCCTCATCGAGAATGCCTTCGATCGCGTCACACTTCTTTCCGCGCGCCGGCTTTTCGAGAAGCTCGAAGATCTGTTCGAGGCGAACGATTTGACCTTCGGTCTCATCGTGATGTTTTTCAAATGCCGCCCGAAGTTGATCGGAATTGGCGGCCTTCGCCATCTTCGGCAGAGCCTTATAGATCTGTTTTTCGGCGTAGTAGATATCCTTGAGCGTATCGAGGAAAAGCGCATTTAGATCTTTGTCGGCCATTGGAACGCTCCATAAGCAAAAGGATTGATGCACGGCAACATGAGGTTGAGACGATTGTTCCTAGCCAAAAGCAGCCCGGCCGATTCTGGCTTCAGCGAGCCGCCCTACGTCGCAAGAACTGCAAAGATGTTGACGATCGGGCCGCTTGCCCTCTGATGTGCAAGCGGGATGCGGGCTGGCGGGTTGTCGAAGGCGCTACGCATATCCAGCCCATGCTCGGCAAACGGATCGTTGCGCAACTCAGAGAAAACTAGGGTCAGGCGCACGACGAATTCTTGTGGTTGCGCCTTCTGTACGAAAATCGTCGATGAGATCATGTGCGCCCTGACGTGCGAGAAGCTGGCCCGACTTGTCCGGGGTATCGGCCTCACGGCAGAGCTTCGTGCTCTCACTGTTCGTCAGTCATGGGTCGAGATGGGCATTCCAGGTCCAACGGCCTTCCCGTGCAGGCCAGTCCAGGATTGAAAGGCCAATATAACGAGCCTGACCTTGACTGAGCATTGTCTCTAACGCTCAGGATCAGGAAACTGAAGCAAGCCACCAGTCGCCGATCGCTCGCGTCAGAGCGATCCAAAGGCTCGAGGGGAGATCAGGCACGGCGATGCGGACGCTGTAACGGTCGGTCGTCAGGTCGTGAAACCATTCGGTCGCGGCAAAATCAAAGCCGAAACTTCCAGCGTGACGGATTGGAAAGCCGACTTCGCTTAGCTCCTCGCTCATGGCTGCGGCCGCCTGCCGGGCTGCCGCTTCGTCGAGAGGTTCGCGAGATCCCAACGTGACGTATAGTCCGTGAACGGGCTGCAACTGCGACGGCACGCCTCGCAGCCTCAAGGCGAAATGCCGGGAGGAGAAACGACCGTTGCGAAGGATCGAGGCCATACGCCTCCTCGTCAGGCGACGGTAAGCGGATGTGCCTACGAATGGCGGAAAGTGCGCGGGTAAGGCTGCGTTGCCCAGGAGCCTTATGGCGTTGCGCGTTTCCGCCATAAGCTCTTCGAGGCATGAGGAAGGAATCCGCTGTGTCGCGAAATCGCTGCGGATCAACGTAATGGAACCTAGCCGCCCGTACTCCGCACCCAACGAATCCAACTTATTGTGACTCCGGACCAGGATCAGCGGAACGCCCCGGCGCCTCGACCACCTGATTACCTGCTCAATACGTCCCGAACTGCCGGTGAAACATGTTGTGTCGAAGATGATGAGGTCGAAATGCGGCTTTCCGCAATTGACGACATCGCCGAAATCGCGAGACGCGATGCATGAATCCAGCAACAGGACTCTGCGAGAGGTACTGTCCGTCGAGAAACTCTGGATCGACCCGATTACCAGGTGCAGTTGCTGCGCATAGCCGTCGATCAGTTCTAATGTTTCCCCGTAAGAGCCTGGCAGCGCAACGACCTCGCCACCTTTCATCGACTTGGAGAGTGCGAGGAGTAGCGAAGCAATCGCCCCCATTCCCGATGCTGTGTAGAGCGTTTGTCGAACGTGCCGCTCATCGAGCGCATAGAATGACGGTCCTTCTACGGCCAGGTCAGCGCGTTGATAGTCATATTGAAACTTGAAGGGCCCGCTGGATGGACGCGCGCTGCCGGCCCATGCGGTCTCGGTGGCGTTCCACTCCTGCATCTCATGCGCGGCTCTGAGGGCTGCGGTTAGCTGAAATTTACGACGAATGACTTCGGCGACCGAATCAGGGAGATCCAGTGATAGCGGTGCAGCCAGGCAGCTGTTCAGAAGCTTCAGTTCTTCCAGCTTGCGATCGAAATACGCGTCTGTGCTCTCCATCATAATCCTGCTCGGATAGCCGGCAGTCGTCAGGCTCCGAAAGGCTTCATCACAACTTTGATGCAACCGTCCTTCTTGTCCCGGAAGGTCTTGTAAAGTTCCGGCCCCTCCTCGAGTGTTGCCCGATGGGTGATGACGAAGGATGGATCGATTTCGCCCTTTTGGATGCGCTCCATAAGCTTCGGCATGTAATGCTGGACGGGGGTCTGGGCCATCCGGAAGGTGAGGCCGCGATTAATGGCGCTGCCCATAGGAATCTTGTCCAGATACCCGCCATAGACGCCGACGATCGAAACCGTGCCGAAATTTCGGCAGCACTCGATCGCCTGTCGAAGAACGTGCGGCCTGTCCGTTCCCATGAAGGTCGCGACCTTGATCCGGTCGATCACAGAGCCAATGCTGGCAGTGGTTTCAGGCTCGGTGCCAACGGCGTCGATGCAGGCATCCGCGCCGCGCCCGCCGGTCAACTCCTGGATGCGATCGTAGATGTCGTCGTTCTGGAAATCGAGTGTGATTGCACCCGATTGTCTGGCGAGTGCCAACCGTTCAGGAACGGTATCGATCGCTAGCACGCGCTCCGCCCCCAACAAAAACGCGCTCTTGATAGCGAACTGCCCGACAGGACCGCATCCCCAGACAGCCACTGTTTCGCCGCCCTTTATGTTGCAGAACTCGGCGGCCATGTAGCCGGTCGGAAAGATGTCCGACAGGAACAGCACCTGTTCATCGGTGAGACCTTCCGGGACCTTGTAAGGACCGACATCGGCGTAGGGCACGCGCAGGTACTCCGCCTGACCGCCGGCAAAACCACCGAGCATATGCGAATAACCGAACAAACCGGCCGGAGAATGCCCCCACATCTTCTCGGCCATCTTGGCGTTGGGGTTGGACCGCTCGCATCCGGAGTAGAAGCCGTTCTTGCAGAAGAAGCATTCACCGCAGGAGATCGTGAAGGGCACCACGACGCGGTCGCCGACGTTGAGCTTGGTATTGGCTTTGCCGACTTCGACGACCTCGCCCATCGTCTCGTGGCCCACCACGTCGCCTTTTTCCATGCTCGGCATGACGCCGTCGAGCAGATGCAGGTCCGAACCGCAGATCGCGCAGGCAGTCACCTTGATGATGGCGTCGCGTCCATGCTCGATCTTGGGATCCGGCACGGTCTCGCACCGGATGTCGCCTTTGCCGTGCCAGGTGAGAGCTTTCATGTAGGGAACTCCAAGCGAATGATGACGGCTAAGCTTGCTTGCGTCTCGAAGTCCTATCGCGTTAGGAACGGCGGCTGCCTAGCGCGATTGGAAAGGTAACTTGGGAGATAGCGGAGAGCCGAGATGGACAGGCAATCGTGACCGGCGCATCGACGGGAATCGGTTACCAGTTTGCGCGCATATGTGCGCGCGAAGGGTATGACCTTCGGATTGCCGCAGACGAGGTGGAAATTGAAAAGGCGGCCGCCGACCTGCGACGTGAGCCTGGCGCGGAGGTCGTCGAGGCGCTCCACCTCGACCTCGCCAAGCAGGAAGGCATCGACAAGCTCCACGCGGCCATCGGGGGCCGTCCGATCGACGTGCTCACGGCGAATGCCGGGCGTGGACTTGGGCATCCGTTTCTCGATCAGGACCTCGCCCGCATTCGCGATGTCATCGACACGAATGTGACCGGGACGACTTGTTTGCTGCATAGGCTCGGAAACGACATGAGCCGGCGTAATCAGGAGCGCATTTTAATCACGGGCTCGATTGCCGGCTTTACGCCCGGCAGCTTCCAGGCCGTTTACAACGCGTCGAAGGCCTATCTGAATTCACTGTCGTTTGCGCTTTGCGAGGAGCTTCGCGATACCGAAATCAGCGTGACCTGCCTCATGCAGGGCGCGACCGAGACCGAGTTTTTCAAGCGCGCCGACATGCTCGACACCAAGGTGGGCTCAGAGGACAAAGACGATCCTGCCATGGTCGCGCGCCAGGGCTTCGACGCCATGGTGAAAGGCGAGGGCGATGTTGTCCAGTCTGCAGTGGCAAATGTGACGCCCGCGGAGATGCTCGCAAAACAGCATCGTAAAATGGCGGAACCTGGCTCCGCCAAGCATTAGCCGGCGAACAGGAGGAAATGTCATGCTTACGAAATCAATGCTGGTTGGCGCCGTCTTGGCTTTCAGCTCAACTATCGCTTTCGGCGGCCCTTGCAATACAGCTAACCGCGATGCCGGCTCTGGACCCGTCACGACGGGCCAAGCGAGTACGAGCACGGGCACCCCCTCGCCAAACGCCAAGGAGCATCCGCCAACTTCTGCCATGAGCAAGTCGAGCGAGAACACCGCAACCTCGTCGCAGGACGCCCAGCGCCAGATGCAAAGCCAGCCGACGGCAGCTGAACAGTCGAAGACGACCACCGGCGCCCGCGACAATGATTGCTAGGCGGAAAAACTCCCAGGCCGAGCGCGAGAGGTTGGTGGTGGCCCTGCTTCTCGTGCTCGCCGTCTAGTAGAGGAAAGCCAGAGGATCCATATATTCTGCCGTCGCCGTATCGGTGCATAGGATCGTAGGGTTACACAGCGGTTGTCTTTCCTCGGCGTGGAGGGCGAGGAGTTCATTGATGGATGAAGCGGTGAAATGGACGGAACAACCAGTCGTGGGCCGACCGGCGCACGGCTACGTGCGCGTTCGCGGTGCTCGCTGGTTCAGCACAAGAGCTAGTTGCCAAAGGTACAGCGAGCACGCCGTGCAGCGCAGTACTTAGGATGTCGACCGACTATCAGTTATAGTCAATCGGGCCTCAGATTGGCGGCAATCGCCGCCAAAAGCGGACTTCAAATCAAGAATAGGAAGGGTCTTTTAGATCGGATCGACGACGTTCAGTGTGGGCGCGCGGACTTTGGCGGCATACTCGTTTACGACGTCAGCCGTTGGGGGCGCTTCCAGGACATTGATGAGAGCGCGTATTATGAGTTCTTGTGCAAGCGTAAGGGTGTGCGTGTTGAGTACTGTGCAGAGTTGTTCACGAACGGAAGCTTTTCCAGCATCGCGAAGAACCCAAAGCGAGGCATCGGAAACTCCGCCGCAGCAGTTCGCAGGGAATTGTCGAGATAAGGTTGAAGCGCGAGAATCATCGACATTGGCCCCAGAACGTTGGAACATCTAACGGCCATGACGGCCCCCGCATACAACCCTCAGAGATGACCTGCGCTTCTGTTCTCCCATCGACTAAGGCGGCTTCGGCCTAAGACTTCCGGGCGGTAGGCTGCGTTCGCGTGCCTAGGAACAGAACCGATGCGTCAGAGTTCGAGCTGTCTAACCTTATCACGGAGTTGCAAAATGACCCGCGGAATGCCGTCCATGACTGCGCTTTTAGGACTGCTCGCCATTGCCGGATATCAGAATCGAGACAAGCTGGCGGAGTTGCTAAAGGGCCCGGGAGCGGGGGCGTTAGAGCCCCGTAGTTCTCAACAGCCGCTTGGTGGGCTGCTCAGCAATCTTACGGGCATGCTCAGCGGGGCCGGAGTCAGCGGACTGCTTCAAGGAGGGATCGGCGAGCTGCTGGAGAAATTCAATCAAAATGGCCGCGGTGACGTAGCTCAGTCCTGGATCAGCGCAGGGCCCAATAAGAACATTTCGCCTCCGCAGCTGAGGGAAGCAATAGGCCCAGACGTGTTGGAAAAGCTTGAACTGGAGACCGGGCTTTCTCAAGAGGAGATTCTCGCAAGGCTATCCCGGGAGCTCCCCTCAGCAGTCGACAAATATACGCCGGAGGGACGCCTACCCAATTGAACTGCCGCCACGTCGCTTTTGAAAGGAATGAAGAATGAGCATTCTTTGGACCATCGTTATTGGCTTCATCGCCGGGGTGATAGCCAAGTTCATCATGCCGGGGGACAACGAACCAGCCGGGTTCATCCTAACGACCATCCTTGGGATCGTTGGTGCCTTCGTTGCGACTTACCTTGGGCAAGCCCTTGGCTGGTATCGTCCTGGCGAAGGCGCAGGGTTGATAGGCGCCGTGGTCGGCGCGGTCATCGTGCTATTTGTCTATGGCTTTGTGGTCGGCAGACAACGAAGACCAATCTGATGAAAGTGGGGGCATCAAGGCGAGCTCCGTTCATTCCGCAACCTTAGCCGGGTAGGGGGGACCTTACTTTGGCGGTGGCTGCCTCGGCGGCATCCATGCCGGTTTGCTTTACCCTATCCAGGGCTTCGGCACCTTTGTCGCCGACTTCTGCGATCACTGTATCTGAGGCTTCACGCAAGGCCTGCGATACCGCGCCGGCGCGACGATTAAGGTCGGCCTTCATTTCGTCGGCGACTTTGCCGATATATTCGTTCTCAATTTCGGAAGCGCGAAACGCGCCTGCGACTGCTGCCCCGATCGCCATGCCCACAATCCCAAGCACTAGGGGTTGTCTTTCAAGCAACTCAGTTAGTGACGATTGCGCACCGGTGAGTGCTTCCTTACCTGGAAGCGCATTGCCGAGCTTGCCAAAGTTCTCCTGCAAGAAGGCGACGCCATCGTCGAACCGATCCTGAACGCTGTCGGCAGCTCCTGAGACTGCATCGGAATCCGCTGCGGTGGCGCCGCGCAAAGTTTCGCCGACGCCCAGCGATCCCTCGTCGTCCATTTCAGGTGCCGTTGGAGGCGCCACAGTCTGCTTAATAGCCGACGCTGCCGACCTGAGAGGACTCGTCCCAGCATCGGCCACGGGTGAAACTGCATCCACAGCCGAGCGGGTCGCGGTCTTCAGCTTCTGGTCGCCAGCCACCAGCCAAAGCGCTCCACCTCCGATAAGCGCAGCGGCAAGGGGGTTTTCCCGGGCCGCCGTCACCAAATTGTCGATAAAACCGCTCTTTGTGTTGCTCATCGCACCATTCCTTTCATGGTGTCCTTATCCTTTTCAAGCTGGCCGATCGTTTCTTGAGGTGCCAGATTGCGCATATCAAGTCGTTTGATGCCGACTGCAAAGAGCACGGCAGCGATTACCGCCGCTATGAACGCCGATGTGAGATACGATACCGGTTGTGACCATCCTGCGGAGACCAACGCCGCGGACAGGGCAAACAGTGCCATGACGATCGCCGGAATCACCAGAACGGCACCACCTGCAATCAAACCCAGCGCGCCACCGAGTTTCTGAAGCTTGTCGCCAACCTCCGCCTTGGCCAAGTCTATTTCGTTCTGGAAGAGCTTGGCAAACTGCGACATGGTATCGCCCAGCAGCGTCGAGATGGCCCGAAACTCGCCCCGGCTGGTTTTGATATCGTGCTCGATGCTCATGGTACGGTGTTGCCCTGTGAGGATGACGTCTGTTGCGAACTCGGACCGGGCCGCGCGGAACCTTGAGGCCAAGTTTCTTCTCTCGCCGAGAACGGGGCGTCACGGGACTTATGAGCGTCTTCCGACGACGATTTGTCCGCTGTGCCACTCCGCTTTGATGATGACGATTGCTCGCCGGATGCTTTTAGGAAGCGGACCGCTGCGAAGCCTGCCAGCACTGATATTCCGAGAAAGGCCGCGGGCTGACGCTTGGCGAAATCAGTTGCGCCTTCTACGAGATCCCGGAAGCTGCCATCGCGGATCTTCTGGGCGGCTTCTTCGACATAGTCGGCAGCAGAACCGATGCCGCGTGCAGCGAACGGTACGTCGCTCTCGAATGCTCGGCCGGCTTCACGCATGTTGCCTGCGAGGCGCTCAACGAAATCGGCGCCCGTCCGCTGCTGCTCGCGGGCCTGGCTCTGGATCTGGTCCACAGTCCCTTCCGTCACCCCTTTTGCTGCATCCGCCGCTTCGCTGAATTTGTCCCGCGCGAGATCGGCCGTTGCCTGAAAGGCATCGCCAGCGCGCTGCTTCATCTCTGCACCGGCTTCACCGATCTGTTCCTTCAGATCCTTCGAGGGGCCCTTGTCTCGGTTAGGCGCGAACTGCGTAATGTTGTTCGGGTCCACATCGTTCATGATGGTTTCCTTCAGGTGTTGGTGTTTTGGGAGGGGCTAAAGGCGGCTTTGACGACGTCGTCCGCAGCCTCTTTCAGAATGCCCGCGACATCCTGCGTCATACGACTGGCGTGGGTGCCGAGATCGGCCTCGGCGACCTTTTGCGCCGCCGCGTCGGCTGCCGACGTGGTTGTCTCTTTCGCTGCCTCGAATCCGGATTGGGCCGCAGCGGCCGCAGCCTGCTTCACGCCATCGCTGGCCCGACCCATCACCTTGCCTTCAACCTTGGTCTCGGGAAGAGCCGCAGCGATGATAGCGCCGATCGCGATGCCCAAGCCTCCGATCAGAGCAGCATTGTCGCCGATGGTCTGACGGGCCTGGTCAGGCGCGTTCGTCGCCGCATCCTTGGCTGCGTCGATGCCACTCTTGAGTTTTTCACCTGCAAAACTGGCAGCCTTTGTTGCGCCTGTCCGCAGATCATCCGCAAGGCCGACGGCCCGATCTTGTGCGTCTTCAGCCATGCCAGCGGCTCGGCTTCGAGCGGAGGATAGCTTTTCTGTGGCGTCGCCCTGCATGGCCCGGGCACCCTCCGTCAACTCCTCGAGCATTTCTCCCGCTCTATCCATTGCCGGACCGGAAGCGTCCGCAGCGCGATCACGCACTGTCTTCGAGGTCAGGGCAAGCCCGGCGCCGATCATCAGAAGTGGCAACGGGACACCTCGCGCCAATCGCAGCAGCGGAATTCCTACCGCAGCGCCCGCGGCCACTGCGCGCATGGGATTGCTCATGATCTGCTGCTTGAGCCCTTCAATCCAGCTTTGGGTCTTGTGGCTGACATATTCGGAGACTTCGGATTTAATGTGCTGCGGCGAGACCTTGTGGCGGATGTCCTCGGCGGTGTCCGATATCTGGTCTCTTAGTCGCCCTACCGTAGCTGCCAGCTCTGCGCGGCTGCGTTCGGACTCATGCCTCAACTCCTCCACTGATCGCGCCATCGCTTCACCCTCTTGCTTTATTCTTGTGCTTCATTTCTTGGATCTAAGGACGAACACACGCTTTGTTGAATCGTTCCTAACTGAACAAGGGTGACGCGCCGCCGGCCAAACTCTCCGCTGCGCGCAAGACTTTGGTACGTGAAAAAGTCGGAGCAGCGGTGGCGTGCCGAGAGGGGAGCTCGGGGAATGTCGCGTCCGATCGTAGGATCTCGCAGGACTCGCGCTTGCGCGGGCGGGCACAAGCGATCCGATACGATCGGCGGCACTGCCTGCCTTGTTAAAGTTATCGCAGCTCAAATCGAGACATTCTGCCGCGGCTGGCGGAAATGCGTTCGAGCAAATTCGCTTCCCACCTAAGCCAGGAGCCTTGTGGTTGTTACCGGGCATACTCCCTGTACCGCGAGGAGCGCGGGCTTTGGGACGGGTTTGAGTTCAACGAACGACGTCCTGGCCGGGAGGTCGCGATCGAGACTGGGCCTTTTCGCTGGAGAGGCGTGCTCAAATGTCGATTTTCCGCGAAATGCTTTCCCAGGAATAGTTGACCAGTGTTGTCTGGGCCGGCACAGAGCGCTCGAGGGCTCAGCGCGAGCGGGGACCACCTTAAACGTGCGCTAACGGAGCTGCCGCTCAACGCGGGGTGGCGCTTACTTCTCAAGCGGACCAGCGATGGTGCTCTTCTTGGTGCGCATGCTCGTTGAGCCGTTCGGCGAGCTGGTCGGCGAGCTCTTCTGTCTCGGTATTTGCTTTCCGAGCGCGGTGGCCTAATTAGGAACGCCACCCTGTAGCTGCTCTTGTCCCTCTATCACCGGGACCGATCAAGGCAACCCCTGACTGAGAGACACGACCGCGCTCCCGCCCAAACGGAGGAGCGTCTATGCCGCGCTACTACTTCCATATTTTGAACGGAAAATGCTTATCGATGACGTCGGCGTTGAAGTGGCCGACACCGAGGCAGCGAAACTTGAGGCAGTGAAGTACGCAGGTAATGTCCTGACGTCTGAGCATCCCACCGACATGTGGAAGGGGATACCATGGGAGTTGAAGGTCACGGACGGCCCTTCGCCCAAGGAAGGTCGAACTTTGCTCACCCTCACGCTAACCGCTGAAATCAACCCCACTTAGGTGCTTTCTGTGGACGCAGTCGCGCGACGAAGGCATCGGGCCTCGCGCGCGGCTTCGAAGGTGGCGGCTATCTGCTCAAACTCTTCGATTGCTCCACCAGCGTCGTGTAACATTCGCAAGATAAACGTGCGAGAATCTGCCGATCGAGGATGCTGATTTCTCCACGGGCGTAGTGAATGGCGCCGGTGTTCTGTATTTTTCTTGCGACCTCTGTGACCGAGGTGCGCCGCACGCCCAGCATCTCGGCCAGGAACTGTTGGGTTAGATTAATGGTGTTGCTTCCTGCGGTGTCAGCCGTTTGGAGGAGCCATCGGCAGAAGCGCGCTTCAATGACATGAACGGCATTGCAAGCGACATTGATCCGGGCTTGAGATAACAGGATTTCGTTGTAGCCTACGCAGAGGTTTCGCAGTGTGGTGCTTTCTCCCGTTGCCTTGCGAAATCGGCTTGCCGGAATTCTTGTCACCTCGGCTTTGAGCTGCACAACGACCCGAACAAGAGAAATATGCGCGCCAAGTCCGGCCATGGCTCCAACAACGCCTTCCCGGCCAACGGTCGCGGTTTCGATCGCCCTGCCGTCCTTCAAGACGGCTAGCAGCGAGAGCATGCCCAGGTGTGGGAAGTAGACGTTTTCGGTCTCGTCTCCGGCTTCGATGAGGATTACACCCTGGTCGAGTTGCTCGACGACCATGTAAGGTGAGAGCAAACTAAATTGAGCGTGCGGCAAAGATCCGAGAAGATTGTTGGTATGTTTCGCCGAAGCGCTGTTTTTGGCCAATGCGGCTCCCGCCCGGTCGGTCGGGCCGATCTCCGCGGGACGGATGCGCTCCGAGAGCACGCAAGCGGGAATAGCTTGTATAGGGAACTTTAGGTCAGCCTGTCGGTCCGATTTCCGTCACAGCGACGCTACAGGTCGGGGAAACTCACGACGGGAAAAACCCTCTACATAGGGCAAAGTCTAGGGCGAGACTTCGTTCCTGGCCGCGGCGAAGTATTTGGGACTCGCTTTTCTTGGTCCGATATCGGACACTCAGGGGGTCACCGCGAGGACATTGGCTGTTATCGGTGATGAGAACGCCGGTTGCGCTCCCGCCCTCTCTCACAGGGAGCGGCGCCATGCAGCAGCAGCGACGCCGTTTCAAACAAATACTCTCACTCGAAGGACGTCTCGCTCAAGAGGCGAGGCGCCTGCGAGAAGAAGCCGAGAGTCTTCCACTTGGCAGGTTACGCGACGAAGCCATTCGCCGAGCGCGCCAAGCGGAGACCGGCTCGCACATAAGTGAGTGGCTGCTGTCTCCCGGACTTCGCGCGCCCACGTGAAGGATTACCGCGCGTACCTCCTCGATCAGGACGGACACATTTTCGGCGCCCATGGCTTCGATGCTGTGGACGATGAAGAAGCCTTGCAAAAGGCAAGGCGCCTCGTCGACGGTCACGACGTCGAGATCTGGCAACTCGCGAGAAAAGTCGGGCAAATCAAGACCGCGATTGACTAGCTGCTCGTCCTGCTTTGATTTTGGGAGCTCCGGAGTCTGTTTCATTAACTTTTGGCGTTGGTGCAAAAGTGAACTTATGTCCGGTATCGAACAATGCTAACGTCGGTCATCACCGCACGGTCCTTGGCTCTTATCGGTGATGAGAACGCCATTAGCGCTCCCGCCTTCCTCAGGAATGGAGCAGCGCCATGCAGCGACGCCGTTTCAAGCAAACAGTCCCCCTTGAAGATCGCCTTGCAGATGAGGCGAAGCGCCTTCGTGAGAAGGCTCGCTCGCTTCCGCCAAGTATCGAGCGGGAGCGCGCAATCCGCAAGGCCCGGCAAGTAGAGACCGGCTCTCAAATGAGCGAGTGGCTGAGGTCGCCCGGTTTACAGGCCCCGAAATGAGACCAGCCAAAGAGGTACCTGAAGGTACGCCCCTGATTGAAGGCGCTGCACAACTGCTGCGGCGCGCTCGCGAACTTCCCCTCGGCGGCGCCAGAAACGAGCTTCGACAAATAGCGAGGGTCATGATCAAACTTCATCGGATCGGTTTTCGCGACTACATAGAGATCATGAGAAAACCTACGATGCATTGAGGCAATCCGGCGTCGCGCAGCGTCCACTACCGTACATTGCTAATATTGAACAATTTTGCTTCTCCCTCGTCATATTTAAAACGGGGAGAAGCAAGGTGGTCATAAAAAACGAACGCGTCGAACTCGAAATGAAGATCATGAAGTACCGCGCATTCCTCCGACAGATGGCATTAGACCCCGAGACAGAGGCGCGCATCCAAGAGATGATCGCGGATCTGGAAAGCCGGCTGCGATCCATCGACGAGTAAAGCCGCCTTAGTTGGCGGCTTTTTTCAATCAGCAGCATTCGTTTTTCCGCATAGGCCAGCGGCCTTAATGGCGTCGCGCCATTCTGATGGGCGTTCCGCCGAACTAACACTCTTGCTTGGAACCGATTGGCAAGCGATCGATTGTCACCGCATCATCGGCCGTACTCCGCCTTAGGCGTCGGTGACTGAGAGACCGATTGGGCTCCCGCCTGCGTAGCATGGGAGCGTGCCTTGGTCGAACAGCCCCACATCAATCCGTATTCAGTCCACGCGCGCATCTGCCTTGGCGTTGCAGCCTTTGGCGCCGCACCGTTTGTTGCGGCGCTGTTCATGGGCATGCGGTAGGGCCGCCTGCGCCAGCATGGACAAGCGGCGCGGCCGTAGAAGTAAAGCCAGGAAGAGACTGGCTTACTTCATGTTACCTGGCGCCACCTTCGTGCCGCCTTGGTCGCTGCCGGGACCAGAGCCGCCCTGGCCGGATGCATCGGGTTTCACCATTCCGCCCTTGGCCATGCCGTCTTTGCTCATGCCGGTGGTGCCTTTGGTCATCGAACCTTTGTCCGTATTGTGCATGCCGGGCTTCTGCATGTTGTCGGACTGCGAAGCGGGCCTGGAATTCTGAGCGAAGGCGGTACCGCACATAAGGCCGAGGGCGGCGGTAGCCATAATGATCTTCTTCATCGAAAACTCCTGTTTGGATTCGTGCGGGGCCAACGGGAGCGCAGAAGCCACGTTCCTAAACCGTCCGTTCAGAAGGAAAGAAAATCTACCAGGGGTTCTGAAACCAATCCGGGTCGGGACCGTACCGCCCAGGCTTTCGGAAGAGCTGCCAGAAGGCTTTTATTTGCGGGCCAGCAGGTCTTCACTGGACGGCATTAGCTTCACGTAAGTCCCGCTCTCGTGCAGCTGGAGCGAACCGCGCTCGATCGCGTGTTTGAGCCCGGCGCCGAACTCGCTGCCACTGCCCTTCAGCTTGAACAAGAAGGGCGCGTTGATCCTCTCGATAAAGATGCGGTCTTCCTGAGCGGCCTCGACGCTCGCTGCGAGCTCGACGAGCTTGCGCGCGGCCGCCTCCGGATTTGCGTAGGGTCGTTCTTCGGTGTGCTTCATCGGTATGTCCCATTGGCCGCCTGGCGACATAGATGTGCTGGCGGTGGGGATAGCTCTCCGCCGGCTTCCAGCTGTCGAATGTGGTGCCGCAGACGCAGCGAATGAGCGTGCTTCGGATCTCGCTGTCGAGCTTCTCGCTCCGCGCCCGCTTGGCCGCCATCACGGCGCGCCAGTCGCGGTCTTGGCGCCATTCGGCGAAGGCATTGTGGGTGATGTTTGGCTGTAGATCCGACCATGCGGCCCCGAAAGCCTCGCGCGCGGCTTCGAAGGTGGCCGCTATGCCACTCGGCCATGTGCCTGGCTCCATGCCGGGATAGAAGCCGATCGACCAACCCCATTCATCAGCGTGCACAGGCACGCCGGCGCGAGGCTTGCGCATGGGCCTAGGTCGGCCCCAAGAGGTTGGTCAATAGGCGTGCGTAATCGTGCTTAAGTGGTAGCGCGTCTTACCGCTCGTTCCGCATATATGGACTGCTTTCCGAAACCAAAAGCACTGACGGATCGGAACTGGGCAGACCCTTGTGGCCGAACGAAGCTTTCGGCAGAGCCGCGGTGCAGATACTCGCGATCAGAGCGATTGAAAACAAGGCCGCTATCACAATCCAAAGGTCCCTCTGCATGTCAGCGTTCCGAAGCAGAGTATCGATGGCAACGCCAACGCAAGGCTTGGTGAGTCGTTCCTATCAGGGCTAATCAACGGCGCCGACGTCGGCTTAGGGGATTCAAGCAGTTTCTGCTCAACCAGAATATTGCCGGTTTTGAGCCAAAGCGGGCATCTCTAGCACTGGGCCAAGTAACCCTTTTGGGTGTCCGGCAAGGCCACCGCCTGACCGGACCGACGAAGCTCGACCGCTTTAGTTGAACGTTTGCAGCCTCAATTTGAGGGATCCATCGGCTTGGCGTTCGAAGACGTGCGTCGCCAAGCCACTGAAGGGAGACGGCTTGCCCTCCTTGTCCTTACCCGTGGCACTCCACTTGGCTGTGCCGAATACGATTTTGTCGTCTCCGCCGGCGTCGACCATCTCCAATTTGTGACCCGTTACATCGTTGGCGAAGAGTCCGGCAAAGAACTTTTCGATCTCAGCCGGACCCGACGCGACCTGATGTGTGGGCGGCATCAATTTTGCCGTCGCGACATAGGAAGCCCCGATGGCTTTCTCGTCCTGCTTGTTGAATGCGGCATCCCAGGCGGCGTAAGCCTTCTCCACGTCCCCCTTGGCGTCCGCGGCCAACGAAACGCCCGGCGCGCCGAGCAGGCAAATGACTAGTGCTGATGTTTGAGCCCACCTCATAGGATACTCCTTTTGGATAAAACGCCTTGCCAGATCGCTCAGATAATGAGTCCGGTAGTCTGCCGCGCGGCTGTGCTCCCGCCAGCATGAGACACCGTCGCCGGTCGCGCTGTAGCGGCCATTGGTTAGGAAGGAGGTGCAGGCGGCGCTAACTTCAACGGCGCCAATCACCTCGGGAGTCCACATCGCGCGCCATGACACCGCTAATGCAACCGGTCACACATGCGCCGAACTTCAACCACCATGACCAGTTCTGCGAAGGCACATTCATCATGGTTGGTTGGGAGGATTCCACCCAATAGTTCGCGGAACAGCAATTCCGGGCAATTACCGTCAACGGCGCTGACAAATGGGAGACGCGGCACACCATTGCCTAGGTCGGAAATCCCTGCGTTGGTCACAGGCCGTGAAGTCACGACCGGATGACACTCGGGCCCCGAACGTAAGCTCTCGCGCTTCAAGGAAGCGTATCGGCAGATTAAGAACGGTCGAGATGACGTGCCCGATCCAGCCATCTTTGCAGGTGAAGCTTTGCCAATCCTTGGTCAGATCGCACCCGATGGATTTCAGTGTCGGAAAAGCGGCAAGCTCCGGGACTACGTCGAGGTGCTGGTAAACGGCCCATTGCGGCTATGAACTTGCTTGACCCGAAGCCGACGATCCCGAGTGCAGCATCTCGCGGGTGCAGCATCAGGCTTGGACCCCCGATTGCCATATTTTCCCACCGCACTATCTTAACGTGCGCTGGAACACACGGATTGATCCTCCATTAATCGACACGAAGGACGCTGAATTTACGCGATTGGGCTAGCTCGCTCCATGAACAAGAACCGGGAAAAGCGGATACTGGAAGAGCGCCTAGAGCGCTGCCGGCGGCTCGCCAAGGAATTTCCGAACGACCTAACCGCAGAGCACCTGCGCCAGATTGAAGTCGCCCTCGTCGACGACATCAGAGCCCTAGAACAGCACTAAGGCGCTCCGTCTCTACCGGAACCAAGGGGAGTGCTGTACGTTGCCGCGCTGCCCTTAAAAGTAACACCATTGAATCTAAGTGGGTCGAGGGTCTTCTCCGGCCGCTCGGCAAGTATGGAAGTAATCCGGCGCAGGGTTTGCTCTTGCTCGTCGATCTTACTCGCATCGGCCATGGTTTAGCATTCGGGCACTGGAGCTCGAAGCGATGGGATTGCGCTTGGACGGCGATGGCGAACTCCAAGTGTCCCGTGAGCCGTCACGGCCTCGATACGGTCCAGCTCCGTCACTGAGCTTAAGATTTTCGGGAGGAAACCTCCGCTCGGGCGATGAGTTGCCGTCCCACGATGTCAATTTTGTTGGACCCGGAACATGGTCGACGAAGCCCTGCGGCGGCGAGCCGTGGATACAGTTTGGTCCCTCCATCGCGCGAAGCATCGCGACGTGGATGCCGCGGACAGCCGGCGTTGTCTGCTGCGGCGCCACCTTCAAGGAAGATGGGAAGCGCGCGTGAGCGAGGTCGAAGAACTGACCGGATTCGGCCTGGCCTACTCGAACCGTCTCCCCAAGGACGAATGTTGAGGCTTATGGAGAAGCTCGTCAGGCAATTGGTGGCAAGCACCGCGAGGCCGGTCTGGACGCTGTTGATCATCTCCGAGCTCGTTTCGGCTGCCATCATGCTGATCCTCCTATTGATGTTTCCAGTCTAGAGGATCGGCAAGATGCGCATTGCTCAGCTTGCTCCCCTCGCCGAAAGCGTTCCCCCAAAGCTCTACGGCGGCACCGAGCGGGTCGTGGCGTGGTTGGTGGACGAGTTGGTAGAACTCGGTCACGAGGTCACACTATTCGCGAGCGGCGACTCAAGGACGAAAGGCAAACTCCAACCCGTATGGCCACGCGCGCTGCGCCTCGGTCGGAAGGGCGTGGACCCCAATGCGGCCAGTGCCGTGCTGCTGGAGGCCATCGCCAGGCGCGCGAAAGACTTCGACGTGATCCACGCACACATCGATTGGTTGCCGCTTCCGCTGCTCAGCCGGCTCGGCGTGCCCTTCCTGACCACGATGCATGGTAGGCTAGACCTCCCCGGCCTGCCGGACGTGGTGCGCGAGTTTCCCGGCGCGGGTTTCATCTCGATATCCGAGCACCAGCGCGTGCCGCTTCCTGACGCAAACTGGATCGCCACGATACAGCACGGGCTGCCTTCGCACCTCTTCCGCCCGTCTTTCGATGAGGGATCCTATCTCGCCTTCCTCGGTCGCCTTACGGCGGAGAAAGGTCCCGAGGACGCGATCCAGATCGCGCGGGCGGCCGGAGAGCCACTGCGCATCGCCGCCAAGATCCCGCGCGGTGAGACCGGATACTTCAAGAAGAAGCTTGAGCCGCACATAGATGGTCGAACGGTTCAGCTTGTGGGGGAAGTCGATGATGCGAAAAAGCAGCCGTTCCTCGCCGACGCAGCGGCCCTCCTGTTCCCGATCGATTGGCCTGAGCCCTTCGGTCTCGTCATGATAGAGGCGATGGCTTGCGGGACGCCCGTGATCGCCTACCGATCCGGATCCGTGCCGGAAGTCGTTGAGGACGGCGTGACGGGTTTCATCGTCGAGAATGAGGACCAGGCGGTAAGGGCGGTTGGAGAGCTTGGCCGTCTCGACCGGAGGGTAGTCCGCGCCCGCTTCGAAGCGCGCTTCTCCGCAAGCCGGATGGCGCGAGAGTATGAGCGCGCCTACCGAGGCTTGATCGTCGATCCCGGCGTGAAGGAAACGGACCTTTGCCCAGGTGCTCAGCCGTCGATACCATGAAAGGATTTGGTGATGTGGCCTCGAAAGGTGAAACACATCATTGTTCTCCTGGCCGTGATGGCCGGCCCGGCGGCGCGGTGCGCCGAAATGGGCGCGGCTGCTATCGATGCCGCCGAACCATCGAAGAAGATCTTGTCGAACGAGAAGCCGACGCCGGCGGGGGTTCGGTTACAAGTCCTGCTCGACCGGGCCCACTTCTCGCCAGGTGAGATCGACGGCAGATTCGGCGAGAACGCGAAGAAGGCCCTACGCGCCTTCGCGGAGGCGCGGCAATTGCMGAGCTCGGACGTTCCGACCGAGGACGTCTGGAACGCACTGCGCGCGGACGATCGGCGGGTCACGGCGAACTACACGATCACCGAGCAGGATGTCGCCGGACCTTTTCTTAGCAAGCTCCCGTCGAAGATGGAGGAAATGAAAGACCTGCCGAAGCTGGGTTTCACCAGTCCGCGAGAAGGACTGGCCGAGAAATTTCATATGAGCGAGCAACTGCTGGCGGCGCTCAATCCCGGGCAGCGCTTCGACCGCCCCGGCGACGACATCATCGTTGTGGATACTGGCAGTGCAGAGGCCGGCGCGCCGTCGAGGGCGGACAGGGTCGAGGTCGACAAGAGTCGGCAGACCGTGAAGCTGTTCGACAAGTCTAACGTGCTTATCGGCTTCTATCCGGCAACGGTCGGGAGCGAGGAGAAGCCGTCGCCATCCGGCACTCTGAAGGTGACCGAGGTCGACCGAAATCCGACCTATCGCTACAATCCGGCCTACCACTTTAAGGGCGTTCAATCCCGAAAACCTTTCACCATCAAGCCGGGCCCCAACAATCCGGTTGGAACGGTGTGGATCAACCTCACCGCTGAAGGATACGGCATTCATGGCACACCGTCGCCCGACAAGGTCTCGAAGGCGGAATCCCATGGCTGCGTCCGTCTGACCAACTGGGATGCGGAGCGGGTTGCAACGAGCGTCGCGAAGGGCACTCCGATCGCCTTCGTCGACGGCTCACGATGACAGCAAATGCACCGCGAGCGTGGCCCCCCGGCGCCGATTGGCGTGAATGACTCCGGTCGGTCAGGTCGGCGAGTGTTTATCGAGGTAAGCGCAGCATCGAACCCGGAACCTGTTCTGGCGTTGAGTAGCCTGGTTGGCGCCGGCTGTTTATCGAGGAGCCATTGGAGGAGGAGTGGAATGGATACGGCCGAAGGTTCGAGCGCTAGCTTCCCTACCAGGTTGCCTCGCGACGCACACTAAGCCGCTGGAGCTTACGCCCGCCGACGGCAACGGCGGTGAAGAGCTTTTTCAAGGCAGCTACAACACTCGTTTGCGACCCCTATGTTCCAAACGTTCAGACGTCACGGTTTCGGACTTGGCGGCGGCGTGGGTGCGGCTTGAGAGGCTGAGAGGGCATCAATTGCTCGGCTGCTGCGGCGCTATGGTATCGCCGCCTGCATGAGGAACGCACGTACCATTGCTAAGCAGGCGTTTGGCCTGGAGGTCGCGCATCTTTGAGTATTCGCGTCGTCGCTCGATATTTGCCGCGGCCCATCGGTCCCAGACCTTGAAGGCGTCGGTGTAGTGCTTTCGCATCTGCTCCTCGGCGGCAAGGCAATCGGCGAATTTGTCGAAGACCAGGTCGGTGTTGACCGGTGTCATGCCTCCTACCAGGACAACGAGCATCCATTTCATCTGCTGTGCCTTTCGCGCCGGACGGATATTCGCGTTTACGCGAAGAATTTCCGGTCACCGCGGTTAGATAGCCCGTCGACTGCGACCGGCCACAAAACCGTAGACAAAAAGCACGATGATAGCGCCCACGACCGCCCCCACCAGCCCTGCGCCTTCTCCAGGCCGATACCAGCCTAGTGACTGGCCAAGATAGGTCGCAAAGAACGCTCCCACTATTCCCAGGATCGTGGTCAGGATGAAGCCGGAGGGCTCGTTGTCGCCAGGCATGATGAACTTCGCGATGACGCCTGCGACGAAGCCAATGATGATCGTCCAGATGATGCTCATATCTCTCCCCTAGCCTTGCGATCCCGATGGAGCCGGAAGACGTCCGTCAGGCGTGTATTTGTCCACCGCTGCCGGCAGCTCGCGAGACAATCGGTCGAGAATCTCCTGCTGCGACAGGCCGGTCTGCTGCTCCAGTTTTTGAAGGACGTCCGGACCGATAGCCTGCTGGAGTTCGGGCGGGGTGACTTCCCGGTTTGGCCCTTGATTGATCCAGGATTGGGCCGCATCGCCCTGTCCGTTCTGCTTGAAGTGCTCGAGCAACTCGCCGATCCCGCCGTTCAGCAGCGAACTCACGCCGCCGCCTCCTACAAGGCCGCCAAGATTGCCGAGCATACCGCTCAGGGAATCCTTGGCACCCGCCGGCTGACCGGAGGTAGCGTTGCGAAACATGTCGGCGAGCTTGTCCCGATTTTGGTAACCGGCGATTGCGAGCAAACCCAAGAGGGCGGTCATTGATGGCATTCCGCGACTCATCTTCGGCTCCTGAGTTCGATGGGCAAACGTACGCAAGAAAAGGGCGACCCGCCTTGGCGGGCCGCCGGGTAATTCATCGCAGGCCGGTGCCGTAGAGCTGGCGCTCTCTCCGGACCTCCTCCGCGCCATAAGGCTGGGCGGATGGATCATAATTTTTCCACCCTGCCTTCTGCCAGGCTGCGCTCCGGTCGCGCAGGTTGACGGCGGACTGATTCAAGATCGCTTCGTATCGCGTCCGATCCGCATCCGGCACACGAGCTGAAACCAGCGTACCGCCGCGCCTCACACCTTCGGCGTAGAGTGGTGCTTCCTCATCGGATACGCCGGCCTGCGTCAGCGCCCCAACGACCCCGCCTGTGGCGCCGCCGGCAACGGCACCGAGCGCGGTCGATGCGAGCCATCCGGCCGCCACGACCGGACCCAGGCCGGGGATAGCCAACAAACCAAGGCCCGCGAGCAAGCCGGCAGCGCCACCAAGACCTGCGCCGACGCCCGCTCCCGTGGCTGCGCCTTCCGCCCGATCGTCCACCCCATCGCGATCGCGATCGACCTTCTTGTCGGTGCTGTACCAGTTGTCGGAATTGTTCGCGACGATGCTCAGATCCGAATGCGGCACGCCCGCGGCCTCCAGGCTCGTCACCGCGCGCTGCGCATCGGAGTAGTTATCGTAGAGACGTGAAATCGTAACCGTCATGCTGAATCCCTCCTAATTTTCGCTGGTGGTCGCCAGGTTACTTGGCCGCGTTCACGTTGCCCTGGAAATCCAGACTGATATTGGTCGAGGCACCGCCTTTGCTGGCCTTTCCGCGCCAAACGCCGTTGTCGTCCTTCTTCAGGGATGTGACGTTACTGTAGCCCGCGTCCTCGATCTTCGACTTGGCCTGGCCCTCGGTGAAGCTGTTGGCGCCTTCAACCGGCTTGCTGGAATTGTTCTGGCCGGAACTGTTGACCGCATTGTTGTTGGGCCGATCGGTCGCCGGCGGATTTTGCGCGAACGACGGACCCGCCAGAAGCGAAGCAGCCGTCAGCAGCAAAAGAAATGTCTTTTTCATATCGTCCTCCTGTAGTGGCAAGGCCCAACATACGCTGAACTGAGAAGTTCCAAGTTTTCCCGGTCCGCAGGGCTTGCATGGAGGATCTAAAAAAGCATCTACAAGAAAGCGGGAGCGAGCTCCGGGGCGCGTACTTGAACCTATTAGAAGGAGAGCCCTGACGTGGTCCAACTCGGACCTAGGGCGACGTGCGCCAACGCGCCCCTGTCAGAAGTAATAGCGAACCTCGTACGAAGCGCAGCGCGGGGTTATAGTACATTTGCTGAGGCTGATGCGGCAGGCGCGGTATCCCAAAGCGCAACGTGTGATCCGCCCTTAGCTGTGTTCAGGCGTGCACCGTGTCTTTTGATTCGGAACACCGCATCGCCTTCAAAGTTGGAAATTAAGTAAGCTACCCGCCGTCGGCGGAGGTCGCAACGCGTTGAAGCGCCGCGGGCCCCAAATTCAATCTCTCTTGCCGAATAGGCCGTCGACAACTTGTCTTGCGGTGTCGCCGATGACACGGCCAGCGCCTCTGTCTCCTTTAGCCATTGCAGACATAAAGGAGAGGGCCTCCTTGAACGTGACGTGCGGCGGCAGCGGAGCCACCTCAGAATCTGTCTTCACTTCCAGCACGACAGGGCGATCGCTCGAAAGGGCCTCCTGCCATGCGGATGCCAGGCGGCCCGGGGAATCAACGAAGATCCCCCTGAGCCCGAGCAGTTCGCCAAATTTGGCATAGGCAAAGTCGGGGATATCCTGCGAAGCCTCGAATCTGGGGTTTCCCTCCATGACCCGCTGCTCCCAAGTGACTTCATTGAGGTCCTGATTGTTGAATACACATACGATCCATCGCGGATCCGCCCAACGCTTCCAGTACTTCTGGACCGTGATGAGTTCGGCCATGTTGTTCATTTGCATTGCGCCATCGCCCACAAGTGCGATGACCGGCCGGTCCGGATGGGCGAACTTGGCCCCGATGGCATAGGGGACTGCTGCGCCCATCGACGCCAAGCCTCCCGAAAGCGATGCAACCTGGCCCTGCTGCACCCGGAAATCGCGGGCATACCAGTTGGCGCAGGATCCGCTGTCACTGGTCACGATGGCGTTAGCAGGTAGCAAGGGTGACATTTCCCAAACGACGCGCTGCGGATTGACGGGATTGGCTTCCGCCTTAGCCCGACCTTCCAGCTTCTTCCACCACCCAGTTATGTTGGTCTCGATCGTCTTCGCCCATTCCCGGTTCTCCTTGCGCTGGATTAGGGGCAGGAGCGCCTTTAGCGTTGCTGCGGCATCGCCGTGGAGGCTGACGTCGACCGGATACCGCAGCGACAGCATCGAGGCTTTGATGTCGATCTGGACGGCGCGTGCGGCCCCGTCTTTGGGTAAGAACTCCGACCAGGGAAAGCCCGTGCCGACCATCAGTAGCGTATCGCAGCCTTGCATGAGATCCCAGCTTGGCTCGGTCCCGAGCAGGCCTATCGCGCCGGTAACGAACGGCAGGTCGTCCGGCAACACATCCTTGCCCAGCAATGCCTTCGCAATGCCGGCGCCGAGCAAGGTCGCCATTTCGATGAGTTGAGGAGCGGTGCCACGAGCGCCCGCGCCGACCAAAATGGCTACCTTCTTGCCGGCATTCAGGACCTCGGCCGCCTCGGATAAGTCCGCATCCTCTGGAATGATCTTGGGTTTGGAATAGCCCACTCCAGACCGCGTAAATCCGTGCGCCACCGCGGGCTCTTCGTATTCCTCGTCCTGAATATCTTTCGGCAAAATAATGACGGAAGGTGTGTTGTCGGCCTTAGCGACCCTGATGCTGCGGTCAAGGAGGTGCCGCACCTGGGCAGGGGACGAGGCTTCCTGTACGAAGCCGGCGACGTCCGCAAACATCCGGTCTAAGTTAAGTTCCTGCTGGTAACTGGCACCTCGAACGGTTGCTTCAGCTTGCCCGCAGATAGCAAGAACGGGAGCATGGTCCAGTTTACCATCGTACAATCCCGTGATGAGATGAGTTGCTCCCGGGCCGCCGGTCGACAAGCACACCCCTAATTCACCTGTGAACTTGGCGTGCGCGACCGCCATGAAGGCGGCCATCTCCTCGTGCCGCACCTGGATGAATTCAATGCTGTCGGCGCGCTGCAGCGCGCCGATCACACCGTTGATGCCGTCGCCCGGATAGCCATAGATGCGGCGCACGCCCCAAGCGTGGAGCCGTTCGACCACAAAATCGCCGACCTTCACGCTCAAGCCTCCGAAGCAGCAGGGAGCGAGGCGCTTTTCTCGATGAGGCCTTGTTGTTTGAGATCACCCCAGAAATCCGAAGGGATCTTGGCCTGGAGCGAATTCCAGTCCTCCTGGATCTGTTGAGCGCTCCGTGCCCCCACGACCAGAGCGACCGCGACGTCGGCCGCCGCCGAAAACTGAAGTGCGGCAGTTCGGAGGTCCACGCCATACCGAGAGGCGATCGTCCTGAGCTTCTCCCGCTTCTCGATGACAGCTGCGGGAATCTTGAAGTTCTCTTTTCCGTAATTGTAACGTGGACTTCCTGAGATGAAGCCGGCGTTGAGAGAGGAGCCGATGACGAGCGAAACGTTCTTTTTTCGCACGACCGGGAAAAGTTCGTTCACCGCACTTGCGTGATCGATCAACGAGTATTGGCGGGCGCACAGGCAGACGTCAGGATCCGCATCTTCCATGACTTTGAGGATGGGAAGCGGGGTATTCACGCCGATGCCCCAAGCGCGGATGATGCCCTCGTCACGCATTTTGGAGAGCGCCGGAAACGCGCCTTTACGGGCGATTTCGTACTGTTCTTCCCAGCCGTTCGGAAAGAAGGCGAAATCCGGCGAGATGTCGTGCACGAAAGCCACGTCCAGGCTGTCGACGCCGAGGCGCTGCAGGCTGTCTTCGATCGAGCGGCGCACACCGTCCCCCGTATAGTCAAAAATGATGTCATTGGGCGAATCTGACAGCGGATAAATATCCGCATGTTTGTTGTTCTTTGACGCCTTGAAAAGCTTCCCGACCTTCGACGAGAGCATATAATCTTCGCGCTTCTGGTTATGCAGAAAATGACCGAAGCGACGCTCGGAGAGTCCGAACCCATACCAAGGCGCCACATCGAAATATCGAACGCCCATCGCCCATGCGCTTTCAAGGGTTGCCTCGGCTTCCTTATCGGTATGCTTGTTGAACTCGTTCCCGAGGGAAACGCCACCGAGGCCGAATCGGAATTCCGGTTTGAAGATCTGTCGCGCGCGGTCATTCATAGAAAATCCTCTATATTTGTCGGGAATTGAACGACGGGCGCGAGAGCCGGTTCCTAGATGTAAAATCACAGGAGCTCGGGCTTTCGGCGCTAAGGGACGGCCGGTGACCGTTACGGAACCGGTCATTTCCCGGAGACTTTCCTCTTCGAGACGGCCACAGCGTTTCCGCGAGTGGCGAGGAACCGTACGATGGACAAGTCGCTGATCGGCGATAAGGGCGAGCAGAATATCCATACAGACGACGGTTTCGTCCGCGTCCGCGGAGCCCGCGAGCACAATCTGAAGGACGTTTCGCTCGAGATACCCCGAAATGCGCTCGTGGTGTTCACGGGCGTGTCCGGATCCGGGAAGTCGTCGCTCGCCTTCGGGACCTTGTACGCAGAGGCCCAGCGGCGTTACTTGGAATCGGTCTCACCGTACGCCCGCCGCCTTTTCCACCAAATGGCAGTGCCCGAAGTGGCCTCGATCGAGGGGCTTCCCCCCGCGGTCGCTTTGCAGCAACAGCGAGGCTCGCCGACGACAAGGTCATCAGTCGGCAGCGTGACGACCCTGTCCAATCTGCTGCGGATGCTGTACTCGCGCGCCGGCGACTATCCGCAGCATCAACCGTTGCTATATGCGGAGTCGTTCTCGCCCAACACGCCCGAGGGCGCTTGTCCCAACTGTCATGGCATCGGACGCGTCCATGCGGTCGACGAACGTTCGCTCGTTCCCGACGACACGTTGACCATCCGCGAGCGGGCCATAGCCGCGTGGCCAAGCGCGTGGCAAGGCCAGAACCTGCGCGATATTCTCGTTACCCTCGGCTACGACGTAGACAGGCCGTGGCGCGAATTGCCGAAGAAAGATCGGGACTGGATTCTGTTTACTGACGAGCAGCCGACCGTGCCGGTCTACGCCGGCTATACGCCTGCCGAGACGAGGCGGGCTCTGAAGCGGAAGGAGGAGGCGAGCTATCAAGGTACTTTTACCGGCGCGCGCAAATACGTGCTGCAGACGTTCGCCACGACGCAAAGCGCTATGATGAAACGCCGGGTGGCGCAATTCTTGTCGAGCTCGAATTGCCCAGTCTGCAAGGGGAAGCGGCTTAAACCCGAGCCGCTGTCCGTCACTTTCGCCGGAATGGACATTGCCGAGGTTTCGCGACTGCCGTTGAACCAGCTCCGCTTGTTGCTCGGCGGGCATCTCGACAAGAAAAGGAATCAATTCGTCGGCCATCCTGAGAAGGCTCTCGTGGTGCAACGGATAACGGAGGACATGTCGGCACGCCTTGAAGTGCTACTTGATCTCGGTCTTGGCTATTTGACGCCCGAACGCAGCACGCCGACGCTGTCGCCAGGCGAGCTACAGCGGCTTCGATTGGCGACGCAGGTCCGCTCTAATCTGTTCGGAGTGGTCTATGTCCTGGATGAGCCCTCTGCGGGACTGCATCCGGCGGACACGGAAGCCTTGTTGCGCGCTCTCGACCGCCTGAAGTCGGCCGGCAACTCGCTCTTCGTCGTCGAACACGAGCTCGATGTGGTGCGGCACGCCGATTGGATCGTCGACGTCGGCCCCGACGCAGGCGCGCAGGGAGGGCGTATTATGTACAGCGGTCCCCTGGCAGGACTGAAAGACGTGGAAGCGTCTCGGACGCGACCTTACCTCTGTGGCCAGCACGGGAGGGTGGCAAGGCCTCCACGAAACCCCCGCGGATGGCTCAAGCTTCGCGGTGTTACGCGCAACAATCTCAATCGGCTAGACGCGGAAATTCCGCTCGGCGTGTTTACGAGCGTCACGGGGATTTCGGGATCCGGCAAGTCGAGCCTCATTAGTCAGTTTCTTGTCGATGCCGTGGGCGACGAACTGGGCCAGCGCAAAGAGGCGGGCGACGAGGACGACAAGCTAGAGACTCCGGTCGAAACCTTAGGTGGCGAGATTGCGGAAGGCCTCGATGACATCAAGCGATTGGTAGTCGTGGACCAGAAGCCGATCGGCCGTACGCCGAGATCGAATCTCGCGACTTACACCGGCCTGCTGGATCATGTTCGCAAGATATTCGCCTCAACCAAACAGTCGCGTGCAAGGCGCTATGACGCGGGCAGGTTCTCCTTCAATGTAGCGAAAGGCCGTTGCGAGACGTGCCAAGGGGAAGGCTTCGTCTGTGTCGAGCTTCTCTTCCTGCCGAGCGTTTACGCTCCCTGTCCGACTTGCAAAGGCGCGCGGTACAACGCCAAAACGTTGGAGGTCAAGATCCGGAACAAATCAATCGCTGACGTGCTGGCGTTGACTGTGGACGAAGCGTTCGAGTTCTTCAGTAGTGAGGATTTTCTACGTCGTTGTCTGGGCGTGCTTCGCGACGTCGGGCTCGGGTATATCCGGCTCGGCCAGTCGGCGACCGAACTGTCAGGAGGCGAGGCGCAGCGGGTCAAGCTCGCCACCGAGCTGCAACGGGCGCAGCGTGGTCAGACACTCTACGTATTGGATGAACCGACGACCGGACTGCATCCCTCGGACGTCACCAAGCTGATGAGACAACTGCACGGCCTCGTCGCGGCGGGCAACACGGTCGTCGTGGTCGAGCACGACATGACGGTGGCTGCCGCCAGCGACTGGATCATCGACATCGGGCCCGGTGCCGGCGACGAAGGGGGTCGGATAGTGGCTTCAGGCACGCCGTCGCAGGTCGCGAAGAAATTGCGGAGCCGGACAGCGAATTATCTCGCAGCCGTTCTCTAACATCCTGAATCCGCGGACGTCGTTATGGGTTCGATTGGTGAGCGTCGCCGAGCTCGTGGTAGCCGGTCGCGAGACATTCCATTTAGCCTCTGCCGCCTTCAACGCCGCCAGGCGCTTATGTAAAAAGGCCAGGATCATGATTTCGTCGGGCGCCAGTTGCGCGTATTGCTTCTTGAATGTTTGAGCTATTTTCGCTTCGATCATATCGACGAATTCGCCGGACATCGCCGAGTTTCCGGATCAGCTTGGTGTCGCCGAACCGGCCTCTATCCGCCAGCGCGGGGCGCGACGGGAGGAAAACAGGTCGCATGGATCACCGGGCGTTTGGGATCCTCCTCTCTGCAACGTTCGGCGATCTGCCATCCGTCGATGCCTCCGGGCAGCTTGACGTCCGTGATGAGAACGTCGCCGACCCGCCGCCCGTACCACGCCAACGCTTCTTCGCCGTCAGCCACATGGATGACCTCGTACACTTCCTCTCGCAAAGCCTCCACCGCGAACTGATAGTACTACTGCTAGTGATAGAGCATTCAACTTGCTCCAGCGATACGGCCTATCAATGGCCGAAGGTTCGCTTCAAGGAAGTCTCGCGAAAATCAAGGCATGAACGCTTGTATAGTCGCCGCAACTTAAAGCGGTCTTTGGACAGCACACGAGCGGAGGGCTGATTGTTCTCAGACTGACGCCGTTGAGCATAGGTCAGGAACATCGCTAGTTAGACGTTTGTCGGTTGGAGTTGCGACCTAAAATCATCGTCGACATCGCAGAACGTGCGATTGATCTCAGTTGATGCGGAACTCCAACAATGCACGGGTTTGGAACGCCACGTCACAAAGCCTGTTGTCGTCTCAGAAATGACCGTTGTGGTCGCACCCCCATTTTCTTGGAGCGTCAGATGAACAAACGCAAACCGGCGACAGCGCCAAAGCGCGCCCGCAATCCGAAAATGGCCATGCGGGCCCAACGGAACAAGCAGAACATTGTTAGAAGCCCGAAAGAGAATTTACTTCGCTCTGTTGCGGCAGTCTCGATCGAACCGCCTCCTAAGCTTCATGATCCTAAACACGAGGTTCCTATCATTGAGCCTCCGGTGGATGCCTTACCAGACGACCTCAGTCAGAGAATGTCGGATAGCGATCCAACGAAAGGCTTTGCTTTAGCGACGGCAAACATGCAGGCGTATCAAGCGAGGCTTCTTGAGATAGCCGAGGCCAACGCGCAATTTGCTTTTGAATTCGGCCTGAGACTTGCGACGATCAGGTCACCAACTGAATTTTTCGGCGTCATTACGGAGTTTACAAGCAGACGGGTCGATATGTTCGGGCAGCATTCGAAAGAATTGGCGGCATATCCGTTCTGGCGCATCAAGCGCCCCCAAGAGCTGACGGCTCTGCCGGGACGACAACTGTAAGCCGTACCCGCTGCGGCAAAGGATGGACGCAAACGCGGATTTCGAATGGGGCGATGCCGCCGCGCTTGCGCGCGTTAGGATCCTGCATGGCGTGCATACTCGTGCTAAATGGTAGCGCGTCTTAGCGCTCGTTCCGCGTAGGCGTACTGGCCAGACAGGAGATTTTGCAGGATGATCTCGACGTCGGTGTCAGCCCCATCTGTCTCACGCCAGGCGCAACCGGCGCGCGGGCCGAAGTCTTCAAGCACCAGATAGATGTCGCGGTCGAGGCAGTCGGCCGGCATGATCGAGGGCGAGGAACGCATACGCTACTCCGATACGACAAGGGCGAGAGACGGCCCCGGCTCCGGGGAAACAAGGGGGTTTAGGCCGGGGCCGCTCCGCCAGCTCTGGCAGCGAGCCAGCGACGATTCAAATCTTCGCCTGCTCTTGTCGTTCCCCTTGAGTCCCTTGTCTTAGAAGAAAAGGGCCCCAGCTCAAATGGGGGATGAGCTGGGGCCTAGAGGTTACCCTCGACGAGCATCGAGGGCGTCGGGAAAACTTGGCAAATGCAACGATGTTCCTGGCTCGGCAGTGAACCCCCGCGGCCAACAAACTCAACGGAGCAGGGTAGCGCCTGATGCACGCCGATCTTGCGGCCTCGCCGGTTGTGGCAGCGAGCCAGCGATGACTCAAATATTCGCCGCCATTGTGTTCCCTCATGCTAGCCAACAGGGCGTGCCGCGCCGATCGTGCGGAACGTCGGATACCGACCGAAATAGGCTCGCGAACGAGAATTAGGCCATTGGTAGGAACCAAGGGATTGCTCGCCCTGTTGCATGTTGTTCCTCCCTCTAAGGAACAGCCTCATGGCCGACGAGAACACCAAAAATCCAAATGAGAAACAGCCCGGCGAGAATCCGGACGGCAAGTACCATTTCAATCCTGGGAACATGGCCGGAAAGAAGCCCGGGGATTCGGAACAAACCGCCGAAAACCGTGGCGAGCCGCACGAGGACAAAGAAAAACCCGCCGGCTAATTGCTGGTCACTCGCAGGTGCAAAATAGGCCGGGCGACGCGGGCGTCATCCGATCTTTCGAAGATCGAACTCATTTGCTCCGGTCTCTTTTTCTGCCTCGTTAGCGGCGGAAAGCTTGTCTCTTATGTATTTCGTTAGGTCGCCAACTTCGTTGATCATGGCTTCCTCAGAGACACCTTGACCGCTTGCCCCCTCGACGAGGCGGCGCACGAGATCGTGCACGTTGCGCCGGGCGTCGAATATTGCTCCGCGGCGTGAAAACTGTTCTCAACCCAAAAATCGATGTACTCGCGGACCTTGCTCACCGAAACGCCTCGTACTTCTTTCCCGGGCAGACGTTAAAGTTGGGAAGAAGACATAGCAAGGCCGTCTCGGAAGGCGTTGTTACCAGAGACTGCTTCGACCTATCTGCTCAAGCTCTTCGGTTGCTCCACCAGCGTCGTGTGGCATTCGCAAGATAAGCGTTCCAGAATCTGCCGATCGAGGATGCTGATTTCTCCACGGGCGTAGTGGATGGCGCCGGTGCTCTGTACTCTTCTTGCGACCTCTGTGACCGAGGTGCGCCGCACGCCCAGCATCTCGGCCAGGAACTGTTGTGTTAGATTGATGGTGTTGCTTCCCGCGGTGTCAGCCGTTTGTAGAAGCTATCGGCAGAAGCGCGCCTCAGCCGGCCTTGACGGCCGATGAGTCCGGCGTGAGCGCCACCGAAATCAACATCGGCGGGATATTCCCGTTCTGCGGTCCCGCATCGTCGATCGGCCTGATCGGTAAGGGCGTGTCGGCCTACGTGCAGTCGATCAACGATCAGGGCGGCATCAACGGCCGCAAGATAAGTTACATCGCGATGGACGATGCCTATAGTCCGCCGAAAGCGGCAGGGTACGGCACCACCGAACGGCGCCCACCATCGCCACCACGCATTGGGCGACTCACACGCCGGGTGAGTTGGGACTTCCGGCGCCCGGGGTGGAATTGAAGCTTATCCCCGCCGGCGATACTTTTGAGGCCCGCGTGCGCGGCCCTAACGTGATGCCAGGCTATCTCGGCGGGCCGGATTTGACGTCGGCGGCCTTCGATGAAGAGGGGTTCTACCGGGTCGGCGACACCATCTCGTTCGTCGATCCTGCCAACCCGAGCCGTGGTCTGCGCTTCACCGGCCGGGTTTCCGAAAACTTCAAACTCGCCAACGGGACATGGGTGGCGGTCGGCAATATTCGGGCCGCGGCACTGGCGGCCACCCCCGGTGTGCAGGACGTCGTCATTGCCGGCGAAAATCGTCAATTCTGCGCTGTGCTGACTTGGTTGAATCCGGTCATGGCCAGGCAGCACGCCGCCAACGCCGATGGCAACCTGAATTGCGACCCCGGCGTGATCGCTTTTCTCCAACAATGCCTCCGAACTTACAATACCAGTGTCGGAAGCAGCGAACGTATCTGCGCCTTCACGCTCCTTGACGAACCGCCCTCGCTGGCGGCCGGYGAGATCACCGACAAGGCTTACATCAATCAACGCGCCGTCCTCACCAACCGGGCGGCGCAGATGGAGCTGATCTATTCGTCCGAGCCATGCGGCCAGGTGATCGTCATTTAGGCGATTGCTCTACCGGAGTTCATCGCAGCCAGAGGGCATTGCCATATTCCAGTTGCAGCCGCTCCGTCGACTGCAGCGCGACGTCGACGTTTGCGCGCGCCGATTTCAATGCGCGTGCCAGAACCGGGGCGTGGTATGCCGCCTTGGCAGGCGGACGGGACTAAGCCTGATTGCGAGAGGGCAGCGGGGTGCCGTCGACCAGATCCGTCGGAACTGCCTCCTCGTCGGCGCCTGCCGCTCGGCCTTCGAGGATTGCGTTCAGTCGGGCCAGATCGAGTTTGCCCTCGGTCCGCGAGATCACGATCGTCGCCACGCCATTGCCGATCACGTTGACCAGCGCGGGCCTCGCTCATGAACCGGTCGATGCCGAGGATGAGCGCCATGCCCGCGACTGGGATGGTGGGGACAACCGACAGCGTCCGGAACCTTGCGAAGGATACTAAGTTCAATGAACCCGCGCCGGGCTCGTTCGCTGCGGCGTAAATAGCCAATATCAGGGAACCCCGCCGTGCATCGATCGATCGCAATCGCTTTCGCAATGACCTTTTCTTGCGTCGCCGCCACGGCATCGGCCGAGCAATGCGAGGACAAGCTCCAGCAGGATAAATCTCAGCAGAACTCAGCCGACGAGGCCCAAGTGAGGGGCGATCTCAAGGCCGGTTCGCAATGCGCTACTCCAGGCGATAAGGAAGAGTCAGCAAAGAAGAACGAGGACAGAGCCGCAAAGCTCAAGAGCGAAGGGAAGGTGGAAGACCACACCACCACCGGCCAGCCAAATACCAAAGAATAAGGCCAACGGCGATGCAACCGCAATTTGTATGTCTGCTTAGGATGAGTGGCATAACGCAAGCTGAGCAAATTAACACCGCTAGCCACCCGATGCCTCACGTCACTCGATTACATCGTCGGCACCAGCGAGAAGCGTCGCCGGCACGCTAAGACCCTATTTGCGGTCGCAAATTACCAATTCGAATTTTGTCGATGCCACCGCCAGCTGGGTGAGGTTCGGCCATCGACGGCGCGGAGATCGAGATCAAAAAAGCCCTGTGACGTCTGTAAAAACCTGAGTTTTCGCGTCATTCAGGTCCAATAATCGGGAATGCCGCTTGTTTCCAACGTCGGTTCCCAACTTGGAACTTCCGGCTTTGGAGTTCGTTCAGCCGGGATAGGAGAAGCGCCATGATCCTTGAAAGCTTCGATCGCCGTACACTCGCCAACATGGAAGCCGCGCTTGAGCGGATCTGCGACGCCAGACCGGACGGGGCTGATCACGAATTAAGATCCTTGATTGCCGACAGCATAGTCGCCTGCGCGAGGAAAGGGCAGACGTCGATCGGCGCTCTGACCGAGGCGGGGGAGGCTGCGCTCGCACGCCGGGCCATTTCAGACAGGAAGCAGGCCTGAACCTTTACCGGGCCGCGCGATCCGCAGGCCGAGACGCGGCAGCTTCCTTGCCGGCGCGCGGCAGCCAGCGCCATACGCCCAGCAGGTTGATCACAAGAAGAACGGCGTTCTGGATGATGAGCCAGTTCTTCGGCTCAAATATCCCGTTGGCGATCCATGCGATGGATGCTGCGATGAAGAGAGCGAACCCGCACACGGTGATGCGCGCGTTCCAGTTCGCCGCCACCATGGCGGCTGCGATAATCGACACGGCGGCCGGATTCCAGACGCATCTCTCCGAAACCAGCGAAAGCTCACGTTCCAGCCGCTCGCGCAGGGTGCGCCAGAACTCGGGTGCGAGCTTTGCCGCCATGACTTCGATGACCGCGATATTGTCCCGCTCGGTCTCGTGGCCGCTGCGCCATAGGCCCTGGCCGGGCGCCCGGACAAAGCTGGTCGCGCCGCCGAATTTTCCGGTCATTTCTTCCAGGAATTCCTCGAACCAGCGTTGCGAAACCGGCTCTCCGTCTCCTGCTCTTTCGGCAGGAGAATCTGCACGAGGTAGGATTTACTCATTTTACAAGCCTTGCCCTGGCGCTGCCCGGCCAGCTGCCGAGAAGCGTTTCGGTCGTTAGGCATTCCACCTGCTGCCCGAAGCGGTTCATGTAGATGTTCATCATGGAATCATGCGTTTCGTCAGCCGAACTGCACAGTGCGTCAGTGACAAGAATGACGCGGTATCCCCAGTCGACGGCGCCGAGCACGGTGGCCAGCACGCAGACATCGGTCTCGCCGCCGGTGACGATGATCGCATCAACATGAGCCGCGCGCAGCTGCTCGTGAAGATCGCTTCCTGTCCACGGCGAGTATGTTCGCCGCGATGCGAGGCCGTATCAAGGAAGGCGATGATGTGAGCCGTTCGCTTTCTCAGGATCGCCGCAAGACGGCGAACAAAAAAGCGAAAGCGGGGCAGCGTGACCGGGGGCGACCGCAAGCCCGTCAACTCCAAGGGACGGAAAGAATCGAGTGCCCGAAAGTAACGCAACCCTCGATCTCTTCGGAGGCGTTTTCCTGCCGGAAGGTATGAAGTATCAGCCGGAGTTTCTCTCTGCTGATGAAGAGCGTGCGCTTCTGGCTGATATTGAGAAGCTCCCGTTCAGAGAATTTGAATTCCGCGGCTTCACCGGCAAAAGCCGCACCATTTCTTTTGGTCGGCGCTATGATGTCAACGGCGGCGGCCTCACAAGAACCGACGACATGCCGGAATTCCTGACGGCGCTCCGCACCCGTGCCGAAGCTTTGGCCGGCCCTTGCGTCTCACAACTTCCAGCAGGTCCTCGTGACCGAGTACGCGCCCGGCGCCGGCATCGGCTGGCACAAGGATCGCTCCGTCTTTGGCGATGTTGCAGGCATTTCACTGCTCTCTTCCTGCACCTGCAGACGGCCAGTATTGTATCTCCTACGCGCACTCTCGTGAGCCCGGCACGTTCTGCACAGGGTCAGCGGAGTATGGCTGTTGGGGTAGCTCCGGACCTCTCCCGCGGAGTAGCGGCACTTGTCGCTGTCGCAATTGGGGTTGTTGTTTGGATTATTCATATGGGCCCCGGTCAGGTCGCGATCTGCCTAAAGCGAACGAAGATTGTGACCCTCACCGCGCCAAAAAAGGYGGCTCCAGCGGTAGGGTCGCGAGCATGCTGGAGCCGCGCAGTCACGATGTGCAAAGCGCTCCGGGACGAATTGGACCGGCGCGAAGCGTGATTCAAATGCTGTCGAACGCCAGCGTTCCTATTGAAGACGTGTTGGGCGGGCTACCCCAAAAATTTAATGTGGCAAGGTATCATTTGAGAGCGCGCGGACGCACCGAAAGCAGAGGGTGCTGCCAGTGCGCGTGACAAGCCGCGCGCTCGCGGCCCCGGCGTCCCGGCTCCTGTCCCAGGCCTCCCGTCGCGGCCGCGTCAGCGATAGAGCAGTGCGAGGACCATCAATGCCGGTGCAATCATGCCCAGCAGGATAATTAGCACGATGAACATTCGCTCGTTCACGGCGGCCTCCACCGGGCTAGAGACCTGAGGCGGGACGTCTAGGGTACTCCGATACAACACACAGGCGAAGAAAACGGCCCCGGCTGCAGGGGTTCAAGGCGGTAGACCGGGGCCGCTCCGCCAGCTCTGCCGGGAGCCGGCGACCACTCAAATATTCGCCACCGTTGCGGTTCCTTTGAGCCGGTCACTTCCCGAAACAAGGTGCCGACCAGCTGCCGGGAAACTTCGGTAGTGGCGCGTCGGGCAAGTCCCGGTGCGTGCGCCTTCTGCCCCGCTATCCGCAGCCGTTTCCTCCGGCGCGCCTCACAAATGTTATTGACGGAACAGAGGTATTCGGGAAAACTTGGCAAAACCGGGGAGGCTGGCAGATTTCATTTCGTAAATTTTGAAACCCGGAAGAAGGGCCGCTGTACCAAGGCAGCGGCCCTTGTCTTGTGGCTCGCATTGGCCTGTTTCCGGGCCAAGTGGCGTAATCACAGTGGCTTTTTTCCGTGCTCGCGCCGCCGTCAGAAATTCGCAGTTTCCACCGAACCTTTGCCGTGGTCCGGCCTATCTGGGGATGGTGCCGTTTGTAGTTTGAGGAATCCGGCCAATGACGGAAAACGCACAGCGCGATGCAGCTCGGCGCAATCGCCTCCTAGAGGCGCGCGCAGAAAGAACTAGCCAGGTTCGAGCAGGCCGAAAACCAGTTCTGCAAGAAGGATCAGGCTGAGCGCGCTGTAGAGCTTCGCCGTCCTCTTAAGTTCAACATCCACTGAGTCGCGCCAGCAGCTTCATTCAGCTGTCATGGCACGTTCCTAGCATGTCATGCGACGGGGCTCCGGCGCGCGGCTCTCCGTCCAACCTCGGCCTAGACCACCAGATGGGCGGAGAGCTCGCCGAGCTCCGAACCGTCGCGGCCAAACTAGCTTTTCAAGCATGTTAATGCCGCCCAGCGCGGAACAGGCTAAATTGTGCTTGCAAACCCTACGGTTAGGACCCGTATGCACGAGGCCAATCATGAAGCACCGTCGCCGGTTCAAGCAAACCAATCCCTCGAAGAGCGCCTTGCCGCAGAAGCCGAACGCCTGAGCGAGCAAGCGAAGAAGCTCCCGCGCGGTCCTGAGCGCGAAACCCTTATCCGCAGAGCCAGACAGGCTGAGACCGGCTCGCATATAAGCGAATGGCTCAAGTCCCCCGGGTTGCAGCCGCCAAAGTGAGCGCTGACAGCGCGCCTAAGGCTGTGGTAAAATTCAGCCGAGGGAGAGGTACGCGGCGGGGCGTGCTATGCGGGACTATCAAGCGCAATTGGAAAAGCTGCGGACCGACGCGGCCGAGTGCAAGCTCATCAGCGATCTTGCTACTGACAAAGCCAAGCGGGACTTGTTCGAGAAGCTGGCCAGCCATCTTACGGTTCTCGCCGATCAGGTCGAGACGGCCATGCTCGAACGCAAGGTCCGTGACGGAACTTAGAAGTGGCACAATCTGCATGGACACCACTTTTAGTTGGTGCCTAATTTTAGTTGGTGCATAATTTTCCCTCAAATTCGCGAGGGAACGCCATGACCGAGCGACTTATTCAGGCAGGCATTGTCACCGTAGGCACCGTGAACGCTGGCCTAATCGTTTGGCTAATATTGACGATTTGAGGCCGCCTCAGTTGGCGGCTCGGCCTGATTTGATTTAGATCAAGAGACGCTGGCCGCCATCAGACACGCTGGGCCTCATGGGAAAGCCTGAGGAACAGAGCGAGCCCAAAGAGCCCAAGCCGTCTCGCTTGGAGGAAGCGCGGCGGATCATTGAGGATTATGTCGCTGAGCTTCGTGAGATCGTTCGGAAGCTCAGGCGCAAGATGAACTAAGGCCGCGGCAGTTGGCTGCCTCTTTCCTCCCGAAGATACAACTTCAGATTCGTTGTCGCTGGCCAACTGCCATCAAAGATTGGCGGCATATTTCGCGACTCGGAGGGAATACCCGATGCGCCTTGCATTGCCTTATGTGGGAATTGGTTTTTGCGCGCTTCTCTCGGGCTGGTTGTCCTTTACCCTGATCTATTGAGTGAGTAGGCCGCCCGGGCCTAGCAAGCGCACGTAAGTCC